>WLMU01000121.1 GCA_009700115.1 Actinomycetota bacterium
GAGTTCTTCCACGTCGATCGCGTTGTCGCTCGTATTTACGATCAGCGCCGCGCCGCGATTTACGAACGTCTTGGCATCTCAACGGTCGCCACCGTGCAGTGGGCGATCGAACGAGTACTTCGTCGCATCCAGCCCGACACTGACGGTGTCGAGTGGGTCGACCCCAGTGCTCGGGTCTGTCTTGTTGAACGCGTCGTTCCCGTTTCTTGGGCGGGTCGTCCGCTCGTTGATCTTGAAGCCGAAGGTCGCTCGCGAGTTGTAGCTCTCACCCGACTTGGAGTTGCACAACTCGTCAGTCCTGCGCTTCTTGCCCAAGAGGGCGACATTGTCTGGGTTGCTATTGATGGAGATCACATTGGAGAGTTCGATCGACATCTTGCGTCGGCACCGAGTCAAGGAGGACATCACTGATGCGCGTTGTCATTGCAGGTGGCGGAAATGTGGGCACGTACATTGCCACTGAACTCCAACAGGCCGGTCACGAAGTTCTTATTGTCGAAGTCGATCCCGCTCGTGTTGCACAGGCTCAGGCCGACGGCGAACCGGCAGGCGTGAAGTGGCTTGTCGTAGATGGTTGTGAAGTTTCTGAATTCGCAAAGGCCGAACCCGATCGCGCCGATGTGGTCGTGGCCGTAACAGGTGACGACGAAGACAACCTGGTGATCTCGCTTCTTGCGAAGCAGGAATTCAGCGTGCCGCGTGTTGTGGCTCGTGTGAATAACCCAGCGAATGAGTGGATGTTCAACGCGAGTTGGGGCGTCGACGTTTCTGTTTCAACCCCTCACATGCTCACCGCACTTGTCGAAGAGGCAGTCACCGTTGGTTCGCTCGTTCGCATCATGAGCTTCGAGAACGATTCGGCGCGGCTTTCCGAGATTCGACTTGCCGATAGTTCACCAGCCAATGGCGTAATGATCGAAAATCTTGGCCTTCCCCGCGAGGCCACGATCGTGGCCATCGTTCGTGACAGCAAGGTCGTCTTCCCACATAGTGACGTCACGCTGGGTGCGGGCGACGAGGTCATGGTTCTGGCGATGGCGGAATGTGAAGACGCAGTTCGCAAGATTCTCGTTGGCTAAATCCCCGTGGCGCATGGTCAGTTCATCCTGACCATGCAACCGTCGCCTTTTGCGGCAATACTCTTAAAACAGTGAGGGGAGTATCCCATCACAGCGGTGTCGTCATCACGGCGCAACGGCTCTCGGGCCCGAGCTCCCGGTGCCGCTGGTTCGTCTGAGTCCGAAACGGCTTGGGTGAGCGGGAGAGACCTCCGGTCGGAGAACCAACCTCGGTTCCCCAATCGTCCATGTGACATGACCGGAGTTTCTTGATGACCCTCGAATCGATGCAACCACAGCCCAGCTACTGGAGCGCTCTCACCAGCGATCAGGTTGCTGCGCAGCTTGCAGTTGATTGTGGCGTTGGGCTGTCTGCGGCAGACGTGGCCGAGCGACAGGGTGTAGTTGGTCTGAACCGTTTGGCCGAACCACCTCGGCGTTCGAAGCTGCGGGTGTTTCTCGATCAGTTCCGCACAGGGATTGTCTATGTACTTGCGGGCGCGGGTCTGATCGCCGGCGTTCTCGGCGACATAAAGGATCTCATCATCATCTTTGTTGTGCTTTTCGTGAATGCCATTCTTGGTTACGCACAAGAGGCGAAAGCATCGAATGCACTAGCCGCCTTAGAGAAAATGCTCATCACTCGCGTGCGGGTGCGCCGGAACGGACTTACCGACGAAGTTGCGATGGACCAACTCGTTCCTGGCGACCTTGTTCTTCTTGAAGCTGGCGATCGAGTCCCAGCCGACGGTCGCTTGATGTTGGCAGCGAACCTATCGGTCGATGAGTCTTCGCTGACCGGCGAATCGGTGCCAGTCGAAAAGCGCGCTGATGCGGTGACAGTCGCCGATGGCCCCATTGGCGACCGCATTGGAATGGTGTTCATGAACACCACCGTCAGCCGGGGTCGCGCCGAAGTTGTTGTGACGAGCACGGGCATGACTACCGAGATGGGGAAGGTTGCCGAGTTGTTGGTATCGGCGAAACCCTCCAAGACGCCACTTGAACGACAACTCGATGCGCTCAGCAAAACCCTTGCCATCATCGCGGGCGTGGCAGCCACTGTGGTGTTCATCGTGCAACTCCTTGTCGGTGAGTCGTTCACTACAGCGATTCTCGGTGCTGTGGCCCTCGCCGTTGCCGCAATACCCGAGGGGCTTCCTGCAGTTGTCACCGTGACTCTCGCGATCGGTATTTCAAAGATGGCGAAACAAAACGCCATCGTGAAGCGGTTGCACTCGGTAGAAACGCTCGGCTCAACCTCAGTCATCTGTTCCGACAAGACCGGAACACTGACGCTCAATCAGATGACTGCGCACGAAGCAATTCGTGGCGGTCAGGTGTGGTTGGTGAGCGGAGGTGGCTACGGCACTGCTGGGTCCATAACTTCGGCGGGCGGGCACGTCGTAGGTGGCGATGTCGCCTCCGCTGCGCTGCTTCCTGCGGTGTTGTGTTCGGACGCGGTGCTTGTCACCGATGTCGAGGATGGGCCTGCCATTATCGGCGACCCGACCGAAGCCGCTCTTGTTGTACTTGCTGCAAAGGCTGGGCTCGACGCAGTGGTTGAACGGGCTCTTCGGCCTCGGCTCGGAGAAGTGCCATTCGATTCGGCCACGAAATACATGGCGACCTTCCATCGCATCGATCCAGATGATCCGCAGAGTGATGTCCTGCTTTGCGTCAAAGGTGCGCCCGATGTCGTACTTGGTTTGTCATCAACATTTGCCGGGCAGGACGGCATCGAACTGCTGCTGAGCGAGTCTGAGCGGGGCTTCCGTCGCGCCGAAAACGATCGACTGGCATCTCAAGGGATGCGAGTGTTGGCAGTGGCGACTCGTCGCCTCTCGGCTGCAGAGGTCATCGACACCGAGGGCGTCGTTGTTCATCCTGATGCATGGGTGAGCGAACTTCGCCTGGAACTTCTTGTTGGGATTGTCGATCCCGCACGTACTGAAGCTCGCGATGCGATTGCGCTTTGTCACCGAGCCGGGATTGACGTGAAGATGATTACTGGCGATCATGCTGTCACCGCCGGTGCAATTGCGGCGCAACTTGGCATTGAGGGCGAAGTCGTGACCGGCGACGACCTCGATGCGATGTCAGACGAAGAACTCTCGGCACGCATTAGCAACATTGCCGTATGCGCTCGCGTGTCGCCGGAGCACAAAGTACGTGTTGTCGAAGCACTCCGTTCGAACGGCGAAATTGTTGCAATGACCGGCGACGGCGTGAACGATGCCGCAGCCCTTCGTCGTGCCGATATCGGCGTGGCTATGGGAATCACTGGCACCGAAGTCACCAAAGAAGCCGGTGACATGGTTCTGGCCGATGACAATTTCGCCACCATTGTCGACGCCGTTCGCGGTGGTCGTGCTGTCTACGACAACATTTTGAAGTTCGTTCGCTTTCAGGTTGCCACTGCCATCGGTGCAATCTCGACGATTCTCGGTGCATCGCTTCTTGGTCAGCACGTGCCGTTCACCCCGCTGCAGGTGTTGTGGGTGAACTTGATTGCCGACGGACCTACGGCGATCTCCCTCGGCGTCGATGCCCCAGCTCCGGGTTTAATGCATAGAAATCCAGCGCCTTCAGATTCGCCAATCTTGAATCGCAAGCGAATGACGCAGGTGGTTCTGCAGGGCCTTGTCACGGCGAGCGGCGTGTTGGCCGTGTACATGTATGCGATTCAGAATTACCAGCCTGGACTTACTGACGGGCAGGGTCCAATCGTGGCCATGACGATGGCGTTTACCGCATTCGTTTTTGCACAACTCGTGAATGTCTTTAACGCTCGATCCGAAACGGCAACGGTATTTTCGAAATACACCTTCTCAAACTGGAAACTTTGGGCATCAGTTGTCTTTGTTTTCACCATGCAGGTCCTGCTAACGGTTGTCGAGCCGCTGCGAAAACTGTTTGAAACGGAACCGCTTTCCATTTCGCAATGGGGGATCTGCCTTATTCCGCCAGCAGCGCTACTCATGGCTGTTGAGCTCTGGAAGTTCATCGTTCGTCACAGAGCGGAACGTGCCGATTCTTCGAGTGACGACGAATGACAGATCCTTCGCATCGCGGGCCTCGACAACGGTTTGAGGAATTTGAACAGGCCGCAATCGAGGCCGAGTTTGAAACCGGGCGTCATGAAGAATCAGTCGCCCAAGCGAAGCGACACATTCTCATTCGGATCGGCCGGATGACTCTCGGCGTCGTTGTTCTTGTTGCGGGGCTCTTGATGCTTCCGTTGCCAGGACCAGGCCTTGTCACCATTGCCGCAGGCCTGGCGCTTTTGGCGTCCGATGTTCCCTACGCCCGCAAGCTTCTTGAGCGTGTTCGAAAGCGCCTACCCGCCGATGCCGAAGGAAACGTGTCACGGCCAGTAGTGATCGGTGGTCTCGTGATCAGTGTCATCACGGTGAGCTTCAGTATTTGGTGGACCTTTTTCCGCTGACAGATGCGGTTCACGTATTCAGGGAACGATGCTTGCCCATGCGTCAAGGAGTAAATCGTCGCCCGCAGTATCGAGCCCATTGGCGATGATCGAGCCGCGGTTCCACGCCCATGCATACAAACCCGATGCGGGGCCGCGCACGGCGAGGTCGCCTTTGGCGTGTTCGCGAATCGTGGTGGGTTGACCATTGACGAATGTCGTGAGCCATTCACCCGATGCGTCGGTGCAGTGAAGGTGAAAGCTCGAAGAGAGTTCCGGGTTCTTAACCGCCGACAAAATTGGCATCAACACGGTCAGTAGTTCATCGATTCCGTCGACGGCCGAAGCCTCATCAAACGAGTCAATGGCAACACCTGCAGCGTTCTGAGCGTCCCAACGATGGATTTCGACTTCGTGTGTCATCCGCCGCATCCAAAACGCATTGTCGAAGTTCTCGCCGCTGAAATTCCAAGACGGTCCGTC
This sequence comes from Actinomycetota bacterium, assembly GCA_009700115.1. Classification (GTDB taxonomy): domain Bacteria; phylum Actinomycetota; class Acidimicrobiia; order Acidimicrobiales; family Acidimicrobilacustridaceae; genus Acidimicrobilacustris. Next base: position 4,969 of record WLMU01000121.1, read on the forward strand.
CGGATCGCACATGGCGAGCGTCTCGCAAATATTGGTGAGGATCTCGTCGAAGGCATCAAAAAGTGCTTCATCCCGCGGAAGGCTTCCAAAGCGATCATCGGCAGGCGCGCTGAGCAGGCCATCGGCGACGCAGACCGTTGTGCGCTGCAGGACTTTGCCCGTGTGGCCAAGAAGTCGTCCAACGGTCCAGCCGGGGCAGTGCTCCACGGGGGCATCGAGCCCGGCTTGTCGGGCAGCGGCGGACAGCCGAGAGCCTTCGGTGCGAAGAGTAGCGATGTGATCCATCGCGTTGTTCTACACGGTGCAAGGCCAGCAGGCTCTACTTCTTCTGTCTGGGCAGTAGTGAATCTCGCTGATACCGGTACCGTCAGAGCTATGACCACCGCGGGCGAACCGACGAGCGAGCATCCCCGCAGCCCGTTGTGCCCGCACGCCATTACGCGGCCAGTGATGACACAGGTGTGGCGCGACGTCACGTTTGCGCATTGGCCGGTTTCCACAGCTTCGGTTGAAGCGCTACTTTCCCCGGGGCTCAGGGTCGATACCCATAACGGACAAGCGTGGGTTTCGCTTGTTGGTTTCGAAATGGATGCGCTACGACTGCGTGGGCTCCCAGCGATTCCGACAACGCATCAGTTTCTTGAATTCAACGTGCGCACCTACGTAATTGGGCCCGAAGGACCTGGGGTGTGGTTTTGCTCTCTTGATGTTGCCAACTGGCTTCCGGCGATCGTCGCGCGAATCGGGTTCGCCCTTCCCTACGACAAAGGCGATGTCGAGGTGAGTCACGAGCGATCGCGAATCGTTTGGACCGTTGATCGGATCTGGCCGGAACGAGCGCAGGGGAGCCTTGCCGTTTCGGTAGATGAACAAGACGTTGCTCCAATCGTCGACGATTCCCTTGCGACGTTCCTCACGTCTCGGTGGCGGCTCTATGCAAAGACTCGCGGTGGACGCTTAGTTACTGCCCCTGTCGAACACGAACCGTGGCCGCTCACGACTGCGCGATTCATCGGGTCCGATACCGGGCTCGCGTCCATTGCCGGATTCGAGGTGGACGGTGATCCGATTGTTCATCACGCGTCTGCTGTGCATGTTCGTATTGGACTTCCAAAACTGCTTCCTCGTCAGCGAATTCATGGCGAGCTCACCGTGTGGTTCGACGATGACTGTGGTGTGTGTTCGATGTCAGTCCGTTGGTTGCTCGGTCGAACTGATGCGTCGGTGATCTACCGACCGAATCGTGAACTCGATGACCAGGTCTTGCTCGCCACATCGGCCGACGCCATCGTCGTGACTTTTCCAGGAGGA
>WLMU01000122.1 GCA_009700115.1 Actinomycetota bacterium
ATGCCCAGCACGAACGGCGATCTCCTTCGGACTGGCTCCCGCTGCAATCCAAAAAGCGACCGCGGTATGTCGGAGGTCATGGATTCGAAGCGGATCTAGTCCAGCGTCCGGTCACGGTTTGGCCCCTTCCGATGGTTCAAGCAACTCCTCCGCCACCCCCTCCGCCTCCGCCTCCGGCGTAAACTCTTGTCATGGCGAAAACTTTGGCGGGCGTTCTGGCGTTATCGATTGCGGCTTTGCTCTTCGCTGGATGCGGCAGCGACGCGAAAACTGACACCACGACAAAGGAGTCCTGGCTGTTTTCTTTGCAATCAGATGGAACCACTGGCTTCGACCAGTCCTCGAGCGTGTTGAGTGTGCCAGTAGGAAACCTCCTCGGATTCACCGACCGCCCCAATCGGGTAACGCGAGCCTTGACACCCACAGAGTTCGCAGCGCTGTGGACCGCCAGCGGCAAGGATTCTTTCAGTGCCGATCCGCCGAATGCTTCACTCACCTACTGGGACAGTGACGGGACCGACGCTGTTGCCCACACCGTCATTGTCGAGATCACCGGAAATGTCAGCAGCACTGGAAACGTGCTGTCGATGACGCTTCAGATCCTGTCTCCATCCGGAGCCGTGATCCCCACCAAGATGTACCGGGCCTCGCTATTCGTCGACCCTCATTACTCCATTTTTACAGGGATGGGGGAGTTCGCTTACAAATGAATGCCTCTCCTAAACGCGGCCAATAGCTTTAGTTCAGCGTCTCCGGTGGCATCCCATGACCGGTGCTGCGCAGCCTTCTAGGCCGTAGGATTCAGACATGGCGAAAATCTTTGGCGGTAGTGCATCACGGCTTGAGGTCTATGCACTTTTTGTTGCGGCAGTGGTTTTGATCGGTGGTGGCATCGCTGGTGCGATTGTTGTGACGAGTGATGGCTCAAGTCCGTCGCAAGTCGCAGTTGTCGAGACATCCACAACAACGACGTTTGTAGAGACTGTCCCGGCGACAACTGAACCCGTCGTCAGCGAAGTTCCGGGAACACAATCTCCACAGCAGCCACCCACGACGAGATCTGCCCCACAGGCTCTACCACTTCCGCCGATTCCGACCACAACAATTTGCGTCCCTAATCAATCGCTAATTTCGAAATTGAATGTCGAATGGGAAAATCAACTGGCAATCAGTGCAGTCAATAGTTTGGAGATAATCTTTCATGATTACTACGTGCCTGCGTTTGGTGTTGAAAACTCCCGCGTAGAGAGGGCCAATCGCGTCGAACGGGATAGAGCATTAGCTGAACTTCAGTCGTGCAAACTCACGACTTGGATTTTCCAGAGGTACCCGAACGGGGCCGACTATCGCATGACAGCAACGACCTCTTGGTGGGGTAGCAACTAGTTCAACGTCTCCGGCGGCAGGACAAGCTCCAAGCATCGCAGGACGTCTTTGAGTTGCTGTGTCGTCAGGTTGTTGCGGTAGTTGCCAGCAACGACATCACGAACAGCCGCTGCAGCATTATCGATGAAGTGAATACAATTCCGTCATGGCGAAAACTTTGGCGGGAGTTCTGGCGGTATCGATTGCGGCGTTGCTATTCGCTGGTTGCGGCGGTGGTTCATCATCTGCGCCGATGACTACGGAAGTTTCGACCACGACAACGGTTGCGATTGATTATGGGGCTCAGTACCTGGCAATTGTTGCGCCTGTGAATAGCGCTCAACGGACCTATCAGGAAAAGTTGCCGGGAATCTCTGCGTCTGACTCGGTAGCGGTCGAGGCTGCAACCACGCCTTATGCGGAGGCAGTGGAGCTGTTCGGAAACACGCTCCTTCGCTCAAGTTGGCCTGAAGCGGCCAAGCAGGCAATTACTCAGCTGGCCCAAAATGCAATGCAACAAGCATCACTGCTTCGAACGCTCAAAGACGCAAAGCCATTCCAATATGCCTCGATTTCGGACACCAGCAAGCGGCTTCAAGGCGAACAGGCAGGTTATGCATCAACAGTTCGAGCACTTTTGAATCTTCCTCCGCCTTCTTGATTCTTTCCGCCTAGTTCATTGACCCCGGCGGTATCCCGTCGCCGGTGTTGCGCGGTCTTCTAGGCCATAGGCTTCCTTTATGGCGAAAATCTTTGGCGGCAGTGCATCACGACTTGAGATGTATGCACTCTTTGTGGCGGCAGTGATTTTAATCGGTGGCGGCATCAGTGGTGCTGTCGTCCTTTCACAAAGCGATTCAAATTCGTCTCAGTCCGCCCAAGTCGCATCCTCCAATGATTCCCAAACCAGCCAAGCATCATCTTCGGCAACTGACGCGACCACACAAAGCGGTGGTGCGGGTGATGTTTCAAATTTGGGGTCACCGAACGCCACAACGTCGTCCCAAACCGAATCATTGTCAACGACGACGCTTCCCCTTTGCTCTAATTACTTCAACGGATGCGGCAATGCTCCGGCCCCGACTCAAGCACCTTCAAATCCCACGTCGACGTTTCCAGCCACATCGCCCACGACGTGGACGGATCCGGGGCCCCCGGAGCCAACTGGCTGGATTTCTGCGACACGTCAACCAACTTGGGGTTCAGGTAGAGGAGAAGATACCGGAATTTCTTTCGGAGCAAGTTGGCCCTCGCGCTTGGTGATTTGGTGGTATTCCGGCGGCGTGAAGAAGTACTCGGTCAATGGCAATGGCAGCGTGTTCGGATCAGGCGATGCAGGGGTTTGGCTCGTACCACTTGAGGCTGACCAGCTTTGTGTTTGGGGATTTTGGAATTACACGCCTTGGCTAGTGGCCTGCACAGCCCTCTAAGTGTTAGTCCCCGAATCAATTGACCAGTTGCTGTGACAGTGGAGGCACCATTTGGTTGAGAAGATCTTCGGGATCAATGGGAGACGACCTTGCTTCGGCCTCTCCTCCACATGGCGCAGGAGTTCTTGGCTCAATAATCACCTAGCCTTAGAAGTGACATCTAGGCGGGAGATGGCATGGGACTATTTGGCGGGAAAAAGCGGACTTGGGTCGCAGGCCCAATCGCGGCCGACGAGCCTTTTGTCGACCTTTCCGGATTCGATCTCCAGAATCTTCTCTACACCGCGGGTGGCAGTTACCACTTCCGGGTTCACACGGACCACATCGCTGAGAGTTGCGCGATCTTCAAGAAGAATTTCGCCAAGTATCGGTACCCAGAGTGGTGGGAAGGAACCGCCTACCTCGTCCACGGGAAGAGCAATGGACACGAGGTGATCTGGGTGCGCGTGCAGGGCGTGAACGTGGACAAGTTGACGAAGACGACACTCGATGAGATCCGGGATCTCGTCAAGACTCCCGTCCCCGTTCGCTGCAAGTTGACGACGATGGGAACCAAGTCGAATCCTCGACCTTCAGTCGTCATCTCCGCCCTCGCACAAAAAAGAAGAAGCCAGTTGCAGTAGTCGATCCGCCACTTCCACCACCACCTAGCGCGCCACTTCCACCACCACCTAGATAGCGCAATTCATCCTTAGATCGTGTCCGCGATTTGTCCGCAATAGGAATAGAAACACAGTGAAATTGCGTGAACGTGAGTGCGGACTTTCTCCATAAGTTTTCAGGAGATGTCAGCATTTCCGCAGTTCAGCAAAGTAACCGTGAACGTCCCCCGCTTACAGACCGACTCACCATCGCACCCAAAGTAGGTATGGGATCGCTGCACAAGAGGGCCCCACTTGTGCGTGGTTAGTCCATCTTGACGAACAGCCCGCCGCTCTAGTGCCGAACTTCGCCGGACGGTTCGGGCCCGTTCGATTCGGTGGCTGTGAGCGGGTACGGGCAATGGCGACATCCAGAACTGCAACAGTGACCTCTCGCAAGAAGGGAGATCTCCGTCAACACCAACAGCCTCGTGTCGGGATCGAAGTACCAGCCCTTGCCATCAGCGAGCGCACCGGCGTGCACTGAGTCCCAGCGATTCACGACCGAAGTCTCGCAGACCCGTTCCACCAACAACGAGCCGAACACAAGTTGTCGATCAGCATTCGCTGGGTTGGTAACCGCAACCACCCGCTGTCCAGTTTCTCAAACTGTTAGCGACAGCGTTGTATTTGGATTCAGCGCGTGTTGCCCTCGTCGAAAAATCGGAAAGTTTTCGCGCTATGAGTAAAGCGATTAGCGCAATGTCGAGCAGAGCCGTTCAATTGTCCGCGTCGTGCGCTTCGGCCAAGTGGACGATTTCGTAAGACGCTCTGGCAACACGCACACCGTCGCCAACGGAGTTAATGGCGGTGACGGTACGCCAGCGGTGGCGGGCTGAGCCGGCGTGCTCCACACGGTCTCATCAGCGGGATTACTACACGTTTGTGAAACCACCGTGCCGTAGGCGCCCGCCCGATTCGGCCAGCGAACTTTGAGGGGAACGATGAGTGCGGTCGAGAACGGCTGCGCCGCGCCGTTCGTGGTCCAGGTCACCGTTTGACCATCTGCCGTCGTGGTCGTCGTGCCGGTCGTGGTCGTTATGCCACTCGTAACTACCGAGGTCCATCCGGGCACCGAACCGGGGGTGACCTCACCAAACGCTGCCGCGAACTGCGCTACGAACTTCACAGTGCCGCCGCCACCGGTGATGCACCCGTGTTGGATCTCGAGGGTCATGGCGCTGGTGCGGCCCACGATCGCGTCGGAGTTCTTAAGGTCAACGATCGCGTGGGCTCCGGCCGGCAGTGGGTTCAATGTCAGAAGTGATCCTGTTACAGCAATAACGAGGCTGATGATCAAAGTGGCGCGAGCGAGCAGATGGCGATTGGACATGGAAGGACACTACCGAGCGATCGCAGCCCGGGCCTCAAGTTCAACCTTCTGCGACGCTGGCACCGCTACTTGTGCCCCTCGTTCGTCTTGCACTCCAATGATTCCCCACGTATTCGTGGAGTAATCAACCCACGGATACAAACCCATTCCCCCATTACCGCTCACGACAACTGTCGCCCCGAACTCATCGAGGACGTCGGGCCAACATCCAAGTCCATAACGAGGGATCTTGGTGATCCCCACCGAAAAGTCTTTCGTTGTGTCGTAGGCCGCTACTTGATTCGACACCATCATTGCGACAGCGGGTTCACTCAGAACCTTCGTTCCATTAACCATGCCTCGATGCAAGACCATGCTGAGAAATTTCCCGTAATCATCCACGGTCACGCGAACGCCAAACGCGGAATTCGCCATCGACGGTGCTCCCGGCCATGTGGTCGCGTCCATCTGCAACGGCCCGGTGATTCGTTGCTTCGCAATAGTGGCGAAATCTGACTGACCGAGCACCTCTACCAGTCGACCGATGACAAGGAAGTCCGAATTCCCATACGAGAACTTTGAGCCCGCCGGAAACTGACGTGCGGAACTGGCGATCGCTTTGACGCATGCGGCAAGAGACATGCCGCCGCCCTGACAAGTGTTGTCTCGGACCCCCGACGTGTGATCGAGCAACTGCCGAGCAGAGATCGATGGCTTGTCGGATACAAACTCCGGAAGCCATCTCGAAATATCGTCATCGAGACCGATAACACCACCGTCGACAAAGGTCATCAGGACCGCTGCGGTGATCCACTTTGTCGATGACGCGACCGAAAGCGCGGTTGAACCGGAAATTGACCCGATGGATTTCTCGTGAATAATCGATCCATCGGCACGACTGAGACGCACCATCCCACCAGCGAGTCCTGCTGCCTTCACTCGTTCGGCAAGGAGCGCATCTGTTTGGTCGAAGGCGGTGGGGGCATAGACCTTGATTGTCGTTGTTGTCGTAGGTGCAGCAGTGGTCGACTCGGCGACCTCGCCGCCCGATCCACCCGATGGGTTCGCGTCTTGGCGTGTACCCGAGCCACAGCCCACCGGGCCGAGCAGCCCGAGCAGTGCCACTCCAGCCAATCCGAACCTCAGACGACGTCTGGTCACAGGCCCTTCGGCGCGCTTGTGCCATCAGACGCCTCGATCGCTTGACGAACGATGTCTTCCACATGTTCGTGATCGATGCCCAATTTTGCGCCGATATGAATGGCCCAAATCTCGGCACGAAGATTCGTTTCGAAATCGAGTTGTGCCCGCAAATCTGACCTAGCTGCTTGCCGGTTCTGACTCACCATCACAAAGGTCGACAGAAAGATCGCCTCAAGGCTGACAATCATCGTCAACAACCCAAATGGGAATGGATCAAACTTCAATGCCGAACCGACGAGGCCGACGTTTAGTAAGACCCAGATGAAAAACCAAACGGAATGCAGATAG
>WLMU01000123.1 GCA_009700115.1 Actinomycetota bacterium
CCGCCCTCGCTGCAGGCGGATCAATGCTCACCGCCGGAGCCGGGGTGGGCACTCTTGCCACTGCGCTGTTCATCGGGCTCGCTGGCCCGGCCGGAGCGACAACGCTCACGGTCTCCAACACGCTTGATTCGGGTGCTGGTTCGTTGCGCCAAGCGATGATTAATGCCAACGCTGCTGCGGGCGCGGACACCATCAACTTTGCTTCAGGCGTCACCGGGACGATCACCCTCGCCAGCGATCTTCCTGACGTCACCGAAAGCCTCACCATCACGGGGCCAGGTTCGGCTGCTCTCACGATTTCTGGTGCTGGCATTCACCACGCGTTCGCGCTCAAAACTGTGGGCGATGGGACCGTCACAATTTCCGGTCTCACGATTACCAACAGTGTCCGACACCTTTCTGCCTTCGACGGCGGCGCCATTGACGCCGTCGACACATCGGTAAACCTTGATGATGTCGTGCTCAGCAATAACTCTGTCGATTCAACATCTGATGGCGGAGCGATTTCGGTAAACAATACGGCCGGCATTGGAACCGTGACGATCACCAATTCAGTGATTTCCCACAACTCAGCAACAGGGAGCGGCGATGGTGGCGGCGGAGTCGTAATTTTCGCAGACGAAGTCACGATTACGAACACCAAGATTGATCACAACGACGCAGCCGAATACGGAGGAATCATTGTCAGCGCCAACTCGGTGACCATCAAGTCAACGACAATTGCCGACAATACCGACCAATCATTCGTTGGCGGTCTCGCCGTTCAAAGCAGACATTTGACGCTCTCAGATTCCGTCATTAGCGGAAATACATCAGTTGGTGGCTCCGGCGGAGTCTACTTGTTTGACATGGTTTACAAAGGATCAGGCCCTGGCACGACATCGATAACGAACACGAGAATCTCTGACAACTCAGGTGGTTGGATCGGCGGTGGAGCGATCGCTTCTCTCTACCGTGTGCACTCCACTGACATTGACGCTCTTACGGTGACTGGCAATAAAGGAGGCACTACGGGTCCCTTTGGTGACTCCAACGTTGGAGGACTCGCCATTCTCGGAGACGTGACTCTCTCCAATTCCACCATCGCTGACAACATTGGTCTCGGCATCGACGTAATCGGTCCAGCGGGCGTGGCGATCAACTCGACTCTTGCACCAAGTGCAACTCTCCGTCCCACCCGGCGAGCGTTTAACTACGACACCACCTTGACCGTCGCTCATTCGACAATTAGCGGCAACAGCCTCCAAGGCATTGCTTCTAAGGGGTTCGGACCAAGACCAAGTTCGACACCGAGCGCCCTTTCGCCCTCGGGTCCCGCGCCAACACCATCGGTAATCACAGTGACGCTCGATCATGTGCTCGCCGCGAATAACGGTGTCGAAGATGTCGCACTTCCCGCAACCGCGACGTTCTCACTCATTGAGACACCAAATGCGTCGCTCATTGCCGGCACCGGCACGGTCACCGGGGTGGACCCTGGCCTGCTTCCGCTTCAGGACGTGAGCGACACCGTTTCGGTCGTGCCGATCGCAATGGGCGGCGCCGCGTGGAACGCTGGAAACCCAAACTTCACGCCCCCGCCCGCCACCGACCAGCGCGGACTGCCCCGAGTCGTCGACATCATCGACATCGGCGCCTACGAAGTGCAGGACCCCTTCGTCCTCCCCAAGTTCACCGGCTGAAATCGCGCGTAAATCTCAGTTGGAACCCTGAGCGTTGGTAGGTTGCCGTTATGGCTACTGATGCTTCGCACCCGCTGTCCGAGAATCTCACTGCTGTGCTGTTCGATGTCACCGACGGCGTCGGCGTCATCACGCTGAATCGGCCCGACAAGTACAACTCCTGTGACCTCGCGCTCGTCACCGAACTTGAGCACCTTTACAAAGAGATTCGCTACGACGATTCGGTAAAGGTCGTCGTGCTTACCGGTGCCGGCGACAAAGCATTCTGTACCGGTATTGACCGCGATTTTGCGATGGACAACCGTCAGCCCGAGTCGCCATTCATGATGGACGACCCGATGCTCAAGCTCGGCCCGAAGCAGGCCGACCTTTGGAAGCCCGTCATCACCGCCGTCAACGGCATGTGTGGTGGCGGCGCGTTCTACGCGCTCGGCGAAAGCGAATTCATCATCGCTGCCGAACATGCAACGTTCTTTGACCCGCACACCACCTACGGCATGGCCGCGTGTTTCGAACCGATGTTTATGTTCGACCAAATGCCGTGGGGCGAACTTGTGCGCATGTCGCTTATGGGCAACTACGAACGCATCTCCGCACAAACTGCGCATGGCTGGGGAATGGTGAGCGAGGTTGTTCCTGGCGACCAACTTCTTGATCACACCATGGAGATCGCTTCGAAGCTTGCGTCACTCCCCCAGATCGCCGTTCAAGGAACAATGCGCGCGCTTTGGGCTCGCCGCAATATGCCGCGTACGCAGGCGATTGCGACCGCCAATCACTTGGTGGAAATTGGCAATCGCCCCGAAGCGCTGGCTGAAGGCCAGGCGTTCTTCAAAAGCGGCGTGCGCGTCACACCAACCGTTCGCTAACGAGCAGCTGTCTCGTTACGGAAGGCGGTAAAGACGCCGGGCGTTATCGCCCATGACTTTGCGACGAGCCGAAGCCGGGAGCGAGTTCACTGCGACCGCTGCCTGGGTAAGACCGTCGGGATACAAGCAGGTCGGGTGCGGGAAGTCTGTTTCGAACAGCACGCGATCTTCACCAAGCGCAGCAACCGCACCGGCAACACCAGCTTCTTCGAACCAGAAGCAGGCTGACATCTGACGCTGGAAGTACTCGGTGGGTGTCAATGACAAGGTCGAACCGGGAATGGATTGCTTTAACTGGTAGTCGAGCGACTCCAGGAAGAACGGAATCCAACCGATGCCGCTTTCGACCGAAACGAACTGCACCTCGGGGTGACGCTCAAGCACGCCACCGAAAATGAGGTTGGCCATCACCCCGGCGTTCGACAGGTACATCATCGCCGAACCGATCGCGAGTTTGGTATCGAGATCATGGGAAGGCCATGGCGTCATTCCGAACCACGACATCGTGTCGGATGATGCACCGATGTGGAAGTTCACGGGCATCGCTAATTCCGCGCATACCTCCCACAACGGATTCCAATACGCCTCACCAAGGTCAGGAAGCCCAAAGGTATGCGGACCAGTTCCCATATTCACGCCACGCAATCCAAGCCCGTGTGAGCGTCGGATTTCGCGCACGGCAACGTCGACATCCCACATTGGCGTGATCGACATCGGGAACATTCGTTGCCCAGATTGTTCCTGTAACTCCGCCGAAGCGTCATTAAAGATTTCGACAGCAAGAAGGCGAAGGTCTTCGTCGGGGTTGTCAACAAACCGCTGCCCACCGAAACCAACCGTGTTGGGATACACGATCTGCGCCCACACGCCGTGCTCATCCATGTACTCGAGTCGCGGCTCGAGGCGCCACGCGCCCTGATGAATACCTTCGTACCCAAGGCCCATGAAACTCATGCCGAGGTGTTTTTCACCGTCACGATCGATGACCGATGATCCACCAGCAATTCCCATTTCAACGCCATCAAACACCCATGCCAAGCGACCATTGCTTTCCTCGACGCGAGGCAACCGATCGGCATATTTCGAAGGCGCGCGCGATGACCAAAGGTCGGCCGGTTCGGTCAGATGGGTATCGACATCGACAATCAAAACATCGGGTTCGAGGCCAAGGACTTCGGTAAACGAGTTCATCTTGCGAGTCTGCCACTACCGTTCCGTCCATGTCGTTTGAACTCACAGGTCTGTCCGAAAAGGTTGCAATCGTTACAGGCGCTGGCCGCATGCGTTCTATTGGCCGGCCCATTGCGGTTGAGTTAGCCCGCGCCGGTTGTGATGTCGTCATCACTGGCACCGGTCGCGCTCCTGCTGACTACCCCGCCGATGAACAAGCGGCAGGTTGGCGCGATATCGAATCGGTTGCCGAGGAAATTCGCGCCCTCGGAAGGCGATGCATTCCCGTCGTGAGCGACATCGCAAATGCCGACGCAGTAGGTGCGCTCGTCACCCAGACAATTAGCGAGCTCGGGCGCGTCGACATCGTCGTAAATAACGCGGGCGCTGCGCGCGGTCCCGACCGTTTCAACGTTGTCGATCTTGATCCCGTCGAATGGCGCAAAGTGATTGATGTGAATCTGAACGGCACGTTCTTATTGAGTCGTGCAGTAGCGAAGCATTGGCTCGCCGTTGAGCAACCAGGTTGCATCGTGAATATCTCAAGCGTCGGCGGCAAGATTGCCGGCGCGGGTACCGCGGCCTACTCAGCAAGCAAAGCGGCCATCCATGCGCTCGGCGCGGCAATGGCGGCCGAACTCGGACCATTCGGCATTCGCGTCAATGCCATCTGCCCCGGCATCGTCGACACCAGCCGACTCGATGACATCGATCGCGGTGAGAACTGGGAACGTCTGCGTCACATCATCCCCATGCGACGCCACGGCACCGGCGAAGACATCGCCAACATGTGCGTCTACTTGTGCAGCGATCAGGGCTCATGGATCACAGGCCAGGCCATCAATGTCGACGGCGGGCAGCTGACGATTCGTTAAACCGGGTTCACACCCAACTCACACCCAGCAAAACGGCTTCGTGTCGGCGGCGACATAGAGCGGGTGGCCTGGGTGGCCCGCCTTCGTGAGTTTCAGTGCGTGGAGTTCAACGCCCGCTTCGCAGAGCATCGTGCGAACCACTTCGCCCCTCCCCTGCAATTCACCATGGGTTCCCCATGCAGCGATGACGAGATCAACGTTTTTCGCTGTAGTCAAAATTGCCTCGTCGTTATCGGGGCCAACCGCATCTTTTGCCGTTCGCAATCCGGCAGGGTTCGTCGACCGAAACGCAAAGATGTTCGTTGTCACCATCGACCCATATCCCCACGCTTGCGCGAAACCCACACAGCGACGATTGGTGGGATCGAGTTGAAACGCATCGGCCGTCGACGGATTGAGCATGAGGAAATTCACCGCGGGCAGCGATACATCCCACCCGCGAGTGAGCAGGTAGCGATGCTTGCGATCAGCGGAGAAGGTCGCAGTCGCGTCGCCCCATGCTCCTGATGACGATTCGGTGATGGTTGATTGAGCGATGACTCACACGGTATGCCCTCCCCGATACACCCAGTCACCCCAGTCACCCAGTCACCCAGACACCGACTGACCAACAGCTTCGCCCTCGGAAAGACCTGCGCTTCGACTCGTTCCGGCGCACTCGACCGACTCCACCCCTTGGGCGAATGCACGGTGAATTCCGCCTGATCGGAAAGCTCCATTCGATATCCCGGTTTATGAAACTCCCGATGATGGGTGCCACATAACAACACCATTCGATCGACATCGGTTCGGCCCCCATTGATCCAGTGATCGACGTGATGTACATCGCAATGTTTGGGCTTTGTTCGACACCCGGGCGCTCGACAATGCCGATCTCGGGCAACAATTGCTCGTCGTTGCGCTGGCGTTGCGGTTCGGACTTCTCGGCCCAGGTTCAGCACCTTCGAATCGGCCATGAGCACCCGCTGCACGACTGAATCGCAGGTGAGCATCCCAGCAGCCACAGCTTCAAGCACATCGCCCTCGTGCGACATCGCATCGCCCTGGCGCACCAACGCATCGGCGAACCACCCCCGTTCAGCAGCCGACCAGCCCAACGCCTTGGCCTGTTGCTCGAGATCGTCATGAGAGCACACGCCAGCGCCTCGCAAGGCCGCAGCACGCAACTCCTGAATATCGACCACCAACGACACATGCGGAACGAAACGACCGGACTCTCCCGCCCCCTCACGATGCGACAGTGCAAACCGGCAGATTTCTACCAGTGCATCGGCATTGCGTTTACCGAGTGAACGAGACTCGCCACTACGTTCACCTCGTTCGTCGACAGCGTCGGGAACATCGAACACCCGCAATGCCGACTGCACGATCTCTGCTTCAGTTTGTGAAAGCTGTCCCTGCAGAGCCACACGACCGTCGAGCAGCCTGTCGAGATGTACTCCAGACGGACGATCGATGAACTGCTCGGGCCCGTCGGATGCTTCGGCGCAACGCAC
>WLMU01000124.1 GCA_009700115.1 Actinomycetota bacterium
ATAGGACTCAGCTAGTACGACGTGCAGCAACGTCGTCTTTGACGCCGTTCACCATCTGCGTCATGTACAACGGAATGGCATTCATATCGATTGCATCGAGATCGACTTTGGCCGCAGCCCACTCGCCGGCATTGCGTTCCAAAATTGCTCGGAACACTCGAGCGTCTGAATAGGTGGGATCGGTAGCGATCGCATCATTGAGATACTGCCGTGCCTTTAAATCGAACTGAGCCCCTACGGAAGGTTCACTGCTCAACGCGATCGTGTGCATTACCCAACCGCGATAGGTCATCGCCTCGACGTTGGTGGGAGAAAGCTGCAATGCCTTGTCGTAGGCCTGGACTGCGTTTTCGAACTGCTTCAGCGCCTTCGCCGAATCGCCTGCCTTCAGCGATGCTTGGGCCTGACCGGTGAGTCCTTGCGCTTGCAAGATGAGGTTGGCGCTGTCTTGACGGGCTTCACCAGTAAGTCCTTGTCCAGGAGCCCGAGTTCCTGCGTTACGAAAGACCACCCAACCGGCGCCAACAGCAACGAAACCAACGACAACCAATGCGAGCGCAGTTCGCTTCCAGTCCCGTTCCGGTCGTAATGCTTTTACCGTTGCATTGCGATCTTCGACAGCACGGATCGCCGCTGCAGCGCGAGCGGTGTAGTCATCTTTCAGTTCTTCGAAATCAGCATCGTCGACATCGCCCGCTGCATGCTCGCGCTCGAGGTCTTGCAGCGAGCGAAGGAGGAAATCGCGTTCCTCTTCAAGCGCAACCAAAACATCGGGATCAAGATCTCGACGCCGTGGCGCGCTCGCAGTCGCTTTTTTCTGCGACGTGCTTTTCTGGCTCTTGGTCGCTGACGCTTCTCGTGCAGCGCGTCGAGCTGCAGTACCACCACCGGTCGGCGTTGTCACCGAGATGCTCCCTCGCCGTGCGGATCATCATCGACGTCGGCGTTGTCCCGCAGTGCAGCGTCGACAAGTTCTCGATCTTCTTCGGTCGCCCGCTCGGCCGGCATCGATGACCAGCGACGGAACACAATCACTAACGCCGCGATACCGATCGCAAACGCAACAATCGGAAGGATCCACACCAATGCATTCACGCCCGATGCCGAGGGCGTCAGCAAAATCGCTTGCCCATACTTCGCGGCATAGAACGAGCGGATTTCCTCATCAGTCTGGCCTTGTTGCACTTGTTCGGCGATCTGGCGTCGAATCTCTTGCGAAGCCGGAGCATTTGATTCGGCGACAGATTCGCCTGAACACACCGGACATTTCACTGAACGAGAGATCGTGCTCACTCTGTCTTGTGCCGAAGGCGCCGACCGCGTGCCAAACGTAGCGATCGAGAGCACGCCAACAGCAACCACGCACACGGCGATCCAGGGGCCCCAGCGGCGGAGTGGAGAACCTTTGGCGATCAAAGAACTCATTTTGTTCCCGTCCCGGCCACGGCCATCCCGCCATTATCGGCAATGACCTTGTCGAGTCCCGATGCAGTGACGCCACCAAAGAATCCGGCGACAACGAGACCACTCGGAGCCACCATGTAGGACTCAGGAACTTTCGTGACACCGTAATCAAGCGCGATCAATCCGGTATCGGTGGAAATCACGGGCCAAGTGTTGCGTTCCTTCACCCAATAAGCACGGATGGAACTCGCATCGTCAGAGAACGCGACACTCACCACTTGAACAGGATCGGACTTATGAGAATCGACAAATTGTTGGATCTGCGGATCTTCGAGTCGGCAGGGCGTACACCATGTGGCAAAGAAATTGACGAGCACCCACTCGCCGCGATGGTTGGCCATCCGAAACGTTGAGCCTTCGAGTGTCGTACCTGAAAAGTCGGGCGCTGCTTGACCCACAATGCGACTTGAGATCGGCGTGCTTGTTCCACGCGTGGCAAGAAGTGCAATCAGCGCCACCAACAAGACGCCAACAATGATTGCGGCGTTGCGAGCGAGTTTGCTGCCACCACGTGGCGCAACCGATTCGCTCGACAACGCTGTCATGGCGTCACTCCGGTCGATTTCTTTGGCGGTTCAACCGACAATGGCGCCGACACCGCATCGAGAGGATTCCGCCGTCGACCCGGGAATACGGCGAGAAGCGTTCCAAATGCCATCACTCCGCCACCGATCCAGAGCCAGATGATGAGCGGCTGCACCGTCACTCGAATAGTGACTGAACCGTTATCGCCATCTTTGATATCGATCACCGACAGTGCGACATCATCCGTGAACGTCGACCGAACCGATGGCGTACCAATTGTCTGATTGCCGTTCGCGAACTTATTGAGCGACGGTGCCCACGGACCAGTGCCATCGATACGGATCAAGACCTGGTCGACGATCTTTGCCGACTCTTGTTTTACGTTCTGGCCTTCATAAACAAGCGTGTGCCCAGCGAACTTCGCCGATTGTCCAGGAGTAAGCGTGAACTCTGCTTGACGCACATAACTCGTGCTCGCAGCAAAGGCCATAGCAATAATGATCACGCCGAGATGGACCACCATCCCGCCATTGGCTCGACCAACGAACCCACGCCAGCCCTGACGACGAGTCGCGAGGGCAATCTGACGTCCAGCCGACCCTGCAGCAAAGCCTCCGAGGCCAAAGGCCAAGACAGGAATGAACCCGCGCGCGCCAACGATGACGGCGAAGATCATGGACCCGATTCCGATCCATGCAGGCCAGATCAAGCGATGACGCAGAAGTTCAGTGCTTGCTTTACGCCATGGCAGCACCGGTGCGATTGCCATGAGGAAAAGCAACGTCAGCCCGATGGGCATGGTCATGCGATTGAAATACGGCACTCCCACCGACACTCGATCGTTGTTCAAGGCCTCGACCGCGAGCGGGAACAACGTTCCCAACAAGATCACGAATGCAAATGCTGCGAAGAGAACATTGTTCGCCAAGAATGCGCCTTCACGCGAGAAAGGTGAATCGATACGCCCGGGTGATCGAAGCCGGTCGCCTCTCCAACCGATGAGTCCCACAGTGGCGAAGACGATGAGTGCAAAGAAACCGATCAGCGCAATACCGATACTTGAGGTTGTAAATGCATGGACTGACTCGAGCACTCCAGAACGGGTAATCCATGTTCCGAGAATTGTGAGAGCAAATGTCGCGCACAAGAGTGAGATGTTCCACACCCGCAACATGCCGCGTCGCTCTTGCACCAAGACCGAATGCAAATACGCGGTGCCTGTAAGCCATGGGAGAAACGACGCGTTCTCGACGGGGTCCCAGGCCCAATAGCCGCCCCAACCCAGCACTTCATAGGACCACCACGAACCAAGAATGATGCCGACGGTAAGAAACCCCCATGCGATCAGGGTCCAACGGCGGGTTGCCAGCAACCAGCCTTCACCAACCCGACCTGTAATAAGAGCGGCGATAGCAAACGCGAACGGAACGGTGAATCCGACATAACCGAGATACAGCATCGGCGGATGAAACGCCATCAATGGATTGTTCTGCAATAACGGATTTGGCCCTGGTCCATCGAAGCCCACTGGCGGGGAGAAGCTCTTAAACGGATTCGCGGGCCCGACCATGAGCCCGAAGAAGAACGCACAAACGATGAGCATCGTGAAGAGAGCCCAGCCCACCAGCGGATCGGCCAAACGCTTGCGGAACTTCAGCACAACTGCAACGAGGTACCCACCGAGAATAAGTGCCCACAAAATGATTGATCCTTGAAGCGCTCCCCACATCGTGGCGAAGTTGTAGAGCGCCGGAGTCTTTGTCGAACCATTGTCGGCGACGTACTTCACGGTGAAATCTCGAGTAATTAACGCTCGCTCCATCGCAAAAGCTGCGATGAATCCACCGAAGAAGACCAGCGCTGCATACCAACGTGAAAGTCGAACAAGATCTGGGCGCTTACGGAGAAGCCCATAGCCAACGGTTATTACCCCGAGAACAGCAGCAGCAAGACCAAGAGTGACTCCCGCTCGACCGAGTGCGAGATTCACGAGCCGCTCCGCATTGTGGTGACCGGCATCTGACCGTTCACCTCAGCCTCGTTGAGGCGTTCCTTTTGCTTTTCTTTGTAGACCTCACTGTGCTTCACGATCATGAGGTCAGAGTCGTAGGTATCGGTGCCATCGGCATCGAAATGTCCCTCAAGCAGTACCGCCTGATTCTCTTTGAACATTTCCGGCGGATCGCCAACATGGTGAACGGTGATCGGGACACCGTTGTAGGCGATCTCGAACGTCACCCCATCGCCAGTCTGCACAACGGTGCCCGGAACAACCGTTCCCTGCAATCGGAAGCGCTTCACGCCCAAAGAATTGTGCTGAGCAACTGCTTCGTCGGCGTTTCGATAGAACGTCGTTGCGCTCCCGAGCGCTTTGACCATCACGAAACCACCGATCGCAACAACCGCGACCAAGAGCGCCATGGCAGGAAGACTCATTCTGCGCTTCCGACGCGGCGAACCTGCAGAAGTCTGACCACCTTCGGAATCGGGACCGGTTCGCGGAGTCAGCTCCATCGACGCTTCTCCGGTGGCACGCGCTTACTCAGTCGGCGACCACGCACAACGGTCACAAGCGCGTAGACGCCCATTCCGCCGAACACGACAGCCCAAGCTGCAGCCACATAAGGCCAGGTTCCAGTCGCTGCGGCAACAACGAAGGCGATCATGACGCGACCCCTTCTGCGCGTCGTTCAGCAATTGCCGTATCTAGTCCTTCGGCATCGACTTGTTCTTCGAGCCACGCGACTCGGAATCGGTGGATGACCATCCAGACAAACACCAGAGTGATCGCCACGAACCCGGTGAACAATGAAAACAGCATCAAGCCCTGAATCTCTGCACCGGCGAGGGACAGCGTTGGGGTCTGATGCAATGTGCGCCACCACTGCACTGACTGCCGCACGATGAAAACATTCGGAACCAGCAGCAAGCCCACGATGGCGGCACGTTTGGCTCGCACTTGGTAATCGGCAGCAAGGCCACGAACCGCGAGATAACCGAGCAAAAGCAACATGAGCATTGCTTCAGAAGTGAGGCGCGCATCCCACACCCAGAACACTCCCCATGTGGGTCGACCCCACAACATTCCGGTGACGAGTGTGAAGGCGGTGAACAGCGCGGCAACTTCAGCACTGGCGTAGGCGACAAGATCCCACCATTGCGACTTTCGCCAGAGGTATACCGCTGAACCAATCGCGGTCATGAAACAACCGACATAAGAAAGCGTCGCCGAGGGAACATGTACATACATAATTCGAACCGCGTCGCCTTGGTTCTCGTCGGCGGGACTGAGGATGAGTCCGAAGAGTACGAGCACTCCCAACGCAAGGAGCGTCACGATTCCGAGAATCATTGTCGTGCGCGAGCCAGTGGAGCTGGGCCCACTGTCGCTGGCCTCAAGCGGCCCGGCGGTCTCGGTGGTCACGATTCCTCCATCAAGGGGCCGAATCCGAAAATTCCGGCCACCACGTACACAGCGGCGAACACACTCATCAATCCGACCCACGGCCAGCCCTCTGACGGAGTTCCGTTGAGCGCTGCCTCGAAGGCACGAGTCGACCCGATTAACACCGGAGCGAGTACTGGCAACAGCAGGAGTGGCAAGAGAGTTTCACGAACTCGGAGACCCGCAGCCACAACGCCGAAGAGAGTACCGGCGGTCGAGATGGCCGCGGTCGCGACCACGATCGTGGAGATGAGGAGAAGCCACCCGGTGATTGAGGTGCCGTAAAGGACAGCAACCCCAACGCCAAGCAGCACTTCGAGCACAAGTAATTGAACGGCCACAGACAGGGTCTTGCCGAGAAAGATGCCCGCTGGGGCCAGCCCGGAAAGTCGAAGGGCGTCGGTCACACCATCGGCAGCCTCGACGGCAAATGACCGCTGCATCGCCAAAAGCCCACTGAACAACACGGCGATCCAATAGAGGCCGGGAGTGGCTTTTTCGAGAAGGCCGCGATCAGGGTCGAGGGCAAAGGCAAAGAGAACAAGGACCAAAAGCGCGAACGGGACGACCTGATTCAGCGCAACTCTCGATCGGATCTCAAGCTTGAGGTCTTTGCGGGCAATCAGCCA
>WLMU01000125.1 GCA_009700115.1 Actinomycetota bacterium
CGGCAGGGCGAAACCCGGCCGGCAAACAACCATTGATAGCCGCGCACACCCCGTGCCGTCAGACGCGCAGGAAACGACGGGCGATGCTCGGGGTCAGTCGCGCGCGACAAACCGTGGTTGTGCCCACAGACCGCGTTCATTGGGAACTCCCAACAAGACGATCGAGGCAACTCTCAACGTCGGCCAGAAGGACCGACCGGTCGGCTTCTGCCGCTCCAGGCTGAATGGCAAAAAGCCAAGAACCTGAGGGAAAAATCGGGCTTTCAGCCGCTCGAAGCTCCCCAAGGTGGGCGCGCACTTGCCTGCGCAGGCGATTCCGCACAACGGCAGTACCGACCTTGCGGGACACGGCGAACGCGACTCTCGGCGGCTCGTCAACAGACACCGACGACGCCAACATGGTTACCGCCACCGTGCCACTACGAACCCGACGACCGCGCCGCCGCAGTTCTTCGAACGTGCGGCGATCACGAATTCGCCAGATCAGGCCGACAGCCGTTTGCGGCCCTTAAGGCGGCGCGATCGCAGAACGTTGCGACCTGCACGGGTGGCCATGCGGGAACGGAAGCCATGCTTCTTCGCCCGGCGGCGGTTATTGGGCTGGAACGTACGCTTCACGAGGGGCCTCCGCGACCTGGAGACCCAGTAGGGATCCGGCAGATCGTTGATTCTTTGACAAGGGTTGTGGTGTGGAAACGGGCCCGGCCTGACGCGTGCGCAAGGAGCCCGACACCTGTTCGGAGGACAACGCTAGAGGGTAGAGACCAGATGCAGCAACACCGGTGTCGTGCTACGGTCCCACGCCCATCCACAGGGCCTCGATAACGGAGCTCCAACGGTGGGGTACACCAGTGCTGAAGGACGGCAAACCACTCCGTGTGGACAGCGGTCGACTTTTTCCACAAGTGTGCATCTTGTTGTGGAACCAAACCCATTGTCAGGGGCCGTCGTGCAGGTGGACCAAGCCGAACAGTTGTGGACGAAGTGCACGATCGCTTTGCGCGAGCAAGTCTCCGAGGCGGTGTGGATGACCACGTTCTCGATGGTCACGCCGCTCGATCTCGACGGAACCGTGCTTTCGGTTGCCGTGCCCAGTTCTGTCGTCAAAGAACGACTCGAGACGCGCTATCTCACCCTTGTATCTGGCGCTCTCGCAGACATTGGACAAAGCGATGTTTCGCTTTTCATCCACGTCAAAACCGACGTCGCACCCCCAACGGCAAACTTCTCCCCAGCACCATCCACAGGTGAATCCCCAGATATCCCCAACAATGGGCAAGAGTTGTTGACAACTCCCGCCAATCTGGGGACAACAATGGCTCAATCGACCGAGCTTGGGCTTCCCGTCAACCCTCGCTATACGTTCGATGCCTTCGTCACCGGCACATCGAATCGATTTGCCCATGCCGCGGCGCTCAGTGTTGCCGAAACTCCGGCAAAGTCGTACAACCCGCTCTTCATCTATGGCGACGCCGGCCTGGGCAAGACCCACCTTCTTCAGGCCATTGCCAACTATGTGCGCGAGATCTACCCCGGACACCAGGTTCGGTATGTCTCGACCGAACAATTCCTCAATCAGTACGTCGACGCCATCCGCCAGAACACCATGCCGGAATTCAAGAAGCGGTATCGCGAGATTGACGTCCTCCTTCTTGATGACATTCAGATCATCGAAGGAAAGGAAGGTCTCCAAGAAGAGCTCTTCCATACCTTCGAGTCGCTGTATCAAGCCAACGCCCAGATCGTGCTCTCCTCAGATCGGCCCCCGGATTCTATTTCCACCCTCGAAGACCGGCTCCGCAGCCGCTTCAAGATGGGGCTCATCACCGAGATCAATCCCCCCGAGTTGGAAACCCGCCTGGCCATCCTCCGCAAGAAGGCCGAGCGAGAGCCCATCGCTCCGCCCCCCGATGTCCTTGAATTCATTGCCTCAAACATCACCAACAACATCCGTGAACTCGAGGGCGCGCTCATCCGAGTCTGCGCATTTGCCAGCCTCACCGGCAACCCCCTCACGGTGGAATTGGCCGAAGGTGTCCTCAGCGACATCCTCACCCACACTCAGCCCCGGCCCATCACGCCAGCGTTGATCCTCGAGAAGACCTCAGAAATGTTCGATTTCACCATCGAGGAAATCCGCGGACAAAGCCGCCGACGACCCTTGGTCACCGCTCGCCAAATCGGTATGTACGTAATGCGAGAAATGACCGACCTCAGTTACCCGGCCATCGCTCGAGATTTCGGCGGTCGAGATCACACCACCGTGATCCACGCCGTCGAGAAAATCAGTGGTCTCATGAAAGAGCGCCGACAGATTTACGACCAGGTCACCGAACTCACTCAACGAATCAGGAACAGTTGATCGTTATGTTCGCCGCGACTGCCTTTTCCCGAACACCCGCGCGTCATTCCGAACACTCGCGCGGTGGACAACCCGGTGGACCAGGGCGCGCGCGCCACTGCATGAATGGGGGACGAACAGACAGTCATCCCCCGCGCTGTCACTCCCGCGGTTCAGACTGTGGATTCCTGTGGATGAGCGTCGGACAACAAAACCTCGGTCACGCTGGGGAAACACCGGTTTGTCCACAATCCACAGCCCTTATTACTACCACTACCTATTTCTCCTTCTTTTTTAAAACAACATCAAGTACGACCGTCTGTCAGGAAAGTGAGCCGACGTGAAGTTCCGTTGTGAGCGAGATCCCCTCGTCGAAGCCATCTCCGTTGCCTCTCGCGGCGTTACCCCGCGTAGCTCAGGCCGCCAAGCCTTAACGGGCCTCAACCTCGTGTTGGTTGGCGACAATCTCCAGGTCACAGGTAGCGACCTTGACCTCACCATCATCGCGACTGCCTCGGTGTCCGGGTCTCGCGATGGAACCGTTCTTGTTCCCGCCAAACTTCTCACCGAAATTGTCCGAAATCTTCCCGAAGGAGCAGTCACCTTCGAGGCGGACGATAACGAAGTTCGTATTGGTTCAGGTCGGTCACAGTTCGCAGTCAAGACCATCGCCATTGATTACCCACCGATGCCCGAAGCCACCGAGTCAGCGGTCACCATCGATGCGACACTGTTGCGTGACGCAATCTCCCAGGTGGTCTCTGCTGCGAGTACCGACGAATCAAGAAAATTTGAACTCACCGGCGTCTCAATTGCGGCTCACGGCACCGGAATTCGCCTTGTCGCTACCGACACCTATCGGCTTGCGATCCGTGATCTTCCCGGAACATCGATTCTCACCGAGGGTCAAAAGGTTCTGGTTCCCTCGTCGGCACTCAAAGAACTCAACCGGCTGCTTTCCACCGCGGAGACCGTCACGATTCGTCTTGCCGAGCGGTATGTCTCATTCGAGGTCGAAGGCGTTCGTCTTGTGAGCCAACTTCTCGACGGAAGCTTCCCCGATTACGAGAATCTTCTTCCGAAAACCGCGGACTCCCACCCGAACCGCCTCACGATCGAGCGCGAAATTTTCCTCGACGCGCTGAAGCGCGTCGGCCTTCTTTCCAAAGAAACAACCAAAATTCGTCTCGACATCAAAAACGATTCTGTCGAGTTGATTGCGGAAACCTTTGATGTTGGCAAGGCCGACGAAGTCATCGACGCGCGGCATGTCGGCGAAGAACTGGAGATTTCGTTCAACCCCGAATATTTACGAGCGGGCATTGAAGCAGCGCCCTCTGACGAAATCACGATTGAAATTGCGCGGCCCACAAGCCCGGTGCTTATTCGAGGCAACGAAACCGACGATTTCTTGTACTTGTTGATGCCGATCCGTAACTGACGTGCGGCTCGCTCGTCTCTGGCTCACCGATTTTCGGTCGTACGCCAGCGCAGATATTTCATTTGCACCAGGACTGACAGCGCTTCTCGGCGCGAACGGCGAAGGCAAAACCAACGTGATGGAAGCGATTGGCTACCTCGCCACACTCTCTTCGTTTCGTGGCGCACCGAACGATGCATTGGTTCGGGCCGGCGCTTCTTCGGCGGTTATCCGCGCCGAGGGTGAACGCGAAGGACGACATCTTTTAATTGAAGCGGAACTCGCGTCAACGGGCCGTGGCCGGGTACAGGTCAACAAACAAAAGTTGGCGCGCACGCGCGATTTGCTCGGCGCACTTCGTGTTTCGGTGTTTTCGCCCGACGACCTTGAGTTGGTAAAGGGGGGCCCAGCGCAACGCCGACAGTATCTCGATGACGCGCTGGTAGCTCGGCGCCCAGCGTTTGACTCTTTGAGATCTGACCTCGAAAAAATTTTGAAGCAGCGCAATGCCTTGTTGAAACAATCTGGTGGTCGGCTCACTCCCGACATTGAGTCGACGCTCAGTGTTTGGGACGCAAAGTTGATTGAAACCGGAGAAGCTCTGGCGAACGCTCGAGACGAATTAGTGACGGAACTCGCTCCTGCGTTGAACCTTGCTTATGAACAAGTTGCTGGTCGCCCGGTGCCCGTCACAACAACCTACGACGCGCCATGGCGAGAACAGGGCCTTGCCGCAGCGCTCGAGGCGGCGCGTCGCGACGAGTTACGCCGGGGCGTTTCGCTCGTTGGGCCGCATCGCGACGATCTCATTCTTCACCTCGACGCGTTGCCGTCTCGAACGCATGCCTCGCAAGGCGAGCAACGATCATTGGCTCTGGCGTTGCGGTTAGCGGCTCATCGTGTTGTTGCCGATGCAACCGGGTCGTCCCCGATCCTGTTGCTCGACGATGTGTTTTCTGAACTCGATCCCGACCGAAGCGCGGCGCTTCTGGCTCATCTGCCACCGGGTCAAACGGTGTTATCGAGCGCGGCGGGATTGCCACCAGGAGCGACGCCCGAACTGGTGTTGCGAGTGTCGGGTGCATCGGTTCGCCCTGAGTAATACGAACGATCGCCCCTTTGTCGGAAGCGATCTCTACACTGCGCCTATGCCCTGGGAACCACTGCCTGACGCCGCTCCCAGTGATCCCGTTTCAATGAACGCCAGCCTCGATCGCATCGTTCGCCATCTCGGCGGACCTTCCGCCGATGTCACCACTCGAGTTTTTGGTCGATGGTCAGACCTCGTTGGCGAGGCCGTTGCCGCACACAGCCGACCAGTCTCGATGCGCGGAACCACACTTGTTGTCGCTGTTTCTGATCCGGCGTGGGCAACGCAACTGCGCTTTCTTGAACACGATCTTGTTGAACGTCTACGAACCGAACTCGGACCAAATGCGATCGACGCGATCGAGGTTCGTGTGCGACCTGAACAGGCCGGCTGACCCTGTTCTCTGTCGTTCGATGCGCGCCATGATGTGCCACCGGTAATACCCGGAAAACACGCGTTGCACTGGTAGGATCGCAGGGCTGTGAAACACACAGTGCTCGCAGTTCACGCAGTACCGAAACCCTGTTTCATGTGCCGTGTGACGCTGTCGTTCACCGTGAACGTTCACAGCAAAAACCCACAGCAAAAGTTGCACGTGTAGGTAACGCAAACAATCCACCGGCGAAGTCCCGGTAAGGGGAAGCCCAGAGCGTGGCGAAAACCACCGAAGAGTACGGCGCAAAAGACATCACGATCCTCGAGGGTCTCGAGGCGGTGCGCAAACGACCCGGCATGTATATCGGTTCGACCGGTCCCGCGGGTCTTCACCACTTGGTCTACGAGGTTGTCGACAACTCCGTCGATGAAGCAATGGCGGGCCACGCCTCTCGTATCGAAGTCACGTTGCTGCCCGACGGCGGATGCGAAGTCGTCGACGACGGCCGAGGCATTCCGGTCGACAAACACCCCGATCCCAAGATGAAGGGCATGAGCGCGGCCGAGGTCGTGCTCACCGTGCTCCACGCCGGCGGCAAATTCGGCGGAGCGGGTTACAAGGTTTCTGGTGGTCTCCATGGCGTAGGCATCTCCGTTGTGAATGCACTCTCGGAGCGAGTCGAAGTCGAGATCGACCACTCGGACAACCGCCACTACATGGACTTCACCAACGGCGGGAAGCTCACCACCAAACTCGAGGTTCGCGGCAAGGCCCCGAAGGGTCGCACCGGCACCACGGTTCGCTTCTGGCCCGATCCCACAATTTTCGACGAA
>WLMU01000126.1 GCA_009700115.1 Actinomycetota bacterium
GCTGCGCGCCTTGCGGTCGGCTACACCCTCGATGAAATTCCGAACGACATCACCAAGATGACCCCAGCGTCGTTCGAACCCACCATCGATTACGTGGTCACAAAGATCCCGCGCTGGGCGTTCGAGAAATTCCCAGGCACGAGTGGCGTGTTGGGTACTCAGATGCAGTCGGTCGGAGAAGTGATGTCCATCGGTCGTACCTTCCCCGAGTCGTTGCAAAAGGGTTTGCGATCGCTTGAACAAGGTCGCTTTGGTCTGAACTGCGATCCAGGCGAGGCGGAATACGACGACATGCCGCTCGATGAGCTCCTTGCTCAGGCATGCATTGGCACTCCGGATCGAATCTTCCAACTCGAAGCCGTGATGCGTCGTGGCAAGTCCATCGACGAGGTGTACGCCGCGACCAAGGTCGATCCATGGTTCCTCGACCAAATGTGTGCGATCACGGAAGAGCGTGCGCATCTATCCGAAGTCGGTTTCAACGACCTCACACGTCTGGGCTGGCGTCGAGCAAAGCGTTTGGGTTTCTCGGACGCGCAGTTGGCCTGGCTTTGGAAGCGCACCGAGGCCGAAGTGCGCATTCGTCGCCTTGAACTTGGTGTCGTACCTACCTATAAGACGGTCGACACTTGCGCAGCCGAATTCGATGCAAAGACGCCGTACCACTACTCAACATGGGAAGACACCGACGAGGTCACGCCTTCAGATCGTAAGAAGGTCATCATCCTTGGTTCCGGGCCGAATCGAATTGGCCAGGGAATTGAATTCGATTATTGCTGCGTTCACGCTTCCTTCGCTCTGCGCGATGCCGGCTTCGAAACCATCATGGTGAACTGCAATCCAGAAACAGTTTCTACCGATTACGACACCAGCGATCGCCTCTACTTCGAACCACTTACTCACGAAGACGTGATGAACATCATCGACGCAGAGAAGCCAGTTGGTGTGATCGTGTCGCTCGGCGGGCAAACGCCGCTCAAACTGTCCAACACACTTCCGGCCGAACTCATTGCCGGAACTTCTCCGGCGTCGATCGATGCGGCAGAAGACCGCGAACTCTGGAATGCACTTTGTGCACGTCTCGAGATACCGCAACCTGCTGGTGGCACCGCAGCCACAATCGATGCGGCTCTCGCTATCACGAGTCGGATCGGATATCCGGCGCTCGTCCGTCCTAGCTATGTGCTCGGTGGCCGAGCGATGGAAATCGTTTACGACGACGAAGGTCTTCGTGTCGCCATGGCGCAACTCGCGAGTTTCGGCAGTCTCGGAAAAGAAGGCGGGCTCTCTGCTGAACGCCCCGTGCTCGTCGATCGCTTTCTCGAAGACGCAACGGAAGTCGATGTTGACTCAATCCGCGATGCAACTGGCGACTTTGTTATCGGCGGAATCATGGAACACGTCGAAGAAGCTGGTGTTCATTCAGGCGACTCCGCTTGTGTCATTCCGCCGTATTCGCTCTCGCCTGAGACAATGGAAGTGCTTGCCGACTACAGCCAGCGGATCGCGAATGCGCTCGGAGTCATCGGACTTCTCAACGTGCAGTACGCAGTGAAGAGCGGGCAGGTCTTTGTGATCGAAGCCAACCCCCGTGCCAGCCGGACGGTGCCGTTCGTTGCCAAAGCCACGGGTGTCCCGCTGGCGAAGGTGGCAGCCCGAGTCATGCTCGGTGCAACGCTTGCAGAACTGCGCACAGAAGGTTTGCTGTCTGATCCGGTGCAGGGAGATCACATCGCAGTGAAGGAAGCGGTTCTTCCCTTCAGTCGTTTCCCCGAAGCCGACGCGTTGCTTGGTCCCGAGATGCGCTCAACCGGCGAAGTTATGGGCATCGATCTGACCTTCGGGCTGGCCTTTGCCAAGAGCCAGCTGGCTGCCGGCACAAATCTTCCAACATCCGGCATGGTGTTCCTTTCGCTCGCTGATCGAGACAAAAAGGTGGGAGTGAAAACTGCTGAACGTTTCCGCGAACTCGGATTCTCAATAGCGGCCACTTCGGGTACCGCCGACTACCTGACTCGTAATGGCATCGAGGTTGCAACAATCGTGGCCAAACTCGGTGAACCCGATGGTCAGGATGCAGTCGATCTCATCGAAAGTGGCGAGGTTGTTCTCGTGGTGAATTCGCCCCGCGGTCGCGGACCTCGTGCCGATGGAGCGCATATTCGCGCTGCTGCCGGGAAATACAACATCCCGCTGCTTACGACAGCGGCCGCAGGTTTGGCTGCAGTGAACGGCATGGCCGATCGCGGATCTCATCCACTTGAAGTGCGCTCGCTCCAGGAATATCACCAAGGCGTGCGTCGTGGGGGAGCCGCCTGATGGCACGTCGCCGGGGTTCCAAAGGGTCAGTCGATCTCACGACAACAGTGGGTTCACTCGCGTTGACGAACCCCGTAATGACGGCGTCCGGAACTGCAGGCCACGGCGATGAACTCGGGGCCTATGTCGACCTTTCTTCCCTGGGCGCAGTGGTTGTGAAATCGTTATCGGCGGAACCGTGGGCCGGGAATGCCGCGCCACGCGTTCACGAAACCCCTGCCGGCATGATTAATAGCGTTGGTTTGCAGGGTCCCGGCGTGCGCAAGTGGCTCGAAGAAGAACTCCCGGCGGTCATTGCTACCGGCGCAACGGTCGTAGCCAGCATTTGGGGAACCACGATCGAGGACTATGCACTCGCTGCAGCACTCCTGCGAGACGCACCCGCCGAAGTTGTTGCTGTCGAGGTGAACGTTTCATGTCCCAACCTTCACGATCGCAATCGCATGTTTGCCCATGCTCCCGAAACAACAGCAGAAGCGATTCAAGCCGCCTCAGTTTGTGGCCGTCCGATGTGGGCGAAGCTCAGCCCAAATGTTTCTGATCTTGCGTCCATAGCGAAGGCCGCACATTCCGCGGGTGCCGACGCGGTCACGCTCGTCAACACCGTTCTCGGCATGGCCATCGATACAGAGACGCGCACCTATCGACTTGGTGGTGGAGGCGGCGGACTTTCCGGACCAGCCATTCATCCGGTTGCCGTTCGAGCAGTGCACGATGTTCACGCTGCGTATCCCGAAATTCCGATTATCGGAGTCGGCGGAGTTGCTCGCGGTGTTGATGCAATAGAATTGATGATGGCCGGAGCAAGCGCGGTTCAAATCGGAACCGCTTCCTTTGCCGACCCTCGAAGTGTCGCCCGAGTTCTTGATGAGATCGAAGCATGGTGCGCTGACCACAGCGTTGGTTCGGTTCGCGAACTGATCGGAGTCGTTCATGGCCGCTGAAACTGTCGACTTCTCCAATGGTGCACCCGAGGCGATTCGTTCCCGTCTCGCCCTTGCGCTCGATGTCGACGATGTCGTCGAAGCCCGACGCCTCGCGCACCTCTTACGCCCATGGTTTGGCGTCGCGAAAGTGGGTTTGGAACTGTTCAGCGCGGCGGGACCCGAAGCCATCGAAGCGATGATCGAGGACGGGTTCGCCGTCTTTGCCGATCTGAAATTGCTCGACATCCCGACCACAGTGAACAAGGCCGCACGCGTCATGGGTTCATTAGGTGTTTCGTACCTGACCGTGCACACGCGAGCAGGTGTCGATCATTTGCGGGCGGGTGTCGAGGGTGTTGCCGCTGGTGCGTCTGCAGCGGGACTGTCGGCACCGATCTGCCTCGGCATCACCGTGCTTACAAGTGAGCAGGCCGATCTTTCTGCGCTCGAACAGCGCATCGGCATCGTCCTTGAAGCAGGTTGTGGAGGCTTGGTGTGCGCGGCCAGTGACCTCGCAATCGTTCGTTCGCAAGCCCCAGATGTCGTCACCGTTGTGCCCGGGATCCGACCAGCGGGAGTGAGCGCCGATGATCAGGCTCGACCGGCCACACCAGCATCGGCGATTGCGTCAGGCGCCGACGTTCTCGTCATCGGGCGAGCCGTGACTCACGCTGAAGACCCCGTTCAGGCGGCAATTTCTATCGCTGCCGAGGTTGCTGCTGCCATCGGCTGAGGCGCCATGGCCTCTGCCCGGACGGGTGTCGGAGGGCAACGGCTAGGGTCTGCGCCATGCCGCAGCCTCCTGCTCTCACTCCTGAACAACGGCAGGCCGCGCTCGCGAAGGCCGCCGAAGCGCGTCGAGCCCGTGCCATTGTCAAGGACAAGTTGAAAACCGGCGAGCTCGTGTTTTCGCAGGTTCTTGAACTTGCCGGTACCGATGAACTCGTTGCGGGCATCAAAGTGCTTGCCATTCTCGAATCGCTTCCCGGCGTCGGAAAGGTCAAAGCTCGCCGAGCCATGACCGAAATTGGCATCGCCGACACTCGTCGACTCCGAGGACTAGGCGATCAGCAACGCAAGGCCCTGCTGGGCGCGTTCGGCAACTGATTCTGCACTCGTGATCATTGTCGTCTGTGGACCTGGGGGAGTGGGTAAGGGAACGGTTGTTGCCCGCCTGATTGACGCAGACCCGTCGCTGTGGCTTTCGCGCTCGTGGAGTACCCGTGAACGACGCCCAAGCGAACGTGAAGACGCCTACATCTGGGCGACTCGCGAGGAATTCGAGGCCCACGTCCAAGCGGGTGGTTTTCTCGAATATGCCGAATTCCTCGGCAACTTCTACGGAACCCCGTGGCCTGACGCCGCCGCGGGCAAGGACGTGATCCTTGAAATCGACGTTCAGGGCGCCGCACAGGTCCTTGAACGGGTCCCTGACTGTCTCTTTGTGCTCCTTGAACCTCCCTCAGCTGAAGTTCAGGCCGAACGACTCCGTGGCCGCGGTGACCCTCCCGAGCAGGCGGAACGTCGCATTGCGGTGGCGCAGGCCGAATTGGCCGAAGGCCGTCGTCTCGGAGCGATTTGCATCGTCAACGACGATCTCGAGCGCACTGTTGCCGAGGTCGCTGCTCTTATCGCAGAGCAGAGATCGGCCTGAAAGAACCGCCGAATACCTGTCACCACTCGCAATGTGGTCTGGAGGGGGTACTGCGGTAGGCTCGCCCCTCCTCTCCGAGGCCGATTATTCGGTTCCGTAGAGCGAACGATCGTTCTTGTTCGTCCGTCCCCAATCCGTAACGAAGGTGTGCTGTGGCTCAGATTCATGACTCAATGGTGGATCCCCGTATCGAAGTTCTTCTCTCGAAGGTCGATTCGCGTTTCACGCTCGTGTCACTCGGCGCCCAGCGCGCTCGGCAGATCAACGCCTACTTCAACCAACTTGGCGAAGGACAGGGCTCCAACGTTCCGCCGCAGGTCACGTCGCTGGCCCGTAAGCCGCTTTCGATCGCGTTTGAAGAAATCTCTGCCGACATGATCATCCCCGTGCGCGTTGATCCCAACGAGATCCTTGTAGAGGATGTCGTCGAGGGCATCGACGAGACCGTCGAACTGGCTGAAGCCATCGACGAAGCACCTGAGGCAGACTGACCGACCTGTTGTCGGTTCTGCGGGCATGACCCTCGCATCCCGTCGCATCGTCCTGGGAGTAACCGGGGGCATTGCCGCATACAAGGCGGTCGACGTTTGTCGTCGTCTTGTCGATGCTGGCGCGCATGTCGTGCCGATCATGACCGAAGGTGCCAAGCACTTCATCGGCGAGACAACGCTGTCGGCACTCGCCTCAGAAAAAGTACAAACCTCGCTTTGGGATGAATCCTCTCCCATTCCGCATACTCGTCTTGGTCAGGACAACGATCTCATTGTGGTCGCACCGGCCACTGCTCGATTGATCTCGGCCTATGCCCATGGCTATTCCGATGACCTGTTGACCGCCACACTCATTGCCACCCGAGCCCCGGTCGTTCTGTGTCCGGCAATGCACACCGAGATGTGGGAACACCCAGCAGTTCAGGACAATCTCGCACTGCTCGCGTCGCGTGGCGTCATCATCGTGCCTCCGGGCGAAGGACGCCTTGCCGGTGGCGATATCGGCACTGGTCGTCTTGCCGAACCCGCCGACATCGTGGCTGCAATCGAACAAGCACTGTCAGCGAATGACGATCTAGCGGGCGTGCGGGTGCTGGTGACCGCAGGTGGAACTCGCGAAGCAATCGATCCGGTACGAGTGATTACGAATCGCTCGTCAGGTAAGCA
>WLMU01000127.1 GCA_009700115.1 Actinomycetota bacterium
GAAGTTGAAGCTGGCGCAACCGTCTGCGTGCTCGAAGCCATGAAGATGGAAAACAACATCACTGCCGACAAGGCCGGCACCGTCAAAGAGATCAAAGTCGCCGTTGGCGATTCGGTTGGCTCTGGCGATGTCGTTGTTGTTATTGAGTAATCGACCGCTAACGCACCCAGCCACTGGGTGAAGGCAACGGGAGATCAAGGTAGGTAACGATGCCAGGCTTGGCGTTGCACACCGACGCGATCGCATCCACTGCAGGGAGCGATGTCATCACCATGCCCAGCACCATGTAATCGCTAAACGACTTCGCTTTGAAATCTTTCGGTGGAAACACTTCGAGTTTGGTTCGTACCGATGGCATGCCATCGATTTCGACGATGTAGCCGTGTTCGATCTTCCAGTCCGGTTCAAGCGTTCGACCCTTACGCCAACGCACATCGCACGACACCACCTTGCGGTCGCCAATCCACCCCTGCCAACTGGCAGAAACCCCAGCGACGCAACCGGCGTCAATCGACCAAGAACCAAGATCAAGTGCATCGGTCGTGATGGCGTATTCGGTTTCACAGCGCACATCGTCGAACTCAACACCTAAAGCTTGGCCCATCAGATGCACAGCATCGCCAAAGACTGCCGTGCCTTTCCTAGTTAGTTCCGATAATTCCGGATCGGTCGGAAGGCGACCGTAGCCAACCGATTTTTCGGTGTCCCCCGAGTCATAGCCAGTGGAGTCAACCGATTCGAGCATCCGGATTGAATCGATTCGATCGCAAACTCCGGCAGAAACGATGCCAAGCAGATTGGCCATACCGGGATTCATACCCGAACCAAAGATCGAACTTTTTCCTCTTTCGCAAGCATCGAGGATTCGTTGACGATCGGCGCCAAGAGCATGCCCGGTGATGAAACCTGCCGTCGCAGTGATGTTGATCCCGCTCTCAAGGATTCGGACCATGTGGTCAACATCAGGCCACTTGGGGTTATAGATCACGCAGTCGGGGTTCAAACTCAGAAGAGCGTCGATGTCGTCAGTCGCGAGAATCCCGATGGGATCGATCCCGCAGAGCTCGCCCACGTCGCGACCCACCTTTTCGGGCCCCCACGCGTAACAGCCGATGATCTCGAGCCGAGGATTCGCGACAGCGGCGATCACTGAACGTTGCCCAACATTGCCCGTCGTCCATTGCACGACTCGATAGACCTTCGCTGACATCAGTCCCCCGCTTCAGAATTGACCACAACGTCTTATTTGGACTGAGAGTAGATCGGGACAGAGTTCAGCGCGTTGAAATCACAAGAGTTCCGCCAACACGATCGGGCCATCCGCGATGAAGTTCTCCGCCAATTCCGGTTCCATAAACAAGAACTACCGCCCCAACAGCAATTGCTCCGACTGGTAGTGCAAGTGCCGACCATGGCAGCAGCGCACGAAGTCCACATTGGGTCGCAGTCGGTCGGCCACCATCGACGTAACGAACAACTCGCAAGCCAAAGACCAATTTCCCGAGTGTCCGTTGTATCGCCAGAACAAAAAAGGACTCATAGACAACAGCGAAGACGAGTGCAGCAGGAAGCAACCAACTCGGAACATGATGTTGGAGATGCCCATTGACGGATGTTGCATTGATGGCAATCACGATCAGGACAGGAAACGCAACAAGAGCAAGATCGAGCGCTCGAGCTCCAAATCGGGGTCCTGGTGCAGCGAGGCTGAACGGACCGGTTGCAGGAAAGTCTTTCGCCGTCGGGACTCCGCGAGGTGCTCCCACCCGGTCTGTCGGATCACTCGGCTGCATCGGTCAACGCCTCTGCCATCGACGGATGAACAAACAATGACTCGTGGAGATCGGCCACTCGAAGTCCGGCGCTAACAGCAAGAGCGATCACCGAAATCAGTTCAGCAGCATGTCGACCAACGATCGCTCCGCCCAGAACGACGCCAGTTGCTGGATCAGAAATGATCTTCACAAATCCGCGTGCATCGTCTTCAATGAGGGCCTTGGCATTGGCCGAAAACGGAACTTTGGTCACTCGAATCTTGCGACCCACAGCGAATGCATCGACCTCTGCCAGTCCAACATCAGCAATTTCGGGCTCGGTGAAGATTGCGCTCGCCGCCTTCTCGTAATCGATATGCCGATGGGGGCCTGAATGGAGACCCATGGCGTGTTCAGCGATCTTGCGACCCTGAAGCGAGGCCACTGAGGACAGCGGGAGTTTCCCAGAAATGTCGCCCGCGGCGTAGACGTGCGGAACCGAACTCTGGCAGTTGTGATCAATCTTCACATAACCATTAATTAATTCCACACCTACATCGCCTAATCCGAGGTTGTCTGTATTTGGGATCGAGCCAATCGCCAACAACGCATGCGAACCAGTCACGATGCGACCGTCGGTGCATTCGATGGTGACTCCGTCTGCCGTTGCAACTCCGTTGCGCGCTTTTGCACCCTTCAACAGCGTCACGCCTCTCGCCAGAAAGTCGGCCTCGAGCGCAGCCGCGACCTCGGGATCTTTCAGAGGCAGAACTTGTTGACGACTTACGATGAGCGTTACTTCGCTCCCGAACGACTTGAACATATGAACGAACTCGACGCCGGTAACACCGGAGCCGATTACAACAAGATGTTCGGGCAATATCGGCGGTGGATACGCGTCACGAGTCGTCAGAATGCGTTCACCATCGACATGGGCCCACTCCGGAATGCGAGGACGACTTCCCGTGGCCAGCAGCACTACATCGGCCTCAAGCTCAATCAACCCGGCTTCGGTCTCGGCGACGACCTCGTGTGGACCCACCATGCGTCCCGTGCCATGGAGGAGCTTTACCCCTTGGCTTTCAAGAAGCGTCGTGGTGGATTGCTCAAGACGTTCCCCGATCGAGGCAATCCGTCGACGGAGCGCGTCGAAATCGAGGGTCGCTGACACATTCGTAAGACCCATGCGCTGAGCGTCATTGATCGTTCCGAGTGCGCTGCCAGTGGCGATCATGGCTTTTGACGGCACGCAATCGCGAAGATGTGCAGCTCCCCCAATGAGATCTCGTTCGATCATCGTGACCTTGGCCCCGAATCGAGCCGCATACGTCGCCGCGGTGTTGCCTGCCGGTCCACCACCAATGATCACGAAATGCTTTGTCATTGGCTCTCACGCTACCGGGGTCGATGGGCGGCAACCTCACTTGTGTGGTGTTCTCGATCGAAGTTCACACCAGATTCATCAAGTTTCAATGGGAACTACGAGCAATCGGCTTCAAACGATGGTCGGGAGTGAATACCTGTCGGGTAAGCCCGAGGCCGATCACCGTCACGCTTGTAGCAACCGAACCTAAAACTAAGTACATGAGTGCCAACTGAATCGTGACAGCGTCAACAGCATCGACACCGGCAAGAACAAGGCCAGTCATTGCTCCAGGCAAGAAGACGAGTCCGACGGCTTTCGTTGTTTCGATTTGTGGCACAAGTGCTGTCCGAAGTGCAGCGCGCACATTGGGGCGCGATGCATCTTGCCATGACAACCCGAGAGCAAGTCGAGCTTCGACTTCGTCGCGTTTGTCGGAAAGTTCACCAACGATGCGTCGACCGACCAACACACAGGACGTCATTGAATTTCCAATCATCATTCCGGCAAGAGGAACAATCGTGCGCCCTTGCATCGGAAAGATATGAAAGCCAAAAATTACCGACAAGCTCACGACGACAACAGTGAGCATCGAAATCGTTCCGAGGAGAAAGATCCCGGGGATTTCTTTTGCTCGGCTTCGGATCGTGAAACCAGAAAAGACGACCATCACCACGACCCACAACCATGCCCACCAGACCGAAGCTTTCGAATCAAGAACGAGGCGAAGCGCAAAACCAACAAGGAGCAGCTGAACGGCCGCTCTGGCCACCGACCAAAGCATCGAGCGAGTCAGATGCAACTGTTGCCAAAGTGAGAGCCCAATCGCGATGGCCACAAGCGCAAGCGATGCGGTGACGCCCATCCAACCGATCTGCGTGTCGCTCATCGGTCACCCTCGGTTCGCTGTTCTAAGTATGTGAGCGACTCCGTCGGCGTTGCATTCCGTCCTTCGACCAGAACTTCAATCCGATCAGCGATGCGCTGGACTTGTGAAAGATCGTGACTGACCCAGACCACACCAATTCCTTCCTGTGCCAAATCACGCGCCAGATCTTCGATGCCGATGCGATTTTCGGGATCGAGCGACGATGTCGGTTCATCCATCAAGATCACTTCTGGCTCGGTGAGCAGCGTTCTCGCAATACACATCCGCTGGGCCTCCCCGCCTGAGAGGTCATCGGCAACTCGCTCAAGCATCGAAGGGTCAAGACCCACTCGGCAAAGCACGTCAAAGAATGTCGAGTCCGGGGCTGACGCATCGGCGACCGCGAGGTTGGAGCGCACTGTGCCGGGGAATGGAATTGGTCGCTGAAAGATCATCCCCACACTCCGTCTGACCTGCTGTGGGTCAAGAGCGGTCAGATCTGTCCCCTTGAATCGCACCAAGCCCCCTGAGGGAACCTCGAGGCGGTTCCCAAGCCTCAACAGGGTGGACTTACCGGCTCCGGAGGGTCCAGCCAGGACCGTGACTGCACCGCGGTCCACGCAAAGGTCCACCCGATGGAGAAGTTCGGTTCCGCCGGGGGCCGAGAACGAGACCGTGTCGAACTGGAGCAGAACCCCCTCGTCATCCCTGTTCGCAGCAGTACCCATGGTCGCCAGCATGACACCCGCGCGCCCTCCCTCTTAGTCTGATGGGGTGACTTCCTCAGAACAGTTCCCCACCGCCTGGGCCGATGCGGCCTCCAAAGACCTCAAGGGCGCCGATCCCGCCGATCTCGTATGGGAGACCCCCGAAGGCATCGCCGTAAAACCGATCTACACGGCTGCCGATCTCGAGGCGCTCGGCGATGTCGACACACTGCCGGGCTTCGCCCCCTACACCCGTGGCGTGCGAGCGACGATGTACACGAATCGCCCTTGGACGATCCGCCAGTACGCCGGATTCTCGACCGCCGAAGAGTCGAACGCGTTTTATCGACGCAACCTCGCTGCCGGCCAGATGGGCCTGTCGGTCGCCTTCGATCTCGCCACCCACCGCGGGTACGACTCTGACCACCCCAACGTTGTGGGCGATGTCGGCAAGGCAGGCGTCGCTATCGATTCGGTTGAAGACATGAAGATTCTGTTCGACGGCATTCCCCTGGATCAGATGAGTGTTTCGATGACGATGAACGGTGCGGTCATTCCGATCCTCGCAATGTTCGTCGTCGCTGGTGAAGAGCAAGGCGTAGATCGTGCGCTACTCGCCGGAACCATCCAGAACGACATCCTCAAAGAGTTCATGGTTCGCAACACCTACATCTACCCGCCTGCGCCAAGCATGCGCATCATCGCCGACATCATCGATTACACGGCGAACGAAATGCCGAAGTTCAACTCAATCTCAATCTCCGGGTATCACATGCAAGAAGCCGGAGCGACAGCAGTTCAAGAACTCGCATTCACCATTGCCGACGGCAAGGAGTACGTTCGCTCAGCATTGGCGAAGGGCCTCGATGTCGATCTCTTTGCTGGTCGCCTTTCGTTCTTTTTTGCGATTGGAATGAACTTCTTTATGGAGGTCGCCAAACTTCGTGCCGCTCGTGTTCTGTGGCACCGAGTGATGAGTGAGTTTGAGCCCAAGAAGGCTGGGTCGCTCATGCTGCGCACCCATTGCCAGACCTCAGGCGTTTCGCTGACCGAACAAGATCCATACAACAACGTTGTCCGTACAACCATCGAAGCACTTGCTGCGGTGCTCGGCGGCACCCAGAGTCTCCACACCAATTCCTTCGATGAAGCTCTCGGCCTCCCGACTGACTTCAGCGCGCGTATCGCTCGCAACACGCAGCTCATCATCGCTGAGGAGTCCGGCGTAACAAGTACCGTCGATCCGCTTGGTGGTTCCTATTACATCGAGTCGCTCACACAGTCGCTC
>WLMU01000128.1 GCA_009700115.1 Actinomycetota bacterium
ACTCCGAAATCTGGTCGTGGGAGTTCCTCAAACCCAAACAAGTCGCAATAGAACGCTCGCGCTGCGTCTAGGTCGGTGCACACAACTGCGATGTGCGAATAGCCGCTGATGATTTGGTGAGTGGTTGCCATCAGAAAACGATTCCATTCCTTCGGAGTTCTTCGATTGAATCGGCTCGGCCCAACTCGGTGAGAATTTCATCGGTCTGCTGGCCGAGGGTCGGCGAGACTGTTTGCAACGTTGCAGGTGTACCAAGGAACTGCGCAGGATGTCGAGGCTGGCGTACTCGGCCGGCGACGGGATGATCGAATTCCTCGAACAGACCGATCGCAATCGCGTGAGGGTCATTCGGGAGATCTTGCGGCGCTACAACGAGAGCAAATGGAACGTTTGACGCTTCCATGCGCTCGGAAATCTCGGCGCACGTGAATTGACCGGCGACCTCATGGCACTTCGACATGATCTCGCCGCTGATTTCTGGATGCTTTCTGCGTTCACCAATCGTGGCGACCCGAGGATCATTGTGGCCATCGACGCCAAGCGCTTCGCACATGCCGTGAAAATCAGCGTCGGACGTTGGAGTCGCGATTCCAAATCCGTCACTAAATCGGAAGGGCTTCGACCCTTGGACGAAACTTGAATTCATCGAGCCGTCGGAGTCCAACATCATTTCGTTTCCAGCCGCATCGGCCCACAGAAATGACACCACGGAGTCGGCCATCGAAAGTTCAACATGTTGGCCGCCCATCCCCCGCTCACGAGCGAACAACGCTGCCGTAATCGCCTGCACTGCGTACATCGCGGTGATTTTGTCGGCAGCTGTTTGCCGGAGGAACACCGGTGTCCCGTCGTCCGGGTCAGCCTGGTTCGTACCGAGTCCGGCGTAGGCCTGTATCACCGTGTCGTAGGCGCCTCGATGCGCGTACGGGCCGGTCTGCCCAAAGCCTGACAGCGAGATATAGACAAGGTCATCGCGACCTGCCGATAAGTCTTCCCAACCGATTCCGAGACGGTCGGCCACACCCGGGCGCATGTTTTGAATCACGACATCGGAGCGAGAAGCAAGTTCGCGAACAATCGCGAGACCCTCCGGTGTTGCCATATCGAGAGCGATTGATCGCTTCCCTCGGTTACATGCTTGGAAAAGCGCCGAGACACCATTCACTGCCACGCCTACCCAACGGGCAAGGTCGCCAAGACCGGGTCGTTCAACCTTGATGACGTCGGCACCCTGATCGGCAAGCAACGCCGCCGGATACGGGCCGGTCAGAGCAGTTGAAATATCAAGAATTCGAATTCCCTGAAGTGCACCAGCCATCGTTCCCCCCGGAATTCGCTGTTAGCCGACCCGACGGTATCGCCATACTGCGAGCGGTATGAAGATTGCCATGAAGATCGCTGACCAAATCAGCGTGAGGATGACCCAATGGGCGGTGTTGGCGCCAGGGCCGCCCTGCATGAGAGCACGTGTGGCGTTCACAGTGATGCTCACCGGTTGATGTTCGGCAAACCAGCGAAGCCAAGGTGGCATTGACGATGCTGGAACAAACGCCGTTGACGCAAATGTCAACGGGAACAGAATCGGAAACGCCATCAGTTGCGCAGTCTCGCTATTCGAGGCCGAAAGTCCGATGTAGGCGAAGATCCATGAAAAAGAGAACGCGAAAAGAATCAAAAGTGCGAAGGCGACGAGATAAAGCCCGAATGACGTTCCGATCCTGAAGCCAACCGCGAAGCCAACGAGTGTGATCAGGATCATGACAAAGACATTCCGCACCGAATCAGCAATCGTGCGACCGAAGAGAACTGCACTGCGCGCCATCGGAAGAGAGCGGAATCGCTCGATAAGGCCCTTTTGCAAATCCTCAGCTAACCCCACGCTGGTACTGACCGAACCGAAAAGAACAGTCTGAACAAAAATTCCGGCCATGAGAAAGTTCACATAACTCATGCCGGGGGTAGCAATCGCTCCGCCAAAGACGAAGCGGAAAAGCAAAACGAACATAATTGGCTGAACACTCGAGAAGAAGAGTTGATCTGGGATGCGCAGATACGCAACGAGATTTCGTTCCGTGACCACCAAACTGTCGCTTACCGAGCGACGCAGCTTCGAACGCTTCATCGGAGTTGCCGCTTGAGGGAGTACGGAGGTCGTCATGATTGCGCTTCTTCGAGTTCGGTACGGCGCCCAGTGAGACTAAGGAACACATCGTCGAGGCTTGGCTCGCGCAACGTCATCGAAGACGGAGCCATTCCAGCGTCATCGAGCACGCGTAGTGCCGTCATCACCTGAGATGGTCCAGAATCGATTGGCAGTTCAAGCATCGACCCGTCGATCACTGGCGGTGCTGGCCAAGAACCGACAAAGAGTTTCGACGCTGAATTCGCCGAAGCTGGATCGGGGAACCCCAGATCAAGAACCGTCTCTCCGAGAGTGGATTTCAACTTCGCTGGCGTTCCTTCGGCGATTACCGCTCCGCGGTCGACAACGACGATGTTGTCGGCGAGCCGATCAGCCTCTTCGAGATATTGCGTCGTAAGCAGAACCGTCGTGCCGCTAGCGACCAGATCTTCAACGATCTGCCACACAGAGTTGCGACTATTCGGGTCAAGTCCTGTTGTGGGTTCGTCGAGAAACAGTACCGGAGGCCGAACAACGAGAGCAGCAGCGATGTCGAGACGTCGTCGCATTCCACCTGAGTAGGTTTTCGCTGGGCGCTGAGCAGCCTCTGTGAGATCAAAGTGTTCGAGCAGCTCATCGGCAACCCGATTCGCGTCTTTCCGCGAGAGCTGGAAGAGCTGACCGACCATTCGAAGGTTCTCGCGACCGGTCAGATTTTCATCGACGGCTGCGTACTGGCCAGCAAGGCCAATGCTGGCTCGGACCTTGTTTGCATCTTTCACGACATCGAGTCCGTTCACTCGAGCCCAACCATCGTCTGGGACAAGCGTCGTTGTGAGAACTCGTACCGTTGTGGTCTTGCCAGCGCCATTCGGCCCTAGCAAGCCCAGCACGGTTCCCTTCTCGACGGAGAAACTGACTCCGTTAAGAGCACGCACGTCACTACCAAACGTCTTTGTGAGGCCCTCGGCCTCTATCGCAGCATTCATCTGTTCATCACGGGAAATGAGGCTACCGGCCTGTCAGCACTCACCCGACAGTTCGACAGAAGAATTCAACCAAACGTGATCTCTCTCCGAGCCATCTTCCATCCGTCTTCGGTTCGCACCAGGAAGTCGTGATAGTGACCGACCACTGTGACCTTCGGGGTAGTGGTTGTTTCGACGTAATAGACCCAATAGGAGTCGGCAACAGCCTCATCGTCGCTGGTGAATTCGACTGCGGTAGATGCGACGATATGGCGCGTATTGCTGCCGGGTCCGACACCACCTTCGGCTCGGCGGGCGAGGCTGCCCTCGAGAATGTCCGCCCGACCGTGACGAGGCGCGTTCGGCATGAGCCATTCAGCATCGACCGTGAACAAGTCTGCATACTGTTCACACGATCCAAGTCCATCGGCGTACTGAGCTAAGCGCACAATCACATTGCGAACTGCCCATTCATCGGCTGCTTGCTCTCCTGGCGAACGACCTGATCCCATGATTCCTCCTGAGTAACGTGTCGAGATCATCTCACTTCCCGACCGCCGGGTGCACTCCATCCCCCCGACCTTGACGTGCGAGGATGGGCAAATGGAGATCTCAATCGGAATCACCCCTGGTCCAGACGCAGTGCGACTCGCACAACTCGCCGAGGATCTCGGCTATCGCCGGGCATGGCTCTACGACTCTGCCGCGCTCTACGAAGACATCTGGATCAACATCGCCAACATCCTTAACGCGACTTCGAATCTTGATGTTGGAACCGCCGTCCTTGTTCCGAACCTTCGTCACGTCATGACAACAGCATCGGCGATTGCCACCATTGAACGCATGGCCCCCGGGCGTCTCATGTGCGGTTTCGGCACCGGATTCACGGCCCGAATGGTCCTTGGCAAGAAGGCTCTCTCGTGGGCGGCGACACGCAGATATATCGAAACTCTTCACTCACTGCTGCAAGGCGAAGTAGCCGAGGTTGAAGGCTCAAAAGTGCAGATGATTCATCGCCCATCGTTGACTGCTCAGCGACCTATCGATGTTCCGCTTCTTCTCTCCGCCATGGGACCCAAAGGTCTCGACATCACCGCCGAGATGATTGCGAATGGCACCTGCACCGGTTTGATTGGTGTGGCGCCACTCGAAGGAGCTTGGGGTCATCAGGTCCTCATGGTCTCCGGCTCAGTTCTTGACGATGGCGAACTGGCCAGTTCTCCGCGAGCGAAGGCCGCCATCGGCCCTTGGTACGTCGTTGGTTACCACGGTTTCTGGGAAGCATTCCCGGAAGGCGTCGCATCGATGCCAGGTGGCTCTGAGTGGTTGGCCGATGTTGAATCTGCTCGTCCCGAAGGCCAGCGTCACCTTACGGTCCACGAAGGGCACGTCACCGAGGTGGTCGGCAGAGATCTCACCGTGCTCGATCTCGCCACAGAGGAAACCCTCGCTGGGGTTGGATGGACAGGAGAAGCATCGTCAATTCAGGAAAAGTTGCATCACGCGTCGAGCGTCGGTGTGAAAGAAATCCTGTATACGCCTGCCGGCCCCGATGTCGATCGGGAAATGCGAGCATTCGCGAAAGCTGCTCTCTGCTAGATGCCAGCAAGACCGCATGATCGAGAATCATTGACAAAGGCTGGCTGGGCCACACTCTTTGGCGTCGTCCCGGACCACGGCCTGCACCGTCGCTCCAGCGATGTTTTTCGAGTGATCGTCGGAGTTCTCCTCTTCGCACTCGGAACCGTAGGTGCGCTTTCCTATTCGCATCTCGAGCGTTCAATTCACAACGTCGTTGAAGCGCTACCGGATCCGTTACTGGCACTAGCGAAAATCGCAAACGGCGGTGGAGTCACTGCATCAATAATCGTCGTCTATGTCATAGCGCTCTCTTCACGCCGAATTCGTTTCGTCACCGGACTTTCGCTTGCTCTCGTTGGTGGATGGCTCATCACGCTCGGTCTCCAGCACCTGATCGATGCACCTTCAGTCATCGGCGCTACCGCGAAGAATCTCTCCCATTACCCGCAGTATCCGCCTGTCCGTCTCACCGTGCTCTCTACCGTCTTTTTCGTCGCCGGCCCCGAGCTCACCCGTCCTTCGCGGCGGCTCATGTCAGTCCTTCTCACGGTCGTGGCAATCAGTGCGGTGGCGCAGACCGCTGGATTCCCGGCTGGAATCTTCGGCGCAATAGCCCTCGGATGGGCACTCGCTGCGGCCATTCACCTCGCTCTTGGTTCCCCCGACGGAGCCCCTGACCCTGCTGAAGTAGTCCAGGATCTGGCATCGATTGGGATCATCACAACCAAGCTCGCCGTTGGCGATGTCCAGACCTGGGGAGAAAAGGCCTACCAAGGCATCGACCAGAACGGCTCGAACCTTCTCGTTGCCGTCATCGGTCGAGATGCAACCGATGCACAACTGCTCACAAAAATCGGTCGTTTCCTCTGGTACAAGGATTCGGGCCCGATTCTGAGTTTCAGCCGCCAGCAGCAGATCGAGCATCGTGCGTTTGCATTGCTTCTTGCTGAGCGCGCTGGCGTGCGAGTACCGCACGTCATTACCGCAGCGACTATTGGCTCGCGAAGCGACGCAACTCTCGTGATGCAAGCGAGCATCGGCACTGCTCTCGACGAATTGCAGCCTGACCAGATAACCGATTCTTTTCTCGACGATGCATGGGCTCAACTTGCAAAACTCCATACAGCGGGAATCACACACGGGAGCATCTCAGGCAAGAGTTTTCAATTGACGAGTGACGGAGCGGCTATTCGTGACCTCGCTACTGCAAACACGACTCCCGATACCGATGCGTTCTGCATCGATCGCGTCGCCCTCTTAAC
>WLMU01000129.1 GCA_009700115.1 Actinomycetota bacterium
CCGACCGGGGGTATTGGTGCATGCCCGAACTCGATCTCGGTCTACCGGTGAGCGAGAAAATGGCCCAATTACTCCTCACCCGATTACCTCGTACTGCCATCGCTCGGGCCCTCAACACCGCCCACCGATTCACCGGTCCAGAAGCGCTCGCCGCTGGCATCGCCGACGAGATTCTTTCTGCGGACGAACTTTTGGCCGCCACCATTGCCCATTCAGCGGTTATGGCCACCAAATCACGCGAAACCATCGCCACCCACAAGCTGATGCTCTACGGGACCACCATCCATTCGCTCACCGAAGGCAACTAGGTTCAATCTATGACTGATCATCGCGGAGCGATTGAAAACCTGCTTTATACCTATGCCGAAGCAATCGATGCCGGCGACTACGAAGCAATCGGCGCATTGTTTGCCCATGGCGCAATCGCCGATGCCGACGGAACGCCAATGGTGGTCGGCGCTCAAGCCGTCACCGCCATGTACGTCGCGTCAACGCGTAAGTACGAAGACGGAACGCCCCGATCACATCACGTCACCACGAACCCATTGATCGAGATCGCCGACGATGAGAAGACTGCCATCTGTCGTTCACGGTTCACGGTGTTTCAACAGACCGATGAAATTCCCTTGCAGCCGATCATCACCGGTTCCTACACCGATGCGTTCGAGCAGGTCGATGGCAAATGGCGTTTCGTTGAGCGTCGGATGCGCCCTACGCTCTATGGCGATCTTTCCAAGCATCTGCTTATGGATGTCGTTCCTCCGAAAGATTGAGGGCGAGAATCTTGAACGAACTCTTTGACATCTCGGGCAAGACGGCACTTGTCACCGGCGGAAGCCGCGGCATTGGCCTCATGATCGCC
Source organism: Actinomycetota bacterium (assembly GCA_009700115.1). Lineage (GTDB taxonomy): Bacteria > Actinomycetota > Acidimicrobiia > Acidimicrobiales > Acidimicrobilacustridaceae > Acidimicrobilacustris. The sequence goes on from WLMU01000129.1 coordinate 863, forward strand.
AGCGGTTTCATCAATGCCGGCGCAAAAGTAGCAATCTCGTCACGCAAAGCTGACGTATGCAATGCGGTTGCCGAGGAACTTGGCCCGAACTGCGTTTCGTTTCCCGCTGACCTCTCCACCGAAGCCGAATGTCTTCGCCTCGCTCGTGAAGTTGGTGAATGGTGCGATGGATCGCTCAACATTCTTGTGAATAACGCTGGCGCCACGTGGGGTGCCCCGTTCGACGATTTCGACGATTCCGCATGGGACAAAGTTCTCAACATCAACGTGAAGGGCGTGTTCCAACTCACGCGTTTCCTTCACGCTGAACTTATTGCTGGCGCATCGGCACCCGACCCGGCGCGCGTCATCAACATTGGGTCAGTCGACGGCATTCAAGTTCCGACACTCGAGACCTATTCGTACGCGGCGTCCAAAGCAGCGGTACACCAACTCACGCGCGTTCTCGCCAAGCGACTTGCTGGTGAGCACATCACGGTGAACGCAATCGCGCCTGGCCCGTTCGAGTCGAAGATGATGGCGGCAACGCTGGAAAACTTCGGCGACTCGATTAAAGCGTCGATCCCACTGCACCGCATCGGCGAACCTTCCGATATGGCCGGCACGGCAATTTTCTTGTCGTCAAAGGCGGGCGCCTACATCACCGGCGCGGTCATTCCCGTCGATGGCGGATTACTTCTCTGACACGTGCTCAACCTTCACTGACTTAAGTCAGGAAGATGAACGACACAAGCATGCCTAGAACGAAGATCACGGCGAGTCCGCCGAGGATCTTCGTGAGCAACCCGTTACCCGGATGCATGAGCCCGAAATCGACGATGTCCTCGCGGCTGCGCTTGAGCCGATAGGCGTCGTTCTGCGGCGTACCTACCTTGGGAAGGTGGTGCTGCGGTTTACGGGGCTTCTGAGTCTTCTTGTGGTTGGCCACGGCGAGACGATAGCCCCCTACGATCACGCCCATGACCGATCTCGGCCCAATGCCGCCCACACCCGATATCGGTCCGGTCGCGGCCAACTGCGGCAGCCTGCAGCCAATCGCTCCCAACGTATGGGGATGGATCGGCGCTGGTACCGGCAATGCCGGAGTCGTGATCGAAGACGACGGCATCACCGTGATCGATACATTGCTCGCACCGTCGGTCGCGCGGGCACTCAATAACGAGCTCACTGACCGCTTCGGTCTTCCCATCAAACGAGTCATTTACACCAGCAGCCATCTCGATTCCGTTGGCGGTTCTGCTGTGTTCTGGATGGCCGCGCGCTACGGACGCACCCAAACCAATGTGTTGCTCGATCAGCCCGCGCCGATCGACGCCTACAAACGTCTTGCACCATCATTCGCTCACGATTACGACACCAACCCCCGAACGGCAGAAGTTCCGTTTGCAACAAGGCCCGTGTCGCATGTTGTTGATGCTGCGGCGTGGCTCTCTCCCCTTGTTCTCGCGGTACCGGTCAGCGGCCAACAAGACGAGAACCTCGTCATACTCGTTCCATCAGCCGGCGTCATGTTTGCCGGCGCGTTCGTCACCATCGGAACCACACCGAATGCATGGGACGGCGACCCCGTCGCATGGGCCGACACTCTCGGTGAACTCGCCGATCAAGCCACGGTGATTGTTCCCGGCTACGGCCCGATCGGCGCACCGCGTCACCTACACCTCCTGCAGGCCTACCTCTACGCATGTGATGACGCGAGCGGTGACCCAGGGCGCATCCCTGCAGGCCCTTGGGATGATTGGACCGTCCGCGATCTCGATGCGGTCAATGTCGAACGAGCGTTTCGTCTTTCGCAAGGCGACCGAGGGGTTCCCCGTACGATGCTTGAACGGCTGGGCATGGGGGACGACTAGTGGACGAAGCAAGAAGCAATCGACCAGAAGATTGGGTCAAACCCGAAGTCGAACGAGTCGCCGTTCCTGCTGCCACTGTTGTACTCGTTCGAAATGCAATCGATGGTGACGGCGGGATTGAAGTTCTGCTTGCACGGCGCAACTCAAAGATCTACTTCGCTGGCGGTGCCTGGGTGTTTCCTGGCGGCCGTATCGATGCAGAAGACCACGGTCCATCGTTCGCTGGTGATCACTTCGACGAAACGCATGCGGAGTTCCTCGACGTTGCCCGTCGCGCTTGCGTTCGTGAAGCCGCCGAAGAAGCCGACGCCATTATCAGCGCAGATGATCTCGTGTTCGTCTCGCATTGGACTCCGCCGATGGAAGCACCCAAGCGTTTCTCTACCTACTTCTTCATGGGGCCCGCTCCCACCGAAACCCTCACCGCCGATGGCGGAGAAATTCATGAACTCGCATGGATGCGACCCGCAGACGCGATGCGCCGACGTAACGAGGGCGAGATCGAGCTCATTCCGCCGACGTTCATCACGCTCGCGTTACTGGCACCATTCGCGACAACAGCCGAAGCGCTCGCGCACTACCGAGGCAACTGGCCGGAGTATTTCGTCACCAAGTTCACTCGCGCCGACGGCTACAACATTGCACTGTACGACGGCGATGCCGGCTACGAATCGGCCGATGCGTCAGTGCCCGGCCCACGCAATCGTTTGCTTATGGGTGAAGGCGACTGGGTCTACGAACGCGACGTTTGATCTGTCGCCTGCAGAACTAACAGCCGCACATCCCGCCGCCGCATCCGTGGCCACCCGCTCGGGGCATCGGCGCAGTAGCAGGTGCAGCCGAACTCGACGATCCGCCAACCGTTGCGAACACGCTCAAGAGTCGACGAGACCCGGCGTGCCCATTGGGACAATCGACGGGGTCTGACGCTTCGGCCATTGAGCGACGAGCTTCGAACCTGGTGTCGCACTCGGGGCACTTGTAGTCATAAAGCGGCATGACGAAATCCTAGATCAGTGCGGAACCATGCCGCCGTCGGCGAGGATGCACTGTCCGGTAAGAAAGCTGCCAGCATCGGAGGCCAGCAACAGTGCTGGGCCCACCATCTCGTCGGGGTGAGCCGCACGCTTCATCGGTGACGCCGCTGCCATTGATGCTTGCGCTTCGGGACTGTTTGCTCGAACCATGTCGGTGTCGACCGTGCCAGGCGCAAGTGCATTCACGCGAATGTTTTTCTTGGCCAAACCGCTTGCGAATGAACGGGTGAACGACATAAGCGCGGCTTTCGCTGCGGCGTACATCGACACCTGTGGGCCAGCGAGAAACGCACCCGCACTGATCACATTGATGACCGACGCGTGTTCGCTCTGTTCAAGATATGGGAGCGCGGCTTGAATCAGGAACATCGGGCCGCGCAGATTCACTTCGAACTGTTTGTCCCATGCCTCGGGAGTGAACTCTCCGATCGGCATAGCCAAACCAGTTGCCGCATTGTTCACAACGATGTCGACACCGCCGAACTTGGCGACGGTTGTTCCGACAAGCGCGTTGAGCGCATCGATATCGCCCATATGAGTGGGTACGCCGAGTGCTCGACCACCACGCGCAGCTCCGGCAGCAAGAACATTCAGATGCTTTTCGGCCTCTTCGCAGGCTTCAGCCTTGCGGCTCGCCACAACCACGTTGGCGCCGGCACAAATAAATCCTTCAGCAATAGCCCGACCGATCCCTCGGGTTCCCCCGGTGACAATGGCGGTGCGGCCGGTCAGATCGAACAACGTGGCAAGTTTCTCGGAATCCATTCGCCGAAACTAACCGGACCCGCCGGCCTCGAGGGCTCGAAATGCTAGAAACTCCTTATGACTGCACCGACCTACGCAAACGATCCCAACGGCATCCTCGGCACCGACATCCTCTTTGAGATCTCCGACTCAGGTGTGGCCACCCTCACGCTCAACCGCCCCGACGCGGCAAACGCCATCACCCCTGACCAGCGCAACCTCACCATTTCTCTCATGGAAGGAGCGTCGAACGATCTCAACATTCGTTGTGTCGTCATCACCGCTGCTGGCGAGCGTCACTTCTGCACCGGCGCCGACCTGCGCGTTTCAACCATTCCGATCAACCCTGGCCCCGCCGACGCTCCCGACAAGGTGCTCGGCGATGTCGGCCGCAACATCAAGCGCGGTGCACAGCGCCTCATTGCTTCGATCATGGATTGCGAAACGCCTGTCATTTGCGCAGTGAACGGAACCGCTGCCGGCATTGGTGCACATATCGCTTTCGCTTCCGATCTCGTGATCGCCGCCGATAACGCAAAGTTCATCGAGGTATTCGTTCGTCGTGGCATCACCCCCGATGGTGGTGGCGCCTACATGCTCCCCCGCCTTATCGGTATGCAGAAGGCCAAGGAACTGATCTTCTTCGGTGACGATCTCAAGGCTGCCGATGCAGAACGCGTTGGTCTCGTCAATAAAGTTGTTCCGCAGGCGGAACTCATGACCGCTGCCGGCGAATGGGCTGGCCGTCTTGCCGAATCACCGACCAAGGCCATCATGCTGTCAAAGTGGCTCCTCAACCGCAGCCTTGATTCAAACCGTCATGGCGCGTTTGAGGACGAAGCATGGGCACAAGAAATGGCTTCATACACCCAAGACTTCCAAGAAGGTGTCGCAGCGTTCAAAGAACGACGCGACGTGGAATACCGCGGCTGGTAATCCTTAGCCGAACGGTTCTCCCGTAAGCGAGGAATACAGCAGACGAGCAACGGTTTCGATCATCGCTTCGCGACTTGTGCCGCGCTTTTCGAAACCCTCGCGATAGTTAGGCAGACGATCCAGAGCGGCCAGCATGGCACCGGCGGTTGCTTCGGCATCGAGGGCGGTGGTGAGCCGACCCGAGTCTTGGGCAGCGTGCACCTTGGTGACCATCGCGGACATAAACGGAGCGTTGTAGTCCCGACGGATCTGACGGAACCGCTCGTCGCGTTCATCGGCACGCAACAGCATGATTCGCAGGACAGCGCCGTTGACATCCCAGAAATCGGTGTACTCGGAGACAAGACGCCGAGCATGGTCAAGACCACTTGCGCCTTCGTTCCAATCCGCCGCCATTTGCGCGTGAATTGGTGCGACCTTTTCGATCATCTCCACC
>WLMU01000013.1 GCA_009700115.1 Actinomycetota bacterium
CGCCGCGAGCAGCAACGAACACTGAGGCGCCAAAGGTTTGGCGACCTGGGTGTTCAAACACGATGTCGACATCGCGACCGATCATTGAGCGAATGTCTTTGCCCAGTCGACGCCATTCTGTCTCGTCTTGGGTGTGCTCATCGGCCCAGAACTTGTAGTTGGATGCACGACGATCGATGACGTGCTCAACGCCGAGGTCGTTCAGCAGTCCAACCTTTTCTGGGGATGACACAACACCGACCGGGGTGCCTCCACCATTGAGGATGTACTGGACGGCGTAACCGCCGAGGCCACCCGACGCGCCCCAAACAAGAACGGCATCGCCTTGTTTCATTTGAGCGGCATTCCTACTCACCAGCATCCGGTAACTCGTGGAGTTGCACAATGCGTTAACTGATGCTTCTTCCCACGAAAGATGAGCAGGCTTTGGCATGAGCTGATTCGCTTTGACAACCGAAAGTTCGGCGAGTCCGCCGTAGTTGGTTTCGAAACCCCAAATACGTTGGTTGTCACCGAGCATTGAGTCGTTGTGGCTTGAAGGATCTTGATCGTCGACGTAGTTGCAGTGCACGACGACTTTGTCGCCAACCTTCCACTTACGCACTGCGCTGCCAACTCGCAGGACAACGCCTGATGCATCGGAACCGACAGCGTGGAACGGTTGGTCGTGACGTGCTCCCCAGTAACTCTCTTTGCCGAGGCGCTTCAGGAAACCGAACGTCGAAACCGGTTCAAAGATTGAGGACCAAACGGTGTTGAAGTTGATTGAGCTCGCCATGACAGCGATGACCGCTTCATCGGGGGCGAGTTCGGGGAGGGCGATCTCTTGGAGATGAAGTGCCTGACGAGGGTCCTTGGCTTCTGACTCCATGCCGTCGAACATCGTCTGCTCTGAGGCGAGAACGACGGTGGCCTTATAGGACTCGGGGAGGGGGATGGCAGCGAGTTCCTCGCCGGGGGCACCCTGGAGAATGGCATCGATGATCTGTTGCATGAGGCGGCACGCTACCGGGCCTGATGGGCCTCAGGCCATGCGGGCCGGGTGCCCTGAGGCCATGCGGTGGCCGTGGTTACCGGCGGGTACAGTTCTGGCCCGGGACATCGCCGTCCCTCCCGTCGATCGCCTGTCTGAGCCGGCGACGGGGAACAATTCCTCTTGGGAGGTTCAGGCATGGCTGGTTCGGTCATTCTCGCTGGCGCTCGTACGCCTATTGGCAAGCTTTCTGGTTCATTAGCCGGATTCGAAGCCACTGATCTCGGTGCACTTGCCATCCGCGCTGCGCTTCAGCGCGCTGGGCTCACCCCGGAACAGGTCGATTATGTGTTCATGGGGCAGGTGCTGCTCGGCGGTGCTGGTCAGATGACTGCACGTCAAGCATCAACCAAAGCTGGCATTCCCATGTCGGTTCCTTCGACCACCGTCAACAAGGTGTGTCTCTCAGGTCTCAATGCAATTCATCTTGCCGACCTCTACATCCAGTCCGGCGAGGCCGACATCGTTGTCGCCGGCGGTATGGAGTCGATGACCAATGCGCCGTACCTCATGCCAGGAGCTCGCGCTGGTTTGCGCATGGGCGACAGCAAAGTCATCGACTCGATGATGTTCGACGGACTGTTCTGCGCCATTGACCAATTGGCAATGGGTGCTGGCACCGAAAAGTACGCAGCTACCGCCGGCATCAGCCGCGAATCACAGGATGCGCTCGCCGCACTTTCACACGCACGAGCCGTCAAAGCACAGGCGGAAGGCCTTTTCAACGACGAGATCGTCAAGGTGGAGATTCCACAGCGCAAGGGTGACCCGAAGTTGTTCTCCGAAGACGAAGGTGTTCGCGCGGAATCTACCTACGACTCCCTGAGCGGTCTTCGTCCGGCATTCGATAAGGCCGGAAACATCACCGCTGGTAACGCTTCGCAAATTTCCGATGGTGGCGCAGCGGTCATCGTTGCATCGGAAGCGGCTGCTGAGCGTCTTGGCATTACGCCGCTCGGTCGCATCGTTGGATATGGCCAGGTTGCTGGTCCCGATGCATCACTGCTCGATCAGCCCGCCAATGCAATCAATAACGCGCTCGATCGCGTCGGCATGAAGGTCAGCGATCTCGACCTCTTCGAATTGAACGAAGCATTCGCCGCCGTCGGAGTTGCTTCAATGGCGAAACTTGGCATCACCGACGAAATCACCAACGTCAACGGTGGCGCAATCGCTCTTGGTCACCCCATTGGCATGTCGGGCACCCGTGTTGCCCTGCACCTCTTGATGGAACTCAAGCGTCGCGGTGGCGGTAAGGGCGCTGCTGCACTTTGTGGCGGCGGCGGTCAGGGCGACGCCATCTTGCTGGAAACGATCTGAGCTAATCGACGTCGCGGCGTCCCTCGAGGGCGCGGCCGAGCGTGAGCTCGTCTGCGTACTCGAGGTCGCCACCGACCGGAAGTCCGCTGGCAATTCGTGTGACGCGAATGCCGAGTGGTTTGAGCAAGCGTCCCAAATACATCGCGGTTGCTTCACCTTCGATGTTGGGGTTTGTGCACAGGATGACTTCTTCGATTCCTTCGGGCTCGATGCGTGTGAGCAGTTCCTTCACGCGCAATTGATCGGGCCCAATACCCTCGATGGGACTAATTGCGCCTTGAAGCACGTGATAGCGGCCGCGGTATTCGCCGGTCTTTTCAACGGCGACGATGTCGCGAGGTTCTTCAACCACGCAGACCACGCCTGCCTCGCGGCGTGTATCGCTGCAGATTCCGCAGGAGTCACCTTCGGACACGTTGAAACATGTCGTGCAAAAGCTGACGCGTTCTTTCACGATGAGAATGGAATTGGCTAACCGAGCGGCGTCCTCGGTGGGCATCTTGAGCAAGTGAAACGCGATGCGTTGCGCGGATTTCGGGCCAACACCAGGAAGGCGACCGAGTTCGTCGATGAGATCCTGAACTGGACCGGCGTAGATGCTCACTCGTGATCGCTCGATTGAGGTGTATCGATCTCAATGATGTCGTCGGGTGCTCCGAAAAGACCAAGTGCGTCGAGATCGACAAGACCGCCAAGGTCGCCGAGGTCGGGCATGGCTGCGTTCTGAAAAGGCCCAAGTACTTCCTGTTGCATCTCATCGATTTGCGCGAGTGCATCGTGAAATGCGGCAAGCACAAGATCTTCGAGCATGGCGACGTCGGAAGGGTCGACAGCTTCGGGAGAAATCGAAACATCGAGCATCTGCATGCCACCGGTGACGCGAATGGCGACAGCGCCTCCGCCGGCTTGACCGACGAACTCGCGAGCAGCGGCGTCGGCGCGAGCTTGCTCAAACTGCTGTTGCATCGCCATTGCTTGGCTAAGCATTGAGCTGAGATCGAATTGGTCAGACACGTGGGCTCCCGCAGGGGCGATGGGGTAGGGAATCAGTTTTCGTCGACGAGTTCGGCGCCGGGGAAGACCGCAGCAATGCGATCAGCACCCGCAGAAGATGCGCCTCTGGCATTTCTGAGGTCGTCGAGATCGATGGATTCATCGACGGGATTTTGGTCGGTTGCTGCTCGGCGCGCCGCAGCGACACTTCGAGGTGCAGATGGATCGGGTGCCGAACCATCGACAACGAGACGAATGGGGACCGGGGCACCGAAGTGTGCTGCAAGTGCAGATTCAACCTCGGAGCGGCATTCTTCGCAGCGAACCGCATGCGGTTCATTGGGTAATCCAAAGACGGCGACACCATCGACAACGTCGACCCAATGTCCGCCGGAGAATCGAGCGCGAGACCGTTGGGGAAGTGAGGGAAGAAGGGTGTCGCTCCAGTTGCTCGTGAGATCGATGAGCGCCGGCATGGACCCGCCTGTAGGAGCAGGTGCGGCCGGAGCGCTTGGCGCCACTTCAACGATCGGCTCAGGGGTGAGATCGGCGACTGGTTCGGCGACTGGTTCACCAATTGGTTCGGCGACTAGCCCAGTAGCCGGCTCGGGGGCGGGCACTGCTGCTGGGCTGGGGGCCGCACTGGGGGCCGTAGCTGCGCCGGGACGACCGGGACGGGCGGGACGAGTTGGTGGGCGAGCCGCAGCGCGACTTGGTCGAATTGGTTCTTCGCCTCCTGTTCGACGGCGAAGTTCCTCGCGAGCGACATCGGCGGGACGACTGCCAGCTGCTGGCATGGGACTGGAATCGACCTGCTCGTCGTCGGTGTCATCGGCAATGGGGGGTGGGAGTGCCTTGGGCCGTGCCGGTCCTGGCGCCTTGGTTGCCGCGTCAGTCGAAACGACGACTCCGTCGCGTTCGAGTCGTGAAATGCGATCGGCGAGCGATGACAAAGAGACGTCGGCATCGTCGCGAGTGAGTCGGACTAACGCGACTTCAAGTGGGATGCGTGGGTCGAGGGCGTCTTGAATGCCCACGAATGCTTCGCCGAGTGCTTCAAGCGCACGAGTTGCACCAGCAGCACTGAGGCGTCGGCCCTGTTCGACAGCGCGATCGCGATCGGTGTCGGTCAGGCGAGAAAGGTCGGCGCCAACCGACGCAAGGAAGACATCGCGTAGCCGTGCGATGAGAGCCTCGCCGAGAACACGCGGGTTGCGCCCACGAGAGAGGGCACCCTCGACGGCAATGAGTGCGCGGCCGGTATCGCGTTCACAGAGGGCTTCGACAAGTTCATCGACGGCATCTTCAGAATCGGGAATACCGCCAGCGGCAACAACTCGATCGAGTGCAGAGAGTGTGTCGCGCGCAGATCCCGCGCCAACGCGCAAGACATAGGAGCGACCTTCGGGCGAAAGTTCGAGACCAGCATCGGCGACGACGTAGTCGACGAGTCCTTCAAGATCGGCGGCCGATAGCAGGTGCACCTCGAAATGCTGCGTGCGGCTCCGAATGGTCGGAAGAACTTTCTGCGGATCGGTGGTTGCCAACACGAAGATGACGTGAGAAGGCGGTTCCTCGAGCGTTTTCAATAATGCATTCGACGCGGCAGTCGAAAGCATGTGGACCTCATCGAGGATGTACACCTTGTAGCGACCAGGCGTAGCAAGCGATGCGCTTGAGATGAGATCTCGAATCGAGTCGACGCCGTTATTGGAAGCAGCGTCGAGTTCGTGAACATCGAAACTGGTTCCCGCATCGATGGAGAGGCACGAGTCGCACACACAACATGGCTCGCCCGCTTCGGGATTCTGACAATTGAGAACCTTGGCAAGGATGCGAGCGGTAGAGGTTTTGCCGGTACCTCTCGGGCCAGAGAAGAGATAGGCGTGGCCCAAGCGATCTTCGGTGACGGCGTTGCGAAGCGCCGACACAAGGTGCTCTTGGCCACGAACCTCACTGAAGCGACTCGGGCGATAGCGGCGATAGAGCGACTGATAGGACATTGGTGGCGAGCCTACCGATCGGCTGGGACTGCCATCGCCCCGATCTGTGGGCAATGGGCGGAAAAAGACCCGCTCTCCCGTGTGACGGTCAGGCGACCTGCGGCACATCGGTGATCCCGTTGAGAGCTGCTGCCTTCCGGCCCTGACTCGATTCGCGGGTTCCGATTGCACAGGACCCGACCGCCACACGCGAGAGCGGGTCGGGAGGAACGATACCCTGTCGGCTCGGAACACCGTCCGGCACAAATGGATGGTCCCCGGGAGGGGTGCGAGAGCGGCCGAATCGGCACGCTTGGAAAGCGTGTGTGGGGTAACTCACCGTGGGTTCGAATCCCACTCCCTCCGCCAGCAAGTACAGACGAACGCAACGTGATCGGAGACCGAATGGGAGTTGCAACTGACACCCCCGAGTCCTCCGATCACGGGCTTTCTGATTTTGACCTCATGGGCTTGGCCCTTGAAGAAGCAAGGCTCGCCGGCGAGCAAGGTGAAGTGCCGATCGGCGCCGTTGTGGTGATCGATGGCCAGGTCGTTGCTCGTCGTCATAACGAGCGTGAACAGTCACAGGACCCCACCTCGCACGCAGAACTCCTCGCGGTTCGAGATGCTGCAGCAGCCATAGGTTCTTGGCGACTCGAGAATGCCACCGTGGTTGTCACGCTTGAACCCTGCGCCATGTGTGCTGGGCTCATGGTGAACGCTCGAGTTGGCCGAGTGGTCTTCGGAGCGCGTAGCTATGAAAACGGTGCATGCGGTTCGCTGTATCAACTTGGGAGCGATCCTCGACTGAACCACGAGTTCGTGACCGTTGCTGACGTGCGGGCCGAGGAGTGCAGCGAACTGCTCTCTACGTACTTTGCTGGCCTGCGCTGAACTCTTTCTGATCCTCAAGGCGCGTTGGCCCCCTTCGAACAGGGGCAACTAGTGTCGAAGACGGAAAGTTGCCAGAGCGGACGAATGGGGCGGCCTCGAAAGCCGTTGTGGCCTTCGGGTCACCGAGGGTTCGAATCCCTCACTTTCCGCCACCAATGCCGGCGCCTACGGGCGCCGGTGGCGCGTCCGGTGGCGGGAGTGAATGCGCTCGGTGGGTCCTAGCCTGAGCGGACCATGATGCCCAGTTCCCTTCACATGATGATGTCCGGCAATCGCGACGCAATTGCCAATGCATCAATCGGCCGCCGCACCGTGCTTCGGGTGCTTTCTTATGCCCGCCCCTATCGGTGGGCGATCTCTACATTCGTTTTTGTCATCGTGATTCAGGCCCTGCTTGGACTCATACCGGCATTGCTCTTCCGACAGATCATCGACTCGGCCATTCCTGAAGGAAATCGCGGACTTCTTCATGTCCTCGCCGCCATTGTGATCACCGCAGCAGTGTTTTCTTCTGCGATGTCATTTTTCGAGCGTCTCTATTCGTCACGCATTGGCGAAGGATTGATTTACGACCTCCGCGTGAAGTTGTTCGATCACGTTTCCGCCATGCCGATTGGTTTCTTTACGCGAACTCAAACCGGCGCTCTGATGAGCCGCCTCAATAACGATGTCATCGGAGCTCAACGCGCGGTAACGACAACGCTCGGGTCGGTTGTTTCGAACGTGATTGTGCTCATCACCACGCTTATTGCGATGTTTTATCTGGAATGGCGCCTCACCCTTATTGGCATCTTGGTTCTGCCAATTTTCATCATTCCGGCTAAGCGTGTTGGGCGTCGACTGTCGGCAATCACTCGTCGAGGGTTTGATCTCAATGCAGCAATGAACACTCAGATGACCGAACGCTTTAATGTTTCGGGAGCACTCTTGGTGAAACTGTTCGGTAATCGCAAGCGCGAGACCAAGCAGTTTTCCGACCGTGCTGCAGAAGTGCGCGACATCGGTATTCAAAGCGCGATGTACAGCCGTACGTTCCTCATTGCCCTGGCCCTTGTTGGCGCAATCGGAACTGCGCTGGTCTATTGGATCGGCGGGCAACTCGTTATCTCCGATGCCATCACTCTCGGCACGCTGGTTGCGTTAGCGGCATTGGTGACGCGCATCTACGAGCCGCTTACGGCGCTTTCAAGTGCTCGCGTTGACATCATGACGGCCCTTGTTTCCTTCGATCGTGTTTTCGAAGTTCTCGATCTGCGCAACTCACTCGATGACAAAGACGATGCAATAGATCTTCCGCCATCAAAGGGCGCGATCGAATTCGATCACGTCACATTCCGCTACCCCTCTGGAGCAGAGGAGTCACTGGCATCACTCGAGATCGGCTTGAGCGGATCGATCGACGACGGCCCCGGTGCCGAAGTTCTTCATGACGTCTCTGCGTCAATTCTTCCGGGGCAGCTCATCGCGCTCGTAGGCCCTTCGGGTGCGGGAAAGACCACCATGAGTTCGTTGGTGCCGCGCTTGTACGACGCCTCCGAGGGCTCGGTCCGTATCGATGGGCACGATGTTCGCGACCTCACACTCGATTCGTTGCGCAGCGCGGTCGGGGTCGTGTCGCAAGATCCTCATCTCTTTCACGACACGGTGGCCGAAAACCTTCGCTACGCGCGGCCCGACGCGACCGATGCCGAAATCGTCGCGGCGTGTAAGGCAGCCCAAATCCACGATGTCATCGTTGGCTTTCCCGACGGGTACAACACTGTTGTTGGTGAACGCGGCCATCGCCTTTCTGGCGGAGAGAAGCAGCGTTTGGCGATCGCCCGAGTGTTGGTGAAGGCGCCGGCCATCATTGTTCTCGACGAGGCCACGAGCCATCTCGATTCAGAAAATGAATCACTTGTTCAGCAAGCGCTTGCGACGGCACTTAAAGGAAGAACTTCATTGGTTGTCGCACATCGACTGTCGACGATCACCGGCGCCGATCAGATTCTGGTTCTCGAGTCAGGACGCATCGTTGAACGAGGGCGTCACGAAGAATTGTTGGCGGCCGAGGGTTTGTATGCCGACCTCTATCGCACGCTGGTTCGTCAAGACCTCGAAGGCATCGACGTCTAAATGGTTAACCGTTTGCGAGCTCGGCTCGTAATCGGGGAAGAACTTCTGCCCCCAGCACAGCAATCTGCTCTCGGGCGGCTTCGGCAGCGATGCCAGGTGCATGGATTCGCAGGTTGATGCACGACGTATTCGTTGTTCGCAGAGCGTCAGCGAGTTCTTGCGCGAGTGCGGCGCCGTCATCGCCACAGATCCATCCGTTATCTCGCCAGTGAGTGAGTGCTTCAGTGGTCGAGTAGCTCTGATACACCTCGAACTGCGCTTCAAAAGCTTCCTTCGGTGGAGGTCCTAACCACACTCGGCGAATGAGAATTCTTGGTGCAGTACCGCCGGCTTCGACATAGGCATCGGAAAGCGTTCGCAGTCGATCCGGGTTGCTCCCGCCGTCGTAAATGACGCCCGCTCCAGCAGCGGCCGATCGGCGCACTGCGGCGGGACTCATTGCCGTGCTGATCACGGGGATCGGCTGCGTTGTGAGTTCGCGTAACGCTCGGTCTCCGTTGATGACGCCGAGTTCGCGACCAGAAAGCATCTCGACGAGCCGTGGAAGATCGCGTTTGAAGACGTCGACTGCTGTGCTTTGGTCAATGTCCATTGCTTCAAAGTCGAGCGGTAAGGAACCCGAACCAACACCAATGCCGACGCGTCCGGGGAAGCGCGCGTTCAGCCATGCAACTTCTTCAGCCAGCATGGCAACCGGGCGCAATGGCAAGAGCACCGGACAAGCCGCCGCCCATCCTCGGGACATAGAAGCGAGTTGAAAGCCGCTGGTCTGTAGAGGGTTCGGCAAGTAGCCAGCGAATCCGCCGTGGTGTTCTGACGTCATGACCCCGTCGAAACCAACATCAGCGGCAATTGCCGCTTGCGTGCACAACTGGTCGACGATGGAGATCGCATCGAGTTCGTTGTGTGGGTAGAGGCGAAGTGAGATCGATCCGTTGGCAAACACGGCGGTGGAGTCGGATCGTTGAGCCATCCCCGGAGGATACGACCCCGGGAATGCGGACGCGGGGGTGTTGCTCGTCCTACGCTCCGGCCATGGCATCTTCGGACCTGACTGAGATCGTTGAGCGGCTGTGGGCGCATGAACAGATCCGTCAACTGGCATCGCACTACGCCGTTGCTGTGGACTCCCGAGATCTCGATGCACTCGTCCTGCTCTTTGTTGACGACGTTCGGGTTGGACGCGACACCTATGGTCGCGAGGCGTTGCGAGCGTCGTTTGCGGAGTCGCTCGGTGCGATCGGGATCTCGATGCTGAATGTTGGGACCCACGCGATTGATCTGGTTGATGCCGATCACGCAACGGGTCAGGTGTATTGCCATGCACAGATCCAAGATGGCGAGCGCTGGATTCATCAATTCATTCTTTACCGCGACACCTATGAACGGCGCGGCGGCCAGTGGCTCTTCGTTCGACGTATTCATGAACTTTGGTATGGCGAAGAAGCACCGAGCTCGCCGTTGTCATTGCGGGTTGCGGAATGGCCGAAGAACCACGACGGACTGGGCACGGTGCCCGGTTCCTGGCCGTCGTGGACCAAGTTTTGGGCCACCAAGGCCTGACAGATTCTTGAGTGAGAAACCTGCGCCGTTGATGTGGTTACTTTCTCGGAAAAATTTTGAGTGACCGGGTAGCGTCGGCGAAACGGCGCACGGGCGTCGCCTGAGTTCACGGGAGAACTGATGACCGATTTGCCACCACCACCGCCACCACCACCGCCACCAACTGGCGGTACTCCGCCACCCGCTCCACCGGCACCACCCGCAGGTGGATTTGCTCCACCTCCGATTGCTCAAGCGGGTAGTGCGCCGAATCCGAATAACGGAATGGCTGTCGCTGCACTGGTGCTCGGTATCTTGACGTTCGTCTGCCTCGGACCGATCGCTGGCATCCTCGCCATTGTCTTTGGTTTTCTTGGCATGAAAAAAGCCAAGGAATTGGGCGGCACGGGCAAGGGAATGGCACTTGCAGGTCTCATTCTGGGCGCTGTCGGAACGATCATTGCGATCATCCTTTTCGTGGCTTTTGTCGTGCTTGCGGGAACGGCAACTGTTGCCTTAAAGGATGCAACCGGAAAAGCTGATCCGTCGACGTACACGTTAAAGATCGACAGATGTGAGGTCGATTCACTTGGGTACCCGATGATGGCGGGAACGATTTCGAATCAAACGTCAACATCCAAGAGTTACCTCTTTGAATACGAGTTCCGCGATCCGTCGGGAACGCTTATTAATAATGGAACGACCTTGCCAAATTCGGTGCCCGGCAATGATCGAATCCAGTGGGATATCGGTTCGTACACCGTCACGACCGCTTCGAAGGTCACCTGTAAAATCACTCAAGTTGATAACTGGTTCAACTGATTAGGTTGATCACAACAACGTTGTGCAGAGCCCGGCCTTGTGTCGGGCTCTGTCGCGTCGGCGCTCATCGCTAGCGTGACGGCATGAGAGTTGCGTTTGTGACCACAAGTGATCTCGACGCGATCCATGATGATGTCGATCTTCCTTTGCAAATCGTTGCCTTTGCCAATGCCGGAATCGATCTTGTTCAAGCGGCGTGGGAAGACGAATCGGTGGCGTGGGATTCGTTCGATCTTGTTGTCGTGAGAAGCCCCTGGAATTACGTCAAGAGATTGAACGCGTTTCGAAAATGGCTTGGTGATCGGCGCGGGCTGACGACCTTTCACAATCCCGTCGAACTCATCGAATGGAATATCGACAAGCGCTATCTCGCGGATCTTGCCCATCAAGGGGTGCCGATCGTTCCGACTGCCTTTGTCGATTCGATCGAAGAGTTTCATTCGGCGGCGCAATCTTTTGGCAGCGCGGAGATTGTGGTGAAACCTTCGGTGTCAGCAGGGAGCCGGTTGACGGGTCGCTATCTGAAGACTGATCGGGCGGCCGAAGTGCTGGCGAGTGAAATCTTGGCCAAAGGTCTGACGACGATGGTTCAGCCGTTCGCAGCGCGGATCGACGCTGAAGGTGAAATCGGAACGGTGCTGTTCGACGGGATGATTTCCCACTCGTTCAACAAAGCAGCGTTGCTCGCTGAAGGCGGTCAGCTCGTGGGCGGTGAGTATCAGGAGCAGATCACGTCAGTACAAACTCCCGACGATGTTCTGGTCGTTGTCGATGCTGCAGCGTCGGCAGCAACCGAGGTTGCTCGCGGGGCCGGTTGGATCTCGAAGGATCAGCAACTCCTCTATGGCCGATACGACGTGGTCCGACTCGATGACGGATCGCCTGCACTTCTGGAGGCGGAACTTTTCGAGCCGTGTTTCTTCTTACCGATCGACGTAGATGCTGCCGACCGATTCGTTGGCGCGGTTCTTCGTCGACTCAGCGCTTAATTCAGGAAGGGCTGGCGAGAGTGCCGCCAAAGATCTGCCAAGCGAGGGCGCTCTTCGCAACAAGGCTGAGAACGAGGTACACCTTTTCGCCATAGAGGTAGTCGGTGAACTTGCCTTTGCCTCTGTACTGCAGCCACTGATTGAGAGCGAAGCAGTTGAACAAGAGGAACAGCGAAATCACGATGAAGTACACGAAGGTCGGAACACCTTCTGAGTTTGCCGGAACCCCGTTGATCATCGTGTTGTCAGTTGACGAAGTGACAAGCCCGATGACGATTGCGATCCACGGGACGATGCCGGCGATGCAACCAAAGATGAATGGCAACCAATTGACTGATTCGCGATTGCGATTGACTTGTTCCATGACCAGACCAAAAAGGATCATCGCGGCGTTCACGCCAAAGATGGCGATGATGGCGTAGAGGTTGTTGATGCCATTCAAGAGTGCAATCAGCACGATCATGATTGACGCGCTCACGGAGTATTCGATCCAGCGCGCGTAGTTGATTCCATGGAGGAGGTTGCGCTCGTACCAAGAACGCAATGGAGTCACTGAGGTCAGCAAGTGATCGCCGGCGGCAAGAAACAAGAAGAGCGCGATAGCGATCGGAAAGTTGAAGTCAAAGAAATGCTTGGTTACTGAAAGAGATCCCTCGCCACCGGGCGGGCCGGTCATGACCGTTGCAACAATCGGAATGGCGAAAGAGGTGCTCAGAACAAGGATGAGGATGCCTTGCACAAGGTGCAGGCCACCAATACCGATGTTCCATTTGCGAAGGTTTGCGAGACGTTCTGTTTGATCAGCCATGGCTGGAGAGTATGCCGTCGCTGAAGGAAAGGGGTGGTTTCTTCGCCGAGGAGTCTCGGTATGGTGAACAATGACCCCATGCAGGTACATCTGGTCGACGGCACCTATGAACTCTTTCGCCACCACTTCGCGCTCCCATCGCGCGTAAATGACGATGGCATGGAAGTCGCAGCAACTCGCGGCGTGGTGATGTCGATGTTCAACATGCTCGATGAAGGCGCGACTCACGTTGGCGTCGCTACTGATCGCACGGTGGATTCATTCCGCAACGCCATGTGGGATGGCTACAAATCGGGTGAAGATCTTGATCCTGAATTAGGTAACCAGTTTCCGTTACTCGATGAAGCGTTGGATGCTGCTGGTTTCACCGTCTTCTCAATGATCGAACACGAAGCCGACGATGGCATGGGTTCGGCTGCTGCGAGAGCTGCAGCCGATAAAAGTGTGGATCAGGTGCTCATCTGCACTCCCGACAAAGATCTTGCCCAGTGTGTAGTCGGAAGTCGTGTGGTCCAGTTCGATCGTCGCAAAGGCCAGATGTTTGATCACGATGGCGTGATCGAGAAGTTTGGCGTTCCACCGGAATCGATTCCCGATTACCTCGCATTGATGGGCGATGCATCGGATGGGTTCCCGGGTTTGCCTGGTTGGGGGGCAAAGTCAGCGTCAACAGTTCTCGGGCGCTATCTGCACATCGAACATATTCCTGCTGACCCCGAGAACTGGGATGTTCAGGTGCGAGGCGCGGCGAAACTGGCGGCAACGTTGCAGGAACAGATGGAACTTGCGATGTTGTTTCGGAAGATCGCCACCGTTGTGACCGATGCGCCGACATTCACAGAGGTCGATGAACTTCGCTGGACGGGACCGGAAGCGTCGTTCGCTGAAGTCGCGGCGCGCATTGATTCGCCGCGTCTTGTTGAGCGGGCCCAGAAGTTGGCCCAGAAGTTGGCTCAGACGCGAAACTGACCGACCCATAGGCCGGTCAGTCGTCAGTTCTGGTGGCAGCGCCAACGGGCGCGAACCTCAGGAATCGGTCTTGTCGGTGGCTTCAGTGGCCTTGGCGTCGGTCGCCTTGGACTCGGGAGCGCCTTCTTTGAGGCCCTTTTCAAACTCACCCTTGGCCGAACCCAGCGATCGGGCGAGCTTTGGAAGTTTGGCGCCACCGAAAAGCAGGGCGATGATTGCGAGGACGATGACAATGTCCCAACCGATGATTTCAGCGAGCACCATGTGGTGTCCTTCCTGCGCCGAGAGCGGCGATGAGGGGCTTGTGACACAAGGCTAGACCGCCGAACGAGTTCTCGGGTTATCGGTGTGTGGGCGGCCACTTTTCGGTGGCCAACCGTGGGCTGGGTAGTGTTGGCGCCATGTCTGAACACCCAATGACCGAGCGCCTGGCCCAACTGGCCGAACTCAAAGAACAAGCCCTCCACGCCGGTTCGGAGCGTTCCGTTGAACGCCAGCATTCCAAGGGCAAGATGCTTGCCCGCGAGCGGCTCGACTATCTCTTGGACGAGGGTTCGTTCCACGAACTCGACATGCTCGCTCGGCATCGGGCCCATGAAAGTGGCATCGAAGAGCGCCCGTACACCGACGGTGTCGTCACCGGCTGGGGCACGATCGACGGTCGCAAGGTGTTTGTGTTCTCGCAGGACTTCACCGTCTTCGGCGGCGCACTTGGCGAGGTCTTCGCCGAGAAGATTCACAAGGTCATGGACCTCGCTCTGTCTGTTGGTGCACCGCTTATTGGTCTGAATGATGGCGCTGGTGCTCGTATTCAGGAAGGCGTGGTGTCGCTTGCCAGTTACGGCGGCATCTTCCATCGCAATGTTCTTGCCTCGGGCGTCACTCCACAGATCTCGGTAATCCTCGGCCCATGTGCCGGCGGCGCGGTATACAGCCCAGCCATGACCGATTTCATCTTCATGGTCGACGAAACCTCGCACATGTTCATCACCGGCCCCGATGTTGTGAAGACCGTGACCGGGGAAGAAGTCACGCTCGAAGAACTTGGTGGCGCGAAGTCGCACGCGAGCAAGTCTGGTGTCGCAACCTTCGTTTCTCCGGACGAGAAGTCATGTCTCGACGACGTGAAGTATCTGTTCTCGTTCCTTCCGTCGAATAATCTTGAGACAGCTCCAACGATGCCAACCGGCGACGATCCGCAACGCAGCTGTCCTGAACTGGTCGACATCATGCCGGCTAGCCCGAATATTCCGTACGACATGAAGAAGGTCATCGCGTCAGTTGTCGACGATGGCGACTTCTTCGAGTACTTCCCGCGGTGGGCTGGTTCCATCGTGTGCGGATTCGCTCGTCTCAATGGTGAATCCGTCGGCATTGTCGGCAATCAGCCAATGGTGCTTGCTGGCGTACTCGACATTGAATCTGCAGAAAAGGGCGCACGTTTCGTGCGTACTTGCGATGCGTTCAATATTCCGCTCGTGACATTCGTCGACGTTCCCGGGTTCCTCCCAGGTGTCGATCAGGAATACGGCGGCATCATCCGCCACGGTGCCAAGTTGCTCTACGCCTTCTGCGAAGCAACTGTTCCTCGTATTCAGGTCATCACTCGTAAGGCCTACGGCGGCGCATATGTCGTTATGAATTCCAAGTCGATTGGTGCTGATCTCGCGTTTGCTTGGCCTTCGGCCGAACTTGCGGTTATGGGCCCCAATGGTGCTGTCGAGATTCTCTATCGTCGCGAAATTCAAGGTGCGGCCGATCCCGAAAAGCGTCGTGCTGAACTCATCGATGATTACACCGAGCGGTTCGCGAACCCGTATATCGCTGCCGAGCGCGGTTTCATCGACGATGTCATCGATCCTGCTGACACACGTATGAAGATCATCGCTGGCCTCGAGATGCTCAAGTCCAAGCGTGAAGAACTTCCGCATCGCAAGCACGGGAATATCCCGCTGTGACCGACGCGTCGTCGAGCGTGCGCATCACGCCTGAACCGACCATTGAAGAAGCAGCAGCAATTGCTGCCGCTATTGAGATCACGCGACCTCGCATCATGGTGGGTCAGGAAGTTGAACCCGAAGCGCGCTGGCGCTTCAGCGGTCGCTGGTGGTCACGACCAGTGGCGTCGCGCCGGGCCCGTCCCGCCGCCCGCAGCTAGTTCGCGCCGCCGAAAACCTTTATCGCTACCTCTCCGAGTTGTTCAATGCGCTCGGGGAGGGTGCCGTTCGCCGGCAGTGAAACGGTGACGCCATCGAGTCCGAGGTCTTTGACCTTTACAAACCATTCCTCGATCTCTTCCGATCCGCCCCACCACACGGCGGAGAGGAACATGTCGCGTGTGGCCTCGTCGACAGCGTCGAGATCGACGCCCATTCCGAGCATGTATGACTTGGCTTCTTGGTAGGCCTGATCGACTGTCGGGGCGATGACACAGAAACCCATCTTGCTGACGGTGATTTCGCTTCGATCGCGTCCGAGGCGTTCGCAATGTGCAGCGAGCGCTTCCATCTTTCGAGGGACCTCGTCGAGGCCGCAAGTGAAATTTGCTGAATCGGCGTATTGCGCAACCATGCGCAAGGTCTTCTTTTCGCCGGATCCGCCGATCATCACCGGGATTCGACTGATCGGCGCAGGCTGATTGATGGCATTGTCGACCGAATAATGCTTTCCGGCGAATGTGGGTCGTTCGTCGCGCAGCATCGGAAGAATGATCTGCAGTGCTTCTTCAAGTTTTTCGAATCGATCGGTGAAGGTGCCGAACTCGAATCCGAGTGAGTCGTGTTCGAGTTCGAACCAACCTGCACCGATACCAAGTTGAGCGCGACCACCCGACACGATGTCGAGTGTGGTGATTGTCTTCGCCAGGAGAGCAGGGTTCCGATAGGTATTGCCGGTTACGAGCGATGCAAGTCGAGCTTTCGTCGTGTGCTGTGCGAGAGCAGCGAGAGTTGAATAGCACTCGAGCATGTACTTCGAAGGCTCGCCCAGCATCGGTAGCTGGTAAAAGTGGTCCATCACCATGATCGTGTCGAAGCCGGAACGGTCAGCAGCAGCGGCTTGCTTAGCCACCGCGTCGAAGAGTTCAGCGGGGCCAACTCCGGGGTAGGTGAAGTTGGGAATCTGGTAGCCGATGCGAGTCATGGTTCCTCCTGAGGTTCGATGAAGCGTAGACACTCGAGCGCCAATCGCATTGCCCCGAGTTCTGCGTTCCGCCCGTTAGCGTTTCAGTCGTGCCCAATCCACCCCTTTCCGATCTGCGTGTTATCGATATCTCGACGGTCCTGGCTGGGCCTGGTTGCGCACGACACTTGGCCGACTTTGGCGCCGACGTCATCAAGGTCGAGCGCCCAGGTACTGGTGACACGGTTCGTGACATGGGATGGCGAGATCCATCCGATGACGTCACGTTGTTCTGGAAGATGGTCGGGCGTGGAAAGCGCACGATTGTTCTCGATCTGAAATCTGAAGACGGGGTTTCAGTTCTGCGCAAGTTGCTCGAGACCGCCGATGTTCTTGTCGAGAATTTTCGTCCGGGGAAACTCGAAGCGCTTGGGCTCGAACCTGAAGTTCTGCTTGCGGTGAATCCCAAACTTGTGATCACTCGCGTGACGGGCTTTGGTCAGACTGGTCCATACCGAGATCGGCCCGGATTCGCATCGATTGCCGAAGCGATGTCGGGCTTCGCCAACGTCAACGGTGAACCCGACGGCGGACCAACGCTTCCACCTATTGCGTTGACCGATGAAGTGACGGCAATCGTTGCAGCCTTTGCCACCATGGTTGCGGTGCATTCAGGTGTGGGTCAGGTCGTCGATGTGAACCTTCTTGAATCCATGCTGCATTTGATGGGTCCGCTTGTATCTGCAAATGCACTCACTGGCTATGAACAGCCTCGACTTGGTTCAGGAATTCCTTACACAGTGCCGAGAAAGACCTACGAATGTGCTGACGGCAAGTGGGTGGTTGTCTCAGCAACCGCAGAGTCAGTGGCTCAGCGATTTATGGCAATGGTCGGTGTCACCGAAGATCCGCGATTCAAAGGATTCGAGAATCGAGTGGCCAACCGAGAACTTATCGACCAAATCGTGGGCGACTGGGTCGGCGAACGAACGCTTGAGCAAGTGCTCGATGAAGCGGAACGTGCAGAAGTCGCCGTTGCTCCCGTCTACACAATGACTGATGTTGTGAATGATCCGCATCTTCGAGAGCGCAACGCGATTGTCGATGTTGACGGTGTCCCGATGCAGAACGTCATCGCACGTTTGTCGGAAACTCCCGGCAGCATCAGATTTGCAGCACGAGCACTTGGCGAAGATACCGAAGCTGTGATCGCTGAACTGAACGACTAGTCGTAAGTCTTAGCGACGAGTCTCGATAACAAGATCGGCGATATCGCTCATGATGTGGCCGAGTTCAAAGTCTTTTGGTGTGTAGACGCGAGCTACACCAGCTTTGAGCAACGTCAGTCGGTCATCTTCGGGGATAATCCCGCCGACAATGACGGGGCAGGTCACACCTTCGGCACGAAGTCGTTCCACCACATCGGGGACGAGTTCCAGATGGCTACCCGAAAGAATCGAAAGCCCAACCACGTCGACATCTTCGTCTCGGGCCACTGCTGCGATCTGGGCAGGGGTGAGACGGATGCCTTGATAGATAACTTCCATGCCGGCGTCGCGTGCTGCGACCGCGATCTGTTCGGCGCCATTCGAATGTCCGTCGAGACCGGGCTTTCCCACTAACAATCGTGGGGGACCACCAGGCATCGCCTTTACTCGTTCGGCAACTACTCGGAGATCTTCAGGCAATGTGCCGACACCAGCGGCAGCAGACACGCCTGTCGGAGCTCGGTATTCGCCGAAGACGTCGCGCAGTGCGCCTGCCCATTCGCCCGTAGTGCCGCCGGCGAGGGCCAACGCGATAGTCGCGCCCATGATGTTTTCATCGGTGTTGGCGACTCGACGAAGTTCAGCAAGTGCCGATTCGACCGCAGCGCTGTCGCGTTCGTCGCGCCACTTCTCGACCTCGGCAACTGTCTGGGCTTCAAGTGCTGGATCGACTCGAAGAATGGATTCATCGCCAGCAAGTGGCGACTCGGCCGCCTCGGTGAACCGATTGACGCCAACAACAACTTGTTGGCCAGTCTCGATGCGGCGGACTCGTTCGGTGTTTGAAGAAACGAGGCGGCCCTTGAGTTCTTCGATAGCGGCGAAGGCGCCACCCATTGCAAGAACTTCATCGAGTTCGGCCTGAGCGGCGGTCACGAGCTCATCGGTAAGTCCCTCGATGACGTGTGAACCGTTGAAGATGTCGTCGTATTCAAGTAGATCGGATTCAAACGCAAGAACCTGCTGCATACGCAGCGACCACTGCTGATCCCACGGGCGGGGAAGACCGAGGGCCTCGTTCCATGCGGGCAACTGCAATGAGCGCGCACGAGCATCTTTTGAGAGTGTGACGCCAAGCATTTCGAGAACGATTCGTTGCACATTGTTTTCCGGCTGAGCTTCGGTGAGTCCGAGAGAGTTCACCTGCACGCCGTATCGGAATCGCCGGGCTTTCGGATCAGTGACGCCGTATCGCTCAAGGCAGATCTGATCCCACATTTTGGTGAAGGCCCGCATTTTGCACACTTCTTCGACGAAACGAATGCCCGAGTTCACAAAGAACGAAATCGATGCAACGACGGCAGGCATTCGGTCGGCGGGAACTTGGCCGCTGTCTCGAACGGCATCAAGTACGTCGATAGCAGTTGCGAGTGAGAACGCGATTTCCTGAACGGGAGTGGCTCCTGCTTCTTGCAGGTGGTAGCTGCAAACGTTCATTGGGTTCCAGGCAGGGATGTTTTCTGAACACCAGGCCACCATGTCGACAATCAGGCGACGCGAAGGGATCGGAGGGAAGATGTACGTGCCTCGTGACAAGTACTCCTTCACGATGTCGTTTTGCGTTGTGCCGCGCAGTTCCGAAGACGCAACACCATTCTCTGACGCGTACGCAACATAAAGAGCGAGCAACCACGCTGCAGTTGCGTTGATCGTCATCGAGGTATTCATGCCCCCGACGGGAATGCCCTCGAGTAGTTCGCGCATGTGACCGAGTTCGGCCACCGGTACTCCGACCTTTCCGACCTCGCCGCGTGCACGGGGATCATCCGGGTCGTAGCCCGTTTGAGTCGGGAGATCGAAGGCAATGGAGAGACCGGTTTGGCCCTTGGCCAGATTCGTCCGGTACAGCTCATTCGAGGCGCGTGCGGTCGAATGCCCTGAGTAGGTGCGCATCATCCACGGCCGATCAGCTGATCGGATGGAATCTCCGGAGGGGGTCGTACTCATTTCCCCATGCTCGCCCACTGAAGGTGGTGTTGTCACGATGAAACCTCGGAAAGGAAGGGGCGAACGGGAATTGCTAGGGCCTCATGGAGTTTTGAGAGGTACTCGGTGCGGGGAATGGCGATTGCTCCGAGGGTGGCGAGATGTGGGGTGAGCCACTGGACGTCGAGCAACGCCACGCCGATTCCTTTGAGGTGAGTCACCAATGCGACGAGGGCAACCTTCGACGCGTCGGTGCTGCGGTGGAACATCGACTCTCCGGCAAACAGCCCGCCGATATGAACGCCATAGAGCCCGCCAACCAGTTCGCCAGTTGCTCGGTCGCGGGTTTCAACCGAGTGGGTCCAGCCAAGGTCATTGAGTCGTGAATACGCCGCGTGAATCTCAGAAGTGATCCACGCGCCGTCACGGTCGGGGTTGGCGCATGCTGAAACGACGTCGTCGAATGCAGTGTCGATCGTGACCTCGTATCGCTCGATGGATTGACGAAGTGATCGCGAAACTCTTAATCCATCTAGCGGGAGAACTCCGCGCGGATCAGGAGACCACCAGCCGACGTTCTCGCTGTGATCGATCGGCATCGGAAAGATTCCTGAGCGGTAGGCAGCGAGGATCGTTCCGGGCTCGAGGTCAGCGCCAATGCCAATTAATCCGCTCTCATCGGCGCTATCGGGCGCGGGAAATTGCCACTGAGAATGTGGCGGAGCGATCGGCATGTCGAATAGTCGGTCATCAGCGATGACAGCGACTCACTTTCGGTAGTCGTAAAAACCAATACCGGACTTCCGGCCCAGATGACCAGCAGTCACCATGCGACGAAGGCGCGGAGCAGGTGAGAAGTTTGGATCGCGGAATTCGTCGTACAACGCATCGAGAATGGCAACAGAGGTATCGAGACCAACGAGGTCGAGCAATTGCAATGGTCCCATAGGGAAGTTGCAGCCGCCCTTCATCGCAGTATCGATATCATCGCGACTGGCGATTCCGTTTTCAAGCAACTTCACGGCGTTGTTGAGATAGGGAAAGAGCAGCGCGTTCACAATGAAACCGGCTCGATCAGCAACCTCGACGGGGTCTTTGCCGCAAGCCTGAGCGAATGCGGTCACCTCGGCGATGGTCGCGTCATCAGCGGTCATCGGTCGAACAATTTCAACGAGGCTCATGGCCGGCGCCGGATTGAAGAAGTGAACGCCACATACTTTGCCCGGTCGGTTTGTGGCCATCGCCATTTCCACAACAGGAAGAGTTGAGGTGTTTGTTGCGATGATGGCGTCGGCTTTCACGATGCCATCGAGTTCGCGGAAAAGTGCGACCTTCACATCGAGATTTTCGACGACTGACTCAAGAACGAGATCGCAGTCAGCGAGATCGCTGAGATCGGCTGTGGCGGTTACTCGAGCAGCGATGGCGTCGGCATCGGCCTGTTCGCGGCGACCCTTTTCGACCTGACGGGCGAGTGACTTCTGTAATCCGGCGAGCATCGCGTTCGCACTGTCGATTGAACGTGAGCGGAGCACCACGGTGTGGCCGGTGCTGGCGGCAACCTCGGCAATACCCGAGCCCATGATTCCCGAGCCAATGATTCCGATTCGTTTGATTGCCACAGCCATTCCTCCGTCGCTTGTCCCGGGCCATCCGGGGAAGCGCTAGACGTTACCGCTGGGTAGGTTTCGTTGCGCAAAGCGCGGGCGGATTGTCCGAAGGGGGTCCCCTACTAGCGTGATTGCCGTGTCAAAGTCCGGAACCGTGATCGTTGAAGGAAACCGCCGGTTCCCCCGGTCGATTGAAACAACGCTTGATCGCCGTAGGTCCGAAGCGCTGAGTCGAGCCGCTGGGCGAGTGCTCGACCTTTCCGATCCCGATGCTCGCGAGGTGCTGGCATCGGCCATCGATGGCCAGGCGGCGGCGGAATGGGACTGGGTGATCTCAGTGGCTGAGCTCATCCGATTTCCCGACCTTCCGGCGGCGCTCGGCGCAATTGATCGATTGTTGGCTCCGGGTGGTCGGCTCTTGGCGGTTGAACCCGTTAATCGACCCGGCACCGTTCGCGTGCTCGCTCTCGCCCCTTGGGGAGCGACGCCGTGGGTCCGTGGCTTTCATGTTGGACGAGATCTGACCGCAGCGCTGCGAGCGACGACACTGGTCCATGACGACATCGATCGATTCACTTTTCGAACCGCGGTCGCCCCACTTCGGCACTTTGTGTCACTCGGGGCGCGTCGCGTTGAGATCAAGACGGAGGAAACAAAATGAGTGGACCATTAGCTCTTGTCGGTGGCGGTGAATTTTCTGAAGGTTGCACGTTCGACGCGGAACTTCTCGCTGCAGTCGGAGCCACGGAAGTGACACTTCTCGCGACTGGTTGGGCCTATGAAAATCCTCAGAAGTCGGTTGATGCCGCCCGCTCTTGGTTCGCCAAAGTTGATGTAACGGTTCGTGAAGTGCCCGTGTACACGCGCACCGATGCGTTAGATGCTGACAATGCTGCAGCCGTTGCGAATGCGAAGTTTATTTACCTCACTGGTGTTTCTCCGATGCACATCAAATCAGTACTCAAAGGAACCCCGGTGTACGAAGCGCTCATTGGTGCGTGGCGAGGTGGTGCAGCATTGGTCGGCAGCGGCGCTGGTGCCGATGTGCTTTGCGACCCGATGGTCGACACGCGTGGCGGTGCGTTCACGGTTGGCCTTGGACTTCTGCCTGGTCTCGCTGTGATCGCCCGCAGTGATGAATGGTCGCCTGACAAAGTTCGGCGCACAATCGATCTTGCATCGACTGGAGTTGTGCTCCTTGAGCTTCCGACCAGCACCGCAATCATCGATGACATTGGAAATGGCGGATGGCGCGTGGCCGGTGCCGGCTCTGTGATCGTGCACCGAGACGGAAAACTTTCCGATATCTCTGCGATACCCGAAGCTGTCTTTTAATCGAGCTTCGTTAGTTCGCTGCGGTTCCCGGAGTTGCCTCCGCTGACGCCGAGATCAAGTCGACGACAAAGATGAGCGATTCACCTGGCGGGATATTCCCCTGGCCCGTTGAGCCGTAGCCAAGGTCGGGAGGAATAATGAGCAGTCGGCGTCCGCCAGGCTGCATGCCCAGGAGACCTTGAGACCAACCTGTGATCACCTGGTTGAGCGGGAACGTCACTGACTTACCCGCGGCCCAAGACGAATCAAAGATCTTGCCGGTAGAACACGACACGCCGATGTAGTTGACCGTGACGGAGTCGCCCTTTGCGACGGGAGTTCCTGTTCCAGTCACGAGATCTTTGACCACCAGTGAATCGGGGACAGTTCCAACCGGCATCGTCACGCCGGGGGCTCCCGCAGGAAGTGTGTCGTTGAAATCAACGCAAGGTTTGCCTGCTGCTGATGGAAGGTTCTCCGAGGGGTCGGTCGTGGTCGTCGCCAGCGAAGTCGTTGTGGTCGCGGCGGTGGTTGAGGTTGAACTGTTGTCGCTCAACGCAGTGAATAGTCCCGCAACCGCCACCATGATGACGGCAGCACCAACGATCGTGAAGAGCCGCCGGCGACGTTGGTCGCGACGATCCAGTGATCGTTCAACATTGAGGCGGGCCTTATGTCCGGCCTTTTGGCGTTCACGCTTCGCGGTTCCCATCGGGCGGCGACGCTAGCAAGGCTCGGACCATAAGAGCCATCGCGGTCAATTGTTAACTCGGGATTGCTCCGCTGCGGACGACGCTGATCGATTGGATGGTTACCAGCGACGTGGGTTTCCCGGACTGGCTGGCCAATGTGTTGATGGCGGCAATTGTCGTGTCACCACTGAGCATGATGCCCAACGGCGTCACTTGTTGATCGTTATCGGGGGCTTGATCGAAGGTGGCAACGACGAGTTGGCCGCCGATGCCGCCGGAAGCTGATGAGCGTGTCATTGCGAGCGCGCCGGGGGTGAACACGGTTCCCTTCGCAGGGATCTCACCTGGAATGGCAAAGCCGGGTTGGTTGGTGCCGCCCGAGAACGCCATGCCAACAGTGAATGATGCGCGCGTGCGAACGTCGGTTACCGGTTGGCCGTCGTAGTAGTGATAGCGAGCGAGGACTACGAAGGTGTTGACGGTTTGCGGAGAAACTCGTGGGTTGAGTTGCACCGTCATCGGACCTTTCGAGGTCGTGATCGTTGCGGTGTAAAAGTGGTCGGTCTCGATGCACGTCGATGGGGCAGAGGCGAATGATGTTGTTCGTGCTGATGAACCGTCTTCGGCGGGACACGGCGTCGCTCCGCTGAGCGTGGCGCCAAGCGCTGCGGCCGGCGGCGTGATCCCGTTCGTCGGCAATGTGGTTGACGTCGGAGCGGTGGTCGTTGTTGCGGGCTTCGATGAGGATGACGAACGCGAGCCCAGGAAGGCGCCGAGTGTCGAGAGCACGACAATGACGGCAACTGCACCAGCGGCCACCTGCTTGCGCCGGCGATCCTTGCGTTGGCGAGCTGTCAAAGCGGCTTGCGCCTTTTGGCGGGCTAACTGTTGCTGTCGGCGGTCCGAGGTGCGAGCCATGGTTGGAGAACCTACAAGTGATTCGGGATCAGGTCGGGGCGGCCGGTAGCGTTGCATCCCGTGGCTCTCCTTGTTCAAAAGTTTGGTGGTACCTCGGTCGGCGATCCCGAGCGCATGCGCGCTGTCGCTGGCCATGTGGCGCGCACCGTGCGAGAGGGCAATCAGGTCGTGGTCGTGATTTCCGCCATGG
Organism: Actinomycetota bacterium; assembly: GCA_009700115.1. Classification (GTDB taxonomy): domain Bacteria; phylum Actinomycetota; class Acidimicrobiia; order Acidimicrobiales; family Acidimicrobilacustridaceae; genus Acidimicrobilacustris. Next base: position 24,506 of record WLMU01000013.1, read on the forward strand.
GCAAGGAAACCGACGACCTTTTGCGAATCGCCGCCGAGGTTTCCAGTACTCGCCCAGGTCGCGAGATGGACATGCTCGTCACGGCAGGCGAACGCAAGGCAATGGCGTTGTTGTGTATGGCTATCGCGGACACTGGTATTGAGGCCGAATCGTTTACTGGCTCACAAGCCGGATTCCTCACAGACTCCACACACCGCAACGCAAAGATCGTCGACGTAAAGCCTGCGCGTGTTGTCGAAGCGTTGGCCGCTGGTCGCGTTGCTGTTGTTGGTGGAGCGCAGGGCGTTTCGCCCGAATTCAATGTCACGTTCCTCGGTCGCGGTGGTTCAGATACCACTGCGGTTGCGCTTGCTCACGCGCTTGGCGCCGATTCATGTGAGCTCTATACCGATGTCACCGGCGTGTTCACCACCGATCCGCGAATCGTGGCGAACGCTCGCAAGATGGAAAAAATCAGTTTCGATGAACTACTCGAAATGACGGCAAACGGTTGTCCCAAGCCAGCGATGCGCTCCGTTGAGTTCGCCCGTACCCACGGTGTCGATCTTCATGTGCGTTCAGCGTTTACGTGGGAACTCGGAACGATCGTCACCCAGGAGGACGAAACCATGGAACAAGCAATTGTTTCGGCAGTTGTGCACGATGCCGATGAAGCGAAAGTCACAGTCGGTGGTGCCGCTGATCGTCCTGGCATCGCCGCCCTGATGTTTCGCGCGCTTGCCGATGCAAACATCAACGTCGATCTGATCGTGCAGAACACGTCAGACCGCGGAGTCACCGATATTTCCTTCACAGTCCCACACAGTGAACTCGACGCCGCAATTGCGATCTGCGAAGAGCACACGGCCGATATTGGCGCAACTCACGTGACCGGCGACCCTGCCATTGCGCGAGTCAGTGTTGTTGGCGCGGGCATGAAGTCGCACCCGGGTGTTGCCGCAACGGTGTTTGAAACGCTGGCCGCGAACAACATCAATATCGAGATGATCGCCACGTCGGCGATCCGTGTGAGCTGTGTTGTTGCGGAAGCCGATATCGAGCGAGCGGTGATTTCCCTGCACGATGCCTTCGGTCTGGCCGATGGTCCCGTCTACGTCGATTGACCGTCTGTAGTGCTGGTTCGGGGCTCGATTCTGGGCTCTGACCACGGTGCAGAAATCTGTTGGTGGCTGCTCTAGGGCCGACCGCTATGGTTTCTCCCCTTATGCGTATCGGAATTGTTGGAGCAACGGGTCAGGTGGGTGGCGTGATGCGCGCCATCTTGGCGGAACGCCAGTTCCCTGTGTCTGAACTTCGTCTCTTTGCATCCGCCCGTTCTGCGGGTCGTCGTATTTCTTGGGGCGACCACGAAATCGCGGTCGAAGATGCTGACACCGCCGATTACTCCGGTCTCGACATCGTGTTGTTCTCTGCGGGTGGCGGTACGTCCTTAACGCTGGCTCCACGAGTGGCTGAGTCTGGTGCCGTGGTTGTCGATAACTCTTCGGCCTGGCGTATGGATCCTGATGTTCCGTTAGTGGTGCCCGAGGTCAACGCGCACGCACTCGATTCCATTCCCAAGAACATCGTTGCCAATCCGAATTGCACGACCATGGTCGCAATGCCGGTGCTCAAGCCACTCGACCTCGAAGCTGGTTTGCGCACGCTCACAGTGACAACCTTTCAGGCCGTTTCGGGCGCAGGGTTGGCTGGTACTTCAGAACTTGATGAACAGATCCGAAAGATTGGTGAAGCCGCCCCTGCACTCGCGATTTCGGGTTCAGCGATTGACCTTCCGACGCCCGACAAGTTTCCTGCCCCCATCGCTTACAACGTGATTCCGTTCGCCGGGAAGCTTGTCGACGACGGTCGTGGTGAAACTGATGAGGAACAGAAGTTGCGCAATGAATCGCGCAAGATCCTTGAACTCCCTGATCTTGAAGTGACTGTTACGTGTGTGCGAGTTCCGGTCTATACCGGACATTCACTTTCAATCTCTGCGTCTTTCGCGAATGCGATCACGCCTGAAGATGCGCGCCGTTTGTTAGTGAAGGCCCCCGGCGTGGAGTTGGCCGATATTCCTACTCCACTGATGGCCGCTGGCGTCGATCCAACCTTTGTGGGTCGCATCCGTACTGACCGCACCGTTGAGCATGGTCTGTCGCTCTTTCTTTCCGGCGACAACCTGCGCAAGGGTGCTGCGCTTAATGCGGTTCAGATCGCTGAAGAACTGCTTGCCCGTCGGGGCTGAGTGCTGGGCCGATTGCACTGATCATTGAAACGAAAAGGACCCCAACCGATGGTTGGGGTCCTTTTACATGTGGTCGGGCTGGCGGGATTCGAACCCACGACCTCTTCGTCCCGAACGAAGCGCGCTACCAAGCTGCGCTACAGCCCGTAAGGAGTGGTCACCCTATCGGACGGCCTCGGTTGCAATGAAAGCCGGATCTCAGCCTTGAAAGGCCAGACCAGCGGCATCGCCCGACGCGAGATTGATCGGGTCGGCGTAGGACTCGCCGGCCAGAAGTGCATCGGCGGCCTTGCGTAAACGCAGTGAATCAAGTGGCTTGACGAGGTAACCGTCGGCGTCGCAACGCTGCACCTGGAAAACATCGTGAGCCCGATCAAGCAGCATGAGGACGGCGGTGATCGGGATGGCGTCCATCCCTTCGGCATTTCGAATGGCCATGCATGTGGCGATTCCGCCCATGTTCCCGATCTGTTCATCGATGATGACGAGATCGGGGCTCAACTGGGTGATCGCCTCGAGCACATCGATGCCTGCTCGCACTCGGTAAACGTTCGTCGACGCGTCGGCGAGGGAGGCATCGACCTCTTCGAGAATCCAGTCGGCATCGGTGGCGAGAAGGATGGTGGGCACGGCGCAGACAGTACCGGCTGGCACCGGCCCCGCCCAACCATCGCGGCCCGTTGTTCCCCGGGCGTTGTCAGGTTGGGGTCAACCAGAGCGCGAGGCGGCCGAGCTCATCGAGGTTATGAACATCGGTATCAAGGAAGGGGACGTTGACGACCACGCCATTGGTAAGGGCTCTTGTGAGTGCTTCCAGCACGTTCTGCTCACCAGCAGCCACCTGTTGCGATTCGTGCAACACCGTGACGAACGGTGCCAGTGGTCCTTCGCCAAGGCCGCGGACTTCTTCTGTGCCGAAGCGGGGGTGCACGCGATTGACGACCAGGGCGTCCACGTTGATGTCAGCTTGGGCCAGTTTCTCGACGAAAACGGTGGCGTCTTCGATCGTGTCGTTGCGGGGAACCGTCACAAGAACAAACGCCGTGGAATCGGCAATGAGGAGATTGTGAACCGCAACCGCGCGACCGCGGAATCCTTCTTCCATTCCATCGAACGTGGCGAAGAACTCGATGGCGTCATCGACGACCGACGCACTCACGATGCGAGCAACGGTGCGCAGGAAACCTTGAGCCGCGAAGTTCACGACGCGAGCGAAAGCCCCGCTTGGGGTAACCAACACCTTGTAGAGGCGATGATCGAGAAAGCGTGTAATGCGATCGGGGGCTTCAAGGAAATCAATCGCGTTGCTCGTTGGGGGAGTGTCAACGATTACGAGATCAAAACGGTTGTCGTTGTTGAGTTCATACAACTTTTCCATCGCCATGTATTCGTGCGCGCCAGACATTGAGTCAGCAATGTTGCGGTAGAAATCGTTGGTGAGGATGCTGTTCGCTTGGTCCGCGTTGAGCGCGTACTTGCGTATAAGGGCATCGAACGTGGTTGAGGTGTCGAGCATGACTGCCCACAACTCGCCGTTGACTTTGACATCAACTCGTTGTGGCTCGTTGCCTAGTGAAGCCTCGGCGCCAAGACCCATCGCATCGGAAAGCCTCCGTGCAGGGTCAATCGTCACAACACAAACGCGGCGACCTCGGTTTGCTGCTTCGAGTGCAAGCGCCGCAGCGGTTGTGGTTTTTCCTACGCCACCAGCGCCGACACACACAATGACGGAACGTTCGTGAAGGAGCGTCGCAAGCGAGTTCATGCGTCGTCCTCGGTGAGATTGTTGATTCCAATTGTGAGTGAATCTGCCAATATTTCGAGCTCTTGTGGTCCGGGCGCTGAAGTAAAGAGTTGCGGTGTCGTGAGTTGGGCGAGCGGCAAGCTTTCGGAGAGGCGAGCAACTTGTTCTCGTTGACGCCCAGCCCAGCGCAGGCGGAACGCGGCAGCATCACGCAACGCCGCAGCATCGTTTGCCGAAAGTTTCGGAGCGTTCTCGGCGAGAAGAGCATCGAGATCTCCATCGAGTCCTTCGGGAACGTCGACGAGACCGTTCACGATCACAGGCCCGAGCGCGATACCGATTTCGTCTTCAAGGGCGAACGCAGTTTCGATCACTTCGTTCACCGGAGTTTCCTCGGCCAATGTCACGAGCATGACTCGGCATCGGTCAGGGTCGGCCAACATCGCCAGCACATCGTCGGCCTGAGTGGCGATGGGGCCTGCTCCCACAGCGCCGCGCAGGCCGGTGGGTGATTGCAGGAACGAGACCGCGTGGCCTGCAGCAGGAGCATCGAGGACGATGAGGTCGGCGGCCCGCGAAGCTTCCATCGCCTTGACCCGACCCAGCACGAGGAGATCCCGAATGCCGGGGGCGGCGGTGGTGACTACGTCGATGGCCCCGGTGGACGCCAAACGCCGGGTGATGCGGGCCAGACCGTGATCGGCGAGATACTCCGTCAGTGCCTCGTCAGGAGTCACGAGACGGCCTCGGATATCGGCATCTCCGCCCGGTCCACCCCCAGCATGGAGGGTCTGTTCGAGGGTTGTGAGGTCGGGCTGGGCAAAGAGCCGACTGATGGGTCCGCCGGGGGTCAGACGAATGAGAAGGGTGGAAATGCCGGCGCGGGCGGCGGTCCGGGCCAGGGCCGCGGACATGGTGCTTTTGCCCACGCCCCCCTTCCCGGCCACGATGAGGACCCGTGATGCTGCGAATAATCGTGCAGGGTCCATTTTCCCCTCGGAGGCTCGACATGCGCAGACTACCCACCGCTGCTGCCATCACTGCTGTCGTGGCACTGATGATCGGTGTCATCGGGTTTGTCGTGAGTGCGATGACCAGCCCCGTTTCGGCCGAAACATCCACAACGATCATCAACGAGGGCAGCCCCGATGGCTTTGTCGCTGTCGTGAAGGTCAGTGGTCTTCTCGATCCAGTGATGGTCGATTTCATTCGTTCTTCGATTGACGACGCGATCAACGAAGGCGCGCTGGCGCTCATTCTTCAAACGGATTCGAACGGTGTTGTCGTCGACGATGCGACGTTTGCCGCGTTGTTGAACGCAATGCTTGCTTCACCAGTTCCGATTGATGTGTGGGTTGGCCCCTCGGGTTCACATCTCACCGGTTTGCCTGCGCAACTCGTTGGTGCTGCTGATCAAGTTGGTATGGCTCCTGGTTCGCGACTTGGTGATGCTGGCCAACCTGTGGTTTCCGGTCTGGACGCGAAGCGACTCGCTCCCATCACGGACAAGACCGTGAATGCGCAAGAAGCTGCGGATCTTGGTGTTACGACAGTCGCGGCACCAACAATCGGCGATTTCCTTGTGAATCTTCCTGGCGTGGCGACTCGTGAAGTCACTGCTGATAACGGCGAAACGCGCCGAGAGCCGTTGACGCAAGTTCGTTTCGGTCAGCTCTCGCTGGTGTCGAATCTCATGCATACGGTTGCTAGCCCTGCAGTGGCGTACTTGTTGATCACTGTTGGACTTGCTTTGATCATCTTCGAGCTGTTCACCGCCGGAGTTGGTGTTGCAGGCGTCGTTGGTGCGGCAGCATTCATTCTTTCCGGATACGGAATGTGGGTATTGCCGACGCATTGGTGGGCGTTTGTTCTGCTCGCTATTTCGATATTCGCATTCGCGATTGATGTACAAACCGGCGTGCCAAGAGTGTGGACCGGTATCGGCATGGTGTTGTTCGTTGTGTTTTCATTCACCGTGTATGACGGCATGTCGATGTCGTGGATCACGTTGCTTGTCGCGATCCTGGGTATTGCCCTGACATTCCTCGGGGGCATGCCATCGATGGTTCGCACGCGTTTTTCGACGCCAACGATCGGGCGTGAGTGGATGATCGGCGAGATCGGTCGGGCTGTCACTGGAATTAACCCTGACGGCGTTGTCCAGATCCGAGAGGCCCTTTGGCGGGCATCGACCAATCGCTCGACGCCCATCGAAGAACTCGACCGAGTTCGGGTGGTGAGCATCGACGGTTTGGTTCTTGAGGTTGAGCCCGAAACGGGTGGGGCCAAGGATTACCGCGATCGTTCCGGGGGCTCCGATCCCAAGGGGCAGAAGGAATCTCCTGCGGAATAGGGAGTGACGTCAGACGATGGTCAGGCTGCTGACTGACAGTGTTTTCATCCCATTTACCGGGATGTGACATTCGTCGCATTTTTTCTTGCAATGGAGGGGAACCCGGTTGTACGTTCGCCATCCGGAGTAGGGAGGCAGTTCTGCGATGAGCATTCAGCGTGTTGAAGTCGATTGGCAGATGAAGGCGGAGTGTCGGGGACCACAGGCCGTGGTTTTCTTCCCGCCCTCACAATTCGAGCGCAAGGAAGACAAGCTTCAGCGCGAGAACCGAGCCAAAGAAATTTGCACGGAGTGTTCCGTGCGTCCCGATTGTCTTGATTACGCCCTGTCGATCCGTGAACCGCACGGCATCTGGGGTGGACTCAATGAACTTGAACGAAAGGCCCTGCTGACACAGCACGCGGTCTGAAAGGCCTGCGACGTTGGTTCGGGGGGACCAATGCTCGCTGCAGACCCAGCGTCGGGTTCGGTTCTTCCGACCCGGCGCTGGGGCATTTTTGCGGTCAAGAGTCCACAACGCGGCGGCCTTCGCGGGATCCTCACCGATACGCTGGCCTTGTGTCGCTGACTCTGTTCGTCGTGTTTGTCGTCTTCCCGCTCATCGAGCTGGGTGTCATCATTTTCGTGGCTGACGCGATCGGCATCTTCCCGACGATTGTGCTGCTCATTGCCATGAGCGCTTTCGGTGCGTGGCTCGTAAAACGCGAAGGGATCGGCGTGATGCGCCGGACACGACTTGCGGCGAATCGTGGCGAACTCCCAGGCGACCAAATGCTCGACGGAGCAATGTTGGCAATCGCCGGCGTGTTGTGCATTGTGCCCGGGTTCATCTCGGGCACGATTGGGCTGCTGTTGCTTATCGGACCCGTTCGACGACCAGTTGGTCGGCGCCTTGTACGTCGGTGGACGCGTATGGCGTCATTGGTCGGTTTTACTCGCCGTCGTCGTGGTGCCGTTCAGGTCGAATGGGTTGGCGATATCACTCCGACGCATTCCCCACCGAACCCGGCAAGTGAACTCGGGCCAGTGAATGACTGACACCTTTACGACGGAACCCCCGTTGATTCATGACGTGCCACAGAGAATTTCACCGCTGGTTCGTCGCATCACGGCGAACAATCCGAGCCATATGACCGGCCCTGGAACCAACACGTATCTCGTTGGAAACGACGAGGTAGTCGTTATCGATCCCGGTCCGGAAGATGCAGCACACACGGCGGCGATTCTCCAAGCGGCCGAAGGTCGTATTCGTTGGATCATCTGTACTCATACTCATCCTGACCATTCGCCGGGCGTGCCTGCATTGAAGGCTGAGACCGGTGCCAAGGTGATGGCGTGGAGTAATCGCAATGGTCTCAAGACTGACCAGCGACTTCGTGATGGCGACCAACTCACTGCCGATGAGTTCACCCTCACTGCGGTGCATACGCCAGGGCATGCAGGTAATCACCTTTGTTTCTTCCTTGAAGGCGAACGTGTGCTGTTCTCCGGCGATCACATCATGCAGGGCTCAACTGTGGTGATTACGCCGCCTGACGGCGATATGGGGGCCTATCTCGAGTCATTGGCCAAGGTGCGGGCGCTATCACCGCTGACTATTGCTCCAGCTCACGGCCACGTCATCACCGATCCAAATTCAGTCATCGACTGGTACGTCTCGCATCGGCTTGAACGGGAAGCGCAATTGCATGACCTGATGATCGAGATGGGAAGTGCACGAATAGGGCAACTTGTTGAAGCCGCCTATGTCGACCTTGACCCGATTCTCATTCCGATGGCGAAACGCTCAGTTCATGCCCATCTTCGCAAGCTCGCTCAAGAGGGCAAGGTCGAAGGCGAAGGCGCTCGAAGCGTTTGGTCGACGGTTACACCGAACTGATCCGCGCATTAGTCCGGCGGGTGATCAGGGAAGCGGTCGTACTGCCACAAGACCGGGAACAGAACGATCCAGGCAACGACGACACCGATCGTTGCAACGCCACCGAGAACGACGGCTCGGCCTGTTCCGAGTAGCTGACCAGCAACACCGGATTCAAACGCGCCAAGTTCGTTCGAAGCGCCTATGAAGACACCCTCAACTGCCATCACGCGACCACGAGCTGAAGACGGCGTAACTAGCGGAACCAATGTGCTGCGGATGTACACGCTGACCGAATCGGCGGCGCTCAACAACATGACGCTCAG
>WLMU01000130.1 GCA_009700115.1 Actinomycetota bacterium
AGTCGATTCCCACGAGCACTTTCGTTGACAACGCATCGAGCCGTGGCTGAACCGCAACTTCCGCCACTTTCTCCCGAGTTTGAAGCCGCAGTCGTGCACACCTCTGGTTCAACTGGTCCCGCCAAACCTGTTCGTTACACGCATGGGGCCCTAGCCGCGCAGCGCGATGTCATAAGCGAATCGTTTGCGATGTCGAGCGAACACGGTTTCGTTACGTCGTTCGCACCGTTCATTCTGCTTGGGCCCGCGCTCGGCGTTCCGTGTGTGTTGCCCGCTATCGATGTCACGAAACCCTCCGACCTCGACTTTGATCGGTTCGCCGAGGTGCTTGCTTCATCGCAGGTCGACGTGGCGTGGCTTTCGCCAGCATCGGCTCGCCGAATCGTCGCCACCGCTGAGGGTCGTAAAGCCAAACTTCGTCTCGTAATGCTCGCTGGTGCTCCGATCTCCACCGAGTTGGCAAGCGCGATTGCTGAAGTCACCGATGCCGATGTTCGTTCGCCTTGGGGCATGACCGAAGCAATGCCGTTGACCGACGGCGTGGGCGCAACGCAGCAGATTGGCGACGGAACCAATACCGGCAAGATTCTCAATGGGGCTCAGGCTGTTGTCGTTTCCCTCGATGTTTCGAACCCTGAACTGTTAGCAGTCGGCGAATGGGGAGAACTGGCCGTTCATGCTTCATGGATGTTCGATGGGTACGAACAGCAGTGGTCGACTGAACATCGATCAGAGGTTTTGTTGAACGGTGTTCGATTCCATCGCACTGGCGATCTCGGGCGGATCGCTGCGAACGGCGATGTTCATCAACTTGGTCGCTTGCAACACGCGCTGTTCCTTGCGACTCAGGTTGTCCCGTGCGCATTGGTTGAGGACCCAATTGCAAAGGGTTTGGGGTGTCAAGTGGCTGCTGTGGGCATTGGCCCCAAGGGAACCCAAGTAATCGCGGTGGTGATTCAGGCCGAAGGAAAACTGCAGCTGGCTGATCCCCAAACAACGGCATCGGTGCGCGCCAGTTCAGTATTCGACATTGCCGCAGTGATTGAAGGGGAGTTGCCTGTCGATATCAGGCATCAGTCGAAGGTGAAACGCGAACTCTTGGCCGAGTCTGCTTCGACGTTTTTGGCGGGACGATGAAGGTTCTCGTCACAGGCGGCTCAAGTCTTCTCGGTAGGACGGTCGCGAATTTGCTCGTGGCGCGCGGCGATCATGTGGTCTGTTTTCAACGCAGTGCATCGGGCTCAAATGCAATCGATGAGCGAGGCGACATTCGCGATCGCTCCGCGGTTCTGCACGCAGCACGCGATGCCGACGCAGTAATTCACCTTGCTGCCCTTGTTGCTCCCAAGGCGTTGTGGAATGAAATGTTGGCCATCAACGTCGATGGAACACGTAATGCACTCGCCGCGGCAACGGCGAGCGGCAGGTTTGTGCATATTTCGAGTCCGTCGGTGGCCTTTCATAACGCTCCCAGTGTCGGCTCGAAGGCGCTCGCTGCCGACTACGACGGAGGCGATGGCTACACGCGTTCAAAAGCGATGGCCGAATCGTTCGTGCGCAAGGAAACAACCGTCCCGACGGTCATCGTCCGTCCGCATTTGGTGTGGGGCCCGGGCGATACGCAACTCATCGGTCGAATCGTCGATCGTGCTCGCGCTGGTCGATTGGCGCTGCCCGATGGTGGGCGAGCGTTGGTGGACACGACCTATGTCGACGACGCGGCAACCGCGATCGTCGCCGCGCTCGATCACTGCAACGCGGGCGACGAAGCGACGCTCGAGCCCTTGGTCGTCACTGGCGGCGAACCGCGTCCGTTACGCGATCTGGTCTCGTCGATCCTCGAAGCTGCAGGAGTTACTCGCTCACCCAAGTCGATCTCCGCGCCACTTGCCGCCCGGATCGGTTCGGTCATTGATCGGGTGTGGCCCGGCTCTGAGCCGCCGCTCACCCATTTTGCTGCTCGGCAGTTATCGGTCGCCCACTGGTTTGACCAGCGCGAGACCAGAAGGATCCTCGGGTGGGAGCCATCGGTTGGCCTCGATGAAGGGTTCAGGCGGTTGCGAGCAGCATTCGCCATTTCGGGCGATTCTCGTCACACCCAAGGGAATATGCCCTTAGAGGGTTGATTGGCCCGGGGTATTTGTTACTATCGCCATAGGAGAAATTATCTCGTCAATCCTCCTGGAGCCCCCTGATGGCCAGCACCGAACTTGATCTTGACCTCGGCCGGTACAAACTCGGCTGGAGCGACGCTGAGGATTACGTCTTTAAGCCCAAGCGCGGCCTCGACGAAAACATCATCAAAGAGATGTCGTGGATGAAGGGCGAGCCCGACTGGATGCGCGATTACCGCCTCAAGTCCTACGCACAATTCCTCAAGCGTCCGATGCCCAACTGGGGCGGCGACATGTCTGAGATTTTCTTCGACGACATTTTCTATTACATCAAGCCGACCGATCATCAGGTCGATGCGTGGGACGAACTTCCCGACTCAGTGAAGGAAACCTACGAGAAGCTCGGTATCCCGGAAGCCGAACGTAAGTACCTCGCCGGCGTTACCGCGCAGTACGAATCCGAAGTTGTGTACCACAAGAACCGTGAAGATCTTGAAGCACAAGGCGTCATCTTCACCGACATGGACACCGCACTTCGTGAGCATCCCGAAATCGTGCGTGCCTACTTCGGCACCGTTATTCCGTCGAACGACAACAAGTTCTCTGCACTCAACTCCGCAGTGTGGTCTGGTGGCTCATTCATCTATGTCCCCCCGGGCGTTTCAGTCGAAATGCCGCTTCAGGCCTACTTCCGCATCAACGCGGAAAACATGGGTCAGTTCGAACGCACGCTGATCATCGCCGACGAAGGCAGCCAGGTTCATTACATCGAAGGTTGTTCGGCGCCGGTGTACACCTCCGACTCGCTGCATTCAGCGGTCGTTGAAATCATCGTGAAGCCCAGCGCTCGCGTCACGTACACGACCATTCAGAACTGGTCGAACAACGTGTTCAACCTCGTCACCAAGCGTGCACGCGTTGAAGCCGAAGGCCATATGGAATGGATCGACGGAAACATTGGTTCTCGTCTCACCATGAAGTACCCAGCGGTGTGGCTCGTTGGTCCCAAGGCCTCGGGTGAGGTTCTGTCAGTTGCCTACGCCGGCCCCGGTCAGCATCAAGACACTGGTTCGAAGATGGTGCACGCTGCGCCCGAGACAACCTCGAAGATCGTTTCGAAGTCGATCTCGAAAGATGGCGGTCGTACCTCATACCGTGGTCTCATCCGCGTCGAAGACGATGCCTACGGCTGCAAGAGCCACGTGCAGTGCGACGCACTCATCCTCGACGACGAATCCATCTCCGACACATTCCCCTATATGGAAATCGGTTCGGGCGATGCAGTCATCGGCCACGAGGCAACGGTCTCGAAGGTTGCCGACGAACAGCTCTTCTATCTCATGAGCCGCGGTCTTTCTTCCGAACAGGCCATGGGCATGGTCGTCAACGGCTTCATTGAACCGATCACTCGCACACTGCCGATGGAATACGCGGTGGAGTGGAGTCGTCTCATCGAACTGCAGATGGAAGGTTCAGTCGGCTAGTTCGGCTGCCGTACGCTCACGTCATCGACGCGAACGAAGCACATCTGATTGAACGGCGCGAGCATCGCGCTGTTGCCGACGTTCTCATTTCGTCGTTGTTATTTGCTGGCTGCAATATCGCTTGGCGCTACGGCAGCGGTCCGGCAATTGGCATCGTCGGATTCCGCGTTGTCATCGGCGCGCTCGTTGCGGTGGCAATTGCGCGTCGTCAGCGTGCCGGGTCGTGGCTCGATCCACTGCGTGTCCGTTCAGGTCGAATCGCCGTCGCCATCCAGGTGGTTGGGCTTGTTGCGGCCGGAACAATGTTCCGAACTCTCGATGGGCCCCTTGCTGGCCTCGCGCTCGCGTGCACCCCAGCTGTTGCATTGTTGGTGCGAGATCGTGCCGGTCGATTCTCAACATTCGCCGCACTCGGTTCGTCACTCGCCGCCATTATCGGGCTCACGTTGGCCGCCGGGGGAGATGGTGTTGATTCGGTGACCTGGGCCGGGGCCGCGATCGCCGTTGGGTTTGTTGCGGTTGAAGTGATTGGGTTGCGAACTTCGGAACTGGCTGTGGAAGATGGACTCAACCCAACCACAATCGTTTCTTCAACGATGATCAGCGGAAGCATCCTTCTCCTTCCCCTCGGTCTGATCTTTGGCACCTTCCAGCAACCGTGGACGATCTGGGGTGCATTGGCCGCAGCGCTGGCCGTTGCCCTCTTCGGCACCGTCGGGCGCGTGCTGCGAACAGCGGCGCTGCCAGCCGCTGGAGTTACTGCCGTTGCCGCCAGTTCTCAGATCAACGCGTTGTTCACGGCACTTGGTGGCGTGTTGTTGCTCAATGATTCGGTGACGCCAGTGAGCTTGGTGTGCACGCTGCTCGCTGCCGCTTTGGGAGCGATTGCGGTGGTGACGGCCGCTCGTTGGCGTTTGACCCGCACGCCCGATCTTGGGCTCGCGTTGGATTCCTGATCTGAGAATGCGAGACTTTGACTATGTCGATGCGTGAGGAATGTAAGCAGTACGAAAGTCGCAGTTACGCCAACGGTGAGACCGTGCGGAAGTGCAATCTCGACCTTGCGCCCGAAGCACCATGGCGATGCCCCGAGAACTGCTCCAAGTTCGAACTGCGCCTTGTTGATGTCGACTGGAGCCATGGGTCGCTTATTGCTCCACCCGTTCCCCCTGAACCAAAAGGCGAAGCGATTGCCGAAGTCCTCGATGAGGCCGAAGACATCGTGAACGCCATAGGCCCACAGATCCTCGCTGAACTCGAGGCCGAGCAAAAGAAAGCCAACCGTCCACTGGGCCGCCTCAAGCGGAGATTCGGGCGTTCCTAGACTGGCCGTAATTTCTCCTATGCGGGTAGGATTATTCCCGTGTCTTCACCCCAATGGCTTATTGATAGACGTTCCGCGGCCGTCCATACGGACCAGTTCGCCATGCCTTCCTCCGAAGAAGAGGTCTGGCGCTACAGCCGTGTCGCCGATGTCGATCTGAGCCAATGGGCCATTGTCAGCGATCGATCCGAGGGTGTTCCCGCTGAAGCCGCTGCGCTTCTCGACTCCCTGGGTCATCTCGCCGGCACTGTTGTGGTCCGTAACGGCGCTGTTGTTGCTTCTCGGCTCGACGAAGCACTTGTGGCGAAGGGTGTGTACGTCGGCTCGCTCGTCGACGGCCCCGATGCGCAGACCTCGCTCGGTGCTGTTGCCGATGGCGGGCCCGATGTATTCGGCCGCCTCAACGATGCCAACTTCCTTGATGGCGTGCTCGTGCATGTGCCCGCCGGTGTCACCGTCGAAGCACCAATCGCCATTATCGATTGGATCGACATCGATGGTTCGGCGGTTTACCCCCGCCTTGTTGTGCGGGTCGGCGCCGATGCTGATGTGCGCGTTCTTGACTGGCACGGCTCTGCTGACGTTGCTGCCTTTGTTTCGCCACTTGTTGAACTCGATGTTGATCGCGCCGGACGCTTGTCGTATGGCAATGTGCAAATGCGTGGTCCGCGTGTGTGGCAGATCGCTTCACAGGTCAGTCGCGTACTTAACGACGGAACTTTGACTTCATCGCATGCCGGACTTGGTTGCGACTACGGCCGCATGCGCACTGATTGCGAACTCATTGGCCGTGGGGCAACGGGCAACCTCAGCGCCGTGTACTTCGGCACCGGTTCACAAACCCTTGATTTCCGCACCTTTCAGCATCATGCAGCGCCTGATACGAACTCCAACCTTTTGTTCAAGGGTGCCGTTGGTGGGCAGTCGCGCTC
>WLMU01000131.1 GCA_009700115.1 Actinomycetota bacterium
GAGGATGCCGCCAAGTCGAGCCGGGGCTCCACCACTCGGAAGCACGCGCTTGTCGAGTGTGGGGTTCGACGCATTGTTGGCCTGGTAAACCCACTGCCCAGCGGAGTACGGGAAGATCGCGGACTGCCAATCAGCAGGAGCAATCACGCTGGCATTGTTTTCTTCCAACGCGCCGCCGGTTGCATTCACGTACTTCACAGCCGGGCATCCGGTCTGCGTAGGGAAGACGAATGCAGAAGAACCAAGCAGATCGGAAAGGAAGAATCCATAGGTGCCTGAGCTGGTCTGCGGAAGATAACGCTGAATCGGACCAGCGGAACCGCCAGGAAGCTGTGACCAATCGGTGTAGGTGCAGTTGTACACCTTGATCAGATCAGCCTTTGACATGGCGGCGGGAGCGGAAAGGCTTCCCGTTGCCCATGACACCGCGTCAAGCGCAAAGGCGTAGTACTCGCCTGTGCCCGCGTTCGGTGAGCTTGAGCTGAACGATGACGAACGTGCGATGTCAAGACATCCGTGCACTCCAACACCGTTATAGGTGGTGTTGTCGGTGTTCACTGCCTGAAGCATCGAACGGCCAGCGCCTGAACCAACCGGCATCAGACGATTAGGAAGCGTCGGCGTGGTACCGGCCGGCTGCCAGTTCATGGTGGGACAATTCGCGTCACCAGGAACAGAGACGTTTGCAGTGGCAAATGGATTGAGATTCACCCAGGTGTCACCTGATGGCGCATTGGCTTGGGCGAGGATTGCGTCCATGACATTGAGGGTGGTGTCAGAACCACCAGCAGCGATCACTGTTGCGTTTGCTGCCGAAGCAGAAGCGACAAAGCTCGCTGCGACGGTTGCGAACGCCGCACCGACGAGAACAACTCGTTTGAACAAGGGACTCTTCACAGCTTTCGGGTCCTTTCCTGGGAACGGAGACGCCTTCGATGCGTCCTACCGCGTTGGGCTCTCAGCCCACGCAGTCATTGTTGACATGACGAAGTGAACGGTTCCCTTGCTGAGCACAAACTCCGGGTGAAGTTCGGGTCAACCTTGAGAAACAATTCGCCGGCGTCTGGGACTTGTCAGACCTCGGATTTGCGGCGCGATCGGAAGATTCCAAACCCGATCGGCAAAAACATGACCAAAAGCAACAGCAATAACGCCACGATGTTCGACGTCGGGATATTTGGGCCGGTGTAGGCAACTGGTGTTGCCTTTCGCCAGTCCGTGCTCCCGCCTCCGGCCGACTTCGTGGCCCCCGACGTTCCCGCAGCAGCAGTCCCTGCCGCCCCAGCGCCTGCGGTGGATACAACACCACCACCGATTTTGGTCACTCCGGCCAACGGGTCGGGTGGACTTCCGCCTCCATCACCAACAGAACCCGAAAAACGCGGATTCGAACAATTATCGGCGCCGAGTTGCTCGGCAGGTTGACCAGTGAGGCGAGCAATCGAGTTAGCAACTTCTTGAGAAAGGTTTGGTGGCAGCGGCGAATACCCGATGCGAGCCATGTTCACCTGTCCATCACACGCGATGTAGCGCAACCAGGTCGCCAACGTTTCAGTGACACCCGGATTCGAATAGAGCCCCTTACAGGTCGGCCGGTCGGCGGAGTTCGTGCACTGCGTAACGATGTAGCTATAGGCCGAAATCGGATAAGCCTTGGGATTTCCCGAGTTATAAACGCCTGAAAGTTCTTGACTTAAATCAGACCGCAGCGTTGCGCTTTCGAGAGCGGCAGAAATATTTTCCGCATAGGGAAGTACCCACTCCCCTGCCGCGTTTTCTACCCACGCCGACGGGGCGTTATAGGTCTTCGAATAACCGAATTCATCGTAGCCAATGCTCCACTGGCCTTGACCACTGGCAATGAACTGCGCGATCTGGTCAGAGCCTTGGAACGCTTGCGATTTCGGAACAAAACTCGGCGAACTATCGAGTTGGATAATTCGAACGCTCGTCGGGAAACGATTTCTCGACGCCCATGGTCCAAAAATGTCCGGAGCGACGTTGGCAACAAAGTCGTAGAACAAACCTGTTGTACCTGACTGGCCGCCGCGGTACACCACCGTGATCGGTTGATCTGGAAGTACAAGACCGCGATTATCGGCGGCAATCGCAGGGTCATTCCACCGACTGATATCACCAGTAAAGATTCTGGCAATCGTGCGGCGCGACAAATGTAAATAATCAATCTTTCGCCCGGCAGAATCGGACACGTTGTACATCACCGATACGGCGCCAGCGACGCTGGGTACGTACTGGTAGCCGCGGCTATCTCCGACTCCTGGTGACGCCAGCGCAGAGAACTCTGCTTCCGTCCCGCCGAAGTCAGCCAGAGATTGACCAAATGCCGTGAGACCCTGAGGCGAACCTGTCGGGAGATAGTTCACCTGCAAACCCGAGGTCTGCGCATCAGCCACCCATTGCTGCATGGCAAGCGCGACATAGGAGGAACCCTGCCCGTTAACACGTGAGGGAGCCGCGGAGCCGACATCGGCAAACGCAACGAGACCAATAGCCATGCACACAACCGCTGCTGCGAACCGAAAACTTCGTGTGCCTATCCGGCGAGGTCGAAAGGCAACCATCAACCAAACCGCCCTTGCACGTAGTCAAGCGTTCGGGAATCGGTCGGCGTCGAGAACATGACATCAGTTGGACCTTGTTCCACAACGACGCCAGGTTGATTCTCTGCTGCCAAAAAGAAGGCGCAAAGATCAGAGACCCGCTGAGCTTGTTGCATGTTGTGCGTCACGATCACCACTGTCACTTCGCCGCGCAATTCATCGATCGTTTCTTCAACGCGACGCGTTGAAGTGGGATCGAGGGCGGAGCATGGTTCGTCCATCAACAGGACATTTGGGTGCACTGCCAGCGAACGAGCAATACACAGACGTTGTTGCTGACCACCCGACAGCGCGCCACCCGGACTGTCGAGACGATCACGAACCTCTTTCCAGAGCCCGGCACGAATGAGCGATTGCTCAACAAGCGTGTCTTTATCGCTGCACTTAAGTCGGGCAAGTTTGAGCGCGGCCAACACGTTCTCTCGGATGGTCATCGCCGGGAACGGGTTTGGCTTCTGAAACACCATGCCGATCCGCATACGAACTTGCTGCGCCCGTGTCCCAGTGGCGTAGATGTCGTCCCCGTCAAGAAGAATCTCGCCATCAAGTGCAGCTCCGGGAATGAGTTCATGCATGCGATTGAGGAGTCGAAGAAATGTCGACTTACCGCAACCAGATGGCCCGATGAGCGCCGTGACCTGACCCTTTGGCATTACGAGGTCAACGCCTTCAAGCACAAGGCGATCGCCGAACCACGCGCACGCGTCTTTGGCCTCGAGTGTCGCGGGACCAGGGGGTGGACCTCCGATGATCTCCACCTTTTTGGCGAAAACCTTCTCGGCTTCCTCGTGATCGGCCTCGGTCAAGTTTTCTTCGAGATCACTCTCGACAGCAACATCGACATCGGTCATTTTGCTACACCTTTAGCTAGTTGAGTCTTTGCATTTTGAGAATTTGGTGCTGACTGCCGGCTCGCCTTTGCGCGACGCTTTGAACGGTCGCGCCCGATGAAGCGGGCAATTGCGAAAAGTCCGAGGACGATGAGCATCAACACGAGCGCGCCAGCAAAACCTCGTTGGACTGCAGAGATGTCTGGCTTACGAATATTTCGATAGACAAACAGCGGGAGGCTCTCCTGCGAACCAGCAAACGGGTTGCTGTTCATAAGGTCATAGCCAAACGAGGTGAAAAGCAACGGTGCGGTTTCACCCACAGCGCGAGCAATACCCAGAACCACAGCTGTGGTCATACCGGTTCGTGAAGTCGGGAAGACCACCGACCAAACAGTTCGAGCGCGTGATGCACCCAACGCGAGACTTGCCTCGCGCAGGCCATCAGGAACCAATCTGAGAACAACTTCGACGGTTCGAGTAATCGTCGGAAGCATCGTGATAGCCAACGCAAGACTGGCCATAAACCCGTTGTACCCGAAAAGCGGATTACCCGACTTCGCAAACGGAAGAATCAACGTTGCAAAGATGAACAGACCCGCGACAATCGATGGAAGACCACTCATCGCATCAACAAAAATACGAACGGGTCGCCGCCATTTACTGCGACTTTCGTTAAGGAACACCGCTGCAGCGAGCGCGAGTGGTAACGACCAGAGCAGTGCTAGACCAACCTGTTCAATCGTTCCGATAATTGCGTGATAGCCACCACCTGATGTCGCCGGCATGATCGGCGTGACACCCTGCTGGTCGTTAAAGAAGAACCCGGGTCGGAGGGCCTTCAGGCCCTCAACCAGGATGTAGCCGATCAGTAGCACCAAGGGAATGAACACGACCGTTGCCGCTGAAACGACAACAACGGTCATTAACCGATCCGTGGCTACGAGCCGTCCAACTCGGTCTGCCGTCACCGCAGCAAAGATCACGAGGAAGGTGACATACGAGCCGAGGAAGAATCCGAACGCGCTCGCGCCTGAAGTCAAGCGATAGAAGATCAACCAGTTCAGACAAATTGCACTAACGATCGATCCAACGAGAATCCAGACGTCAAATGTCGTGAACTCACGCGGTCGTCGAGCAATGCGCTTGCGTTTCTTCGACGGGGGTATTCGTGTCGTCGACGACATCGCCTCTGCATTCGTTTCGATTGTTGAGGTCATATGTCAACCCCAGCGCCCGAGCGACTCTTTGAGACCACGACCGAAGCAATCATGTTCGTTCCAAGAGTGATGATGAAGAGCACAAGGCCGGCGGCAAGAAGCCCCGATGTCGTGAACGCATCAGCGCCAGCACGGTTTGCAATGAAACCAGAGACTGTCGCTCCACCGTTTTGAAGAATGCGAATGCTGTCGCCGATTTTCTGCGGTACCTGCGGAAGCAAGAGCGCTACAGCGATGGTTTCACCGAGCGCACGGCCAAGACCAAGCATTGACCCGCCGATAATTCCGCCTTTTCCGAATGGCAGAACAACAGTCTTGATCATCCCCCAGCGCGTTCCGCCGAGCGCAAGCGCAGCTTCTTTCTCACCCGGAGGTGTCTGCGAGAACACTTCGCGCACAACCGACGTGATGATCGGTAACACCATGAGTGCGACGACGATGCCGGCGATAAAGATCGATCCAGTCAGGCTCGCGTCTTCCGAGGTTTTGAAGAGCGGAATCCAGCCCAGATTCTGCGTGAGCCAGAGCGAAATCGGCACGATCTTGTTAGACAGATAAAGGAAACCCCAGAGACCAAAGAGCAAACTTGGTACCGCAGCCAAAAGATCAACAACACCGATCAACCACTTACGCCGCTTCGCTGTTGAATACTCAGTGATCGCGAGTGCGCTGAAAACGCTGAGTGGAATCGCAATTGCAATTGCTACAAGTGCAACCAACACAGTTCCGGCGAGAAGCCCGAGAACGCCGATTCGTGCTGGCGAAACATCGGTACGCCATTCCGTACGAGTGAGGAATGTCCAGACTCCGGTTTCGCCCAGCGCATCGCTGCTCTGGATCAGCAGGAAGGTGCCAACAAGCGTGAGTAGAACCAGCACCGAGATACCGGCGCCCATCGTCACCTGATTGAAGCGGCGGTCGGCTCGACTCGGCACTTCGGTAACGACTCTTCGGGTTCGCTCCCGCGGTCCAACGGGGTCGCCCGCGACCGGTCGATCCTCTACAAGTGTGCCGGGCACGTCGGTCATCAGCTCCGTTGGCGGGGGTAGGAAACGGCGCAAGAACGCCAATTTCCACAAGTGCTCTTAGTGAACGGGACCCGCAGGAGAAGCACAACC
>WLMU01000132.1 GCA_009700115.1 Actinomycetota bacterium
CCAACGGGGTCGCCCGCGACCGGTCGATCCTCTACAAGTGTGCCGGGCACGTCGGTCATCAGCTCCGTTGGCGGGGGTAGGAAACGGCGCAAGAACGCCAATTTCCACAAGTGCTCTTAGTGAACGGGACCCGCAGGAGAAGCACAACCAACCCCACACCAACTCATGGTGAATCAATCCCAACGAGGTGAACGCAAAGTGTCGAAAAGGTGTCGAATAGGACTCCACGTGCGCCCATCGGCGGGCCAAACATCGGTAGCCTCGGAACGCCATGGCTCTTACCGATGAACACCGAAGAATTTCCGGAACGCTGCTGCGTGCTGTTGCCGGGGTCCTCACGCTCGTCATCGGAATAGCGGCGATCTCTTGCTCGGCTCCGACAAAAGATTCTTCCAACGACCCGAGTGCCAACGGGACGGCAACAACCGCTGTCGACGCAGGGGCGGGCCCTACCTCAATCACCAAAACATTCCGGACTATCGAAGTCGCCAAAGGATTCGACAAAGCGTCGAACATCGTTTCGCGACCAATGCGGAATCAACTGTGGGTAACACTCCGAACTGGCGCAGTGCGTGTCATCGAAATTGAAACCGCATGGAACCTCGAACTCGGACAAACCCAACGAAATGGCTTTAAGTCCTACCCCAACCCCATTTTCGACCTTTCCGGTGACATTTCGACCGAAGGTGAACGGGGCGTACTCGGAATCGCCTTCTCTACTGATGCTCGAACTCTTTTCCTTTCGTATGTGAACAGGAAAGGCGAACTCGTGGTGGCGTCATGGTTCGTCAATGATCCCGCTCCACCGCCAGTCACCGCTCCTCCCACCACAGCCCCTGCAACCACCGTCCCCGGGGCTCCCACGACATCATCCACAACCTCGACTACGCGAACAACGATTCCGGCGCCGACAACAACTCAAACCATCCCTATCCTCCCAGACCCTGTTGTTGATCCAGCCTCGAAGCGCGTCCTGCTCACCATCCCCCATGAAGGCAACAGCAATTACTCCGGACAACTCACTCTTGGCCGCGATGGCTACCTCTATATCGGTGTCGGAGATTCCCAAAATGGAGGCGCAGACAAGACCGCTCAAAACCCAGACTCGCTGCTCGGAAAAATTCTGCGCATTGACCCCAGCGGAGAAAAAGCATCAGCAACCGACCCCTATGCCATTCCGCCTAGCAATCCGTTTGCCAAAAGCGGGGGTTCGCCTCAGATTTGGAGCATCGGCGCACAGAATCCGCTGCGATTTAGTTTTGATCGCGCCAACGGCAACATGTGGGTCGCCGATGCCGGCCATTCGCAATTTGGAGAAATTGACTACCTCCCCGCCGCGAAAGGTGGCGGAGCTGGCGCCAATCTTGGATGGCCGTTCAAAGAAGGAAAGGAGCCTGGTCCTAGCCCTACCGGAGCTCCGTCCTCGCTGGTAGCCCCCATCGCAGTGAGCCCGACCACGGGCGCCGACTGCCCAATCATCGGCGGATTCGTTTATCGGGGTTCGGTCACCGAACTGCAAGGTGTCTATATCTATGGTGATTTTTGTAGCGGGACCGTCAAAGGTCTTCTCCAGCGCAAAGGCATCGTTTTGGATGACAAAGCCATCGGACCGCAAACCGGTGCAAAGTCACTCGTGGCGTTTGCCGAAGATAGCCAAGGCGAGTTGTATCTCGTTACCGCTGGCGGATCAGTGCAGCGGATGGTGGCCACATGACCGATTCCAAGCTCGCCACGACAGCTCCCGCTGACACCAAACCACGCCGCAACATTTTTTCTGGGCGCACTCTTTCCGACGGGAAAAAACTCTACTGGTGGCGCGAGATCCTGATTGTCATTGTCGTCGATGTTGTCTACGAATCAGTGCGCAATCTTTCGGCCGGGAAACCGGATAAAGCATACGAGAACGCACTTCTCATCATTGATTGGCAACGCAACTTTGGCATTTGGCACGAGCAAGCGATGCAGAACTTCGCTCTCGATTACACACCACTTATCGTGTTCGCTAATTACTTCTATGGATCGGTGTACATCGCCGCAACGTTATTCACGCTTATCTTCCTCTATTCCAAGTTCCCCGATGACTATTCGTTGTTCAGGAACACACTTGCCATCGGAACATTGTGCGGACTCATCGGCTTTGCATTGTTCCCGCTCATGCCGCCGCGCCTGCTCGATGACACCATTCTGTTGCAGGGTGCGAATACCGGTCATTGGTTCGGATTTGTCGACACCCTTGTGAAGTACCCCACGTTCTGGTCATTCAACGATGAGACGATGAAAACCATTTCGAATCAGTTCGCGGCAATGCCCTCGTTGCACTGCGGCTGGGCGTTCTGGGGGCTGATTGCGTTACTCCCCCGAGTGAAATCCCGGTGGGCGAAGACCCTTGTTGTTCTCTACCCAGTCGTGACCGTCTACGTCGTTGTGATCACCGGCAACCACTACGTGCTCGATGCTGTAGCTGGTTTCTTTCTCTTTACTGTTGCCTATTTGATAGCCCGCAAGGTCACACGAGCCGGTCGGGGAACACCCATCGCGACCTCTTCAAACCCAATCGAACCTGCGGTTTCCAATAACACCGCTCCGGCCTAGGCAACTGCGTTCAAGAACGAAGGCTCATCGCCAATTGATAGGCCTCGACATTGCGCTCGACCACGTGGGACCAGTCAACCGGTGACGGAGTCGTGCGATTGTGTTGCGCAATCTGTTCGCGCAGCATTCGGTCGTTCACGATACGAGTGAGTTCACGAGCCATTTCGGCGTCATTCGCCGCCAATAGTCCCTCTTTTTCGTGAGCAACGAACTCGCGTATTCCGGTCTGCGCTTTGGCCACCACTGGCAGGCCAGCACAACGCGCTTCGAGTGCAGCGATACCAAATGATTCAAGATTCGCGGGGGCGACAAACACGTCGGCATGGGAATAGATCTCGCGGATTTCCTCACGAGTCCGACGTCCAACCAATGACACCGTGTTTGTCAGGCCGTTCTCTCGGACGTACTTCTCCATTTGTCCTAATTCAGGGCCATCGCCAATCACGATCAGGCGGACATCGATAGAACGAGGCGTGCGATCACGTACGTCCTTAATCATTCGCAGTAGATGCATCGGTCGCTTACGCGGCGCCAGACGCATCACCGAAACCAATGTCACCACCGATGGATCGCGCTCGGCAGGTGCGATTTTCCAGGTGTCGTTCTCGATGCCGTTTGGAAGCACAACGACCGTTGCGCTGTCTGGGGCGATGCGCCGCACAGGTGCGACCGCAACCTCGCTGACGGCTGACAGCACAACTGGCCACTGTCCCCACTTGGTCACTTTATCGATCGCCCAGAAGAACGGAGTGGCGTAACTCCAAATGCAATGCAAGGTGACGACGACCGGAATACCTGCACGCTGGGCATCTCGCGCTCCCTTGTAGGCAAGCGGGCTCACAACGCCACCATGAAAATGAGCGACATCGACTCGTTCTGCGACCAGCGCATCGATAACGCTGCGGAACGCCCGGCGCGTAAACGGGATGTCGAAGGGAAGCAACGGGACGTCGACGCGATGAACACTGACGCCATCGACCACATCGGGGCCGGCAGTCGTCGTGACAACGACAACTTCGTGGCCTGCCAATTGCAGGTGGCGAGCAAGATCGTGGACCTGCATTTCGATCCCGCCCAGGCGCGGAACATAACAATCAGAGATCAGAGCGATCTTGAGACGTCCAGAACTGGAACCAAAGGTGTCATCGGCGTCGGTCACACGACTCCTCGGGACAGTGGACGAACAATGGTTCACGGTAGTCCTCGCCGCCGCCCTGTAAGAATGCGCAAATGCCACACGGGACCTTGGTCGCTTTTCACGCCCACCCTGATGACGAAGCGCTCCTCGATGCAGGCACCCTGGCCCGGGCCGCCGAAGCGGGACACCGAGTCATCTTGGTGCTTGCTACCCGTGGCGACGCCGGAGATGTCGGCGATGGGGTCCTCAAAGCAAACGAGGGCCTAGCGCAACGACGCTCCTCGGAAGCCGAAGCTTCGGCTGCCGCAATCGGTATCGCTCGAGTCGTGTTCCTCGACTATCTCGACTCAGGCCATGCACCCGACGTCAATGGATCGTGGCCCGCCGGCACGTTCTGCGCGGCAAGCGTCGAAGGGGCCGCCGACGCTCTGGTTGCCATTCTCCGCGAAGAAAATGCGTCGTTGCTTCTCGCTGACGACCGCAACGGCGGATACGGCCATCCCGACCATCAACAAGTTCATCGCGTTGCTTGGGCTGCTTGTGAGGAAATCGGCGTACCTCTGTTGCAAACAACAATCGATCGCGAATTCCTTTCGGGCGGAATCGAACTCGCGAAGAGTATGGGATTTGAAGTCCCCGTTGGTTTCGTTCCCTCTGATCTTTCAACCTGGTACACGCCAAATGCGGAGATCACCCATACCGTTGATGTGAGTTCTGTTCTCGAGAAACGCAAAGCATCGATGAACGCTCATGCCACACAAGCAACCGGCGCACCCGACACTGTTCGTACCCTTTCAATCTTCCTTGGGCTGCCCGATGAAATTTTCGCGATCGCATTCAGCACAGAGTGGTTTGTCCTCGCTGGCGGATCCAACACTGAAATTCCCGATTCATTCGCCGACCTCTTCGATTCTGTCGGTCGATGACCGAATCTTCCGAAGAAGACCTTCCCGCAGTCCTTCAGGGATTGAGCGCAGAAGAATCCACCGACGCATTCACGGTTGTGAGTCATGAACTTCACAAAAAATCGAATCTCCGCCGCTTCGTCGAAATCGCTAGTTCCCTTTCTGTAGTCGTCATCATTTTCGCGTTTGTGATTCCGAAAATTACGGGGTCTGACTACGCCGAGATCTGGGATCAGATGGCGAAGTTGTCTACATGGGAGATCACGGCACTCATCGCATTCTGGTTTCTTGGAATGCTCGCCTACACGGGCGTACTGACAAACACTCTTCCGGGCCTCAAACACACACAAGCGCTCACAGTGAACTTTGCCGGCAGCGCAGTATCGAATGTCATGCCATTCGGTGGCGCGATCGGAGTGGGTGCGACCTACGCCATCGACATGTCCTGGGGTTTCACCGCACCGTCAGTCACGTTGTCGATTCTTGTATCAGGCATTTGGAACGTCTTCGCCAAACTCGCCATGCCGGTGCTTGCGCTCATTCTTCTCATGATCTCGGGGAATGCGACCGGAAAACTCTTCGTCCCCACGCTTCTGGGGCTTGTCGCCTTGATCGTTGCGGCGGTCGTCCTTGGGCTCATCATGCGTAGCGAGGGCATCGCGGAAAAAATTGGTCAGTTGGGCCAAGTAATCGTCGGTTGGTTCTGCCGAGTCACCCACCGCAAGACCACACCCGATGTCGTCAAAATCGTTCTGGACTTTCGCCATCAGAGCATCGGCCTCGTCCGAGAGCGATGGCTCTTGATCACGCTTTGGATCTTTCTGTTCAACCTCATTCAATTTCTCCTTCTCTTCGCGTGTATCCGAGCTATCGGCATCGAGGGCATCACGCTCACCGAGGCATTCGCCGCCTTTGCTTTCGCACGACTTCTCGAAACGATCCCGATTACGCCGAGTGGCGTCGGCTTTGTCGAAGTCGGCGCCGCCTCGGCCCTCATCAGTTTCGGTGGACCCGAAAACGCGTCGACGGCAGCAATTTTCCTTTTCCGCGGGTTTGTCTATTTGCTCGAAATCCCAGTTGGAGCCATGGCCTGGGTTGTGTGGGCATCGATGACCCGCTGGCGGCGTCCGATCGGGTCCGTCTCGCGCAA
>WLMU01000133.1 GCA_009700115.1 Actinomycetota bacterium
CTTGGTTCGCGTCGTGCCGTTGGAGATCCGGTGCAGTGGGCACTGAGTTGTCTCGGACTCCCAACTGCAGCGTCTGCGCCTTCGCCAAAAGATGTGCAGCGCAGTTATCGAGAGCGCTTGCGCGAGGTGCATCCCGACCATGGAGCGGCAGTTGAAGGCGCGGCCCAGCGCATCGCCGAGCTCTCCGAAGCGCGGCGTATCCTCATCGGACGATGAGTACTGCAGGGGCAATTCTCTTGGCGCCCGGCGCTGGCGCTGATCGCAATCACCACACGCTCTGTGCAGTGGCCGATGCGATGTCCCCATTGCCGGTTGAACGCATGGACTTTCCGGCGCGAAAAGCTGGACGAAAAGGTGTCGATCGCCCTGCTGTCGCTATAGCGGCGGTTATCGAAGAAGCCGCGAGACTGGTTTCTTCATCTCGAGTCCGAGCGAATCGACTTGTTCTTGGAGGACGTTCGTTCGGCGGACGCATGTGTTCGATGGCAGTCGCAGAGGGCCTTCCGGCCGCAGGCTTGGTCCTGTTGAGTTATCCGCTTCACCCTCCGGGCAAACCCGACACCTTGCGGGTCGATCATTTTTCTTCGCTTGAGCTTCCGTGTCTGTTCATCAGTGGTGACAAAGACCCGTTCGGTACCCCTGCTGAATTCAAAAAACATCTGAAGGCGATTCCGGGGGATGTGACGTGGCTTACTGTGCCGGGCGCGCACGATCCGCGAGGTCAAGACGAGGTCATAGCTGACTATGTTCGAGAGTGGATTCGAAACCTGCGCTGATTAGATCGCTTGATCGGCAGGATTGAGATCTTCAAGTTCGCGTCGGGCGGTTTCGGGAAACCAGAACAGCACGACGAGAACCAGGAGGGCAGGAGCAATAGCGACAATTGCCATTGCTTGGCCGATTCCGCCGACGCGGTCAGCAAGCCAGCCCACGGTGAGTAGTCCGAGGCTGCTGCCGGCAACCGCGACAACCTGAAGGCCTCCGTTAGCGGTGCCGCGTTGACTCGTGGGGAAGAGCTCTGGGCCATAGACAGCAAGAGCTGGAATAGCGATTGCCCCAATCACGGCGGCGGCAACAGACGCGAGCCAGAGCGGCCATCCCCATGACAGATACGAGATGACCGTGAAAAGCACACCGCCAGCGATACCGATCGCTCCGATGACTCGGCGCCCATGTTTATCCGCCAATTTTCCGCCAATGACTATTCCGATTCCCCCAGGGGTGTTCGTAGCAAGAACAAAGACTGCGATCAGGATTCCTGAAAATCCGCGTTCGGTCCGCAGGAATTCATTGAGAAATTGTGCGGCGGGGGCGAGAAAGAGTGACCAAAGGAATGCTCCAATCGCCAACATTGCAAATCGATGCCAATTGATTCGATCAGTTACAGGAAGATTGGTGTCTGTCGCGTTACGGAGTCGACGCGACTCAAATCGCTTGGTCTCCGGCAACCGTCGGGCCATACGCAGGCACGGGTAAATAGCGAGAAGAGGTACGAGGTAGGCGATCCGCCACGCGCCGAGCGCGGTGTCGACATAAACGAGATTGAGCACGCACAGGCCCGCGCCAAGGGCTGCAGTCATCGTGACAACAGAAACAGCGAATGCCCGCGTTCCCGCAGGCATTTCCTCGGCGGCAACGACGGCGATGAGAATTACGACGACAGTTGAAAGCGCGCGAGCAAATGTTTGTGACGTCCCTAGCCAAATCATTCCGGTTGATGCGGCACCGAGAGCCGTGACCGCGCACGAGGCGATGAGGCAGGTGACTAAAACTCGACGGCGACCGTGTTTGTCGGCCAGCGCCATAATCCCCAGAGAGAGAAGGACTCCCACGCGCACGATTGCGAGGAGCGTTCCCTGCTCGCCTGTACCTGCCCCGAATTGATCGGCAGCGTAGGTCAGTGTCTGAGTAATCAGTGTGCCTAAGTAACCACTGACGACAGCGAACACGCAAAGAATGGAAAGAACGGTCGCGGCGCGCGCATCAAGCGCTTCTGGTGGTGCCCACCATGGTTGATGTCCTTCAGGGCGAGGTGCGCGTCGAAGGTGATGGCGAAGAGCAGGTCGAAAGAGCACTCCCCAAAACGGAACCGCGAGTTGGTAGTCCACGACTTCATTGACGATCGCGTGACCCTCGGAATCTGAGGTCAGCGCAACCTCACGATGCCAGTTGTGAAATGGTCCGACGTGGGCTTCGAATGTTGCTGTCAACGGGGTGGTTTCAATTGCCCGTTCGATGACGACGTCGTTGCGTGGCGAAAGCCAGGTTGTCGCCGAGTCGGTTGGAACTCGGTGTCGGTGTTCTAACCGCGTCACGGACGGGAGCCGAAGGCAACCCCGTCGCGTCGCCCTCGTTTCAGTTCGAAGAACGTCGGAAGTGCGAAGGAAGCCTCCAGCACATTCCACAATGCAAGTGCGTCTTTACCAGTGGGCGGGGGAGAAACGATGGGGCCAAAGAAACCGCGTCCGAGTTCGGGCACCGCAATAATCGGCGAACCAACGTCGGGACCGGCGAGTTCCATTGCTTCGGTGACTGAATCCGTGATTGCTGTGTCCCAGGATGCATCGTTGATTGCGTCGGTGGTGAATGCGAGATCGACGCGGCAGTTAGTTGCACAAGCAGTGATGAGATCGTCACCGGGATCGTGATCGTCGTGATGAACGCGAGTTCCGTATGCGGTGAACATCGCTTGCATCTCTTCGTTGCGGCCCTCCGCACGAAGCGCCTCGAGAAGTCGCGCCATCCGCCGACTGCACACCAACTTGGGACGGAAATGTTCGGAAACCTCGCGGTCCTTATTCAGTTCCGCCAAACACAACGTGCGCCAGACAATGTCGACTCCGGCGAGTTCGGCTATCTCGACGAGCCAACGACTTGTGTTCCATGTCCAAGGGCAGCATGGGTCGGCGAAGAACTGCACTGATTCGATCGTCATGAGTCGCTCCCGGGGGTTGAGGGGTCGCTTGCCGCAGCGGACTCTTGTTCCTTGAGGCGCTTGGCCTGAATCGCTTTGGCCCGCTTGTTCGCAAGTGACAAGAGTCCGATGAATAACGCAATGGGGACGAGCACCATGAGTGCTTCGTCCCAACCGCCTTGGTGTCCGAGGATGACTGAAATCACAGGACGAGTCTCGCACGGAAGGGATGGATCGCAGGCTCGGGTGTGGCGCGGGGCCGATGAATCCATAGACTCGTCCCGTGCGTGAACAGGTCGAAAAAGTCATCGAGGTCATTCGCCCGGCTATTCAGGCCGATAACGGCGATGTGCTTCTGCACGATGTGAACGAAGAGACCGGTTTGGTCACCGTGGAACTCATCGGCGCCTGCGTCTCGTGCCCTGCCTCAACCGTCACGCTGAAGGCTGGTCTTGAGCGCATTCTCATCGATCGCGTTCCAGGCGTGACCGAAGTTATTGATGCCGGCGCAGCGAATCACGTCATTGGCGAGACCCCAGTCTCTCTTTGATTGAGCGTGGTTCCCTCTGCGTATTTGGGGAACTCAGTCCTGCCCGATGGCAGTTGCTGTCCTAGCGTGGGGTCATGACCTCGTCTGCCGACGCTGAACCGGCGACACTTCTCAATGCTGCGCGCTCAGGCGATCGTTCTGCGCTGGCGCGTTTGCTTTCCAAGGTTGAGCGCGGAGGTGTCGAGGCTCGATCGGTGAGTGAAGTCACTCACGAACTTGTGGGTCGGGCAACAACAGTGGGCATAACCGGAGCACCAGGTGCCGGGAAGTCGACGCTCACGTCAGCACTTGTTCGTGAAATGCGTTTGTCCGAGGTTGCTGTTGGTGTGCTGGCTATTGATCCGTCGTCGCCATTCACGGGCGGCGCAATATTGGGAGATCGCGTTCGGATGGACGAACACGTCCTCGACGACGATGTCTTTATTCGATCGATGGCCACTCGTGGTCACCTTGGCGGACTCTCCGTTGCTGTACCTGACGCTGCTCGAGTTCTTGACGCAGTCGGAATGGAATGGGTGCTGATTGAGACGGTGGGTGTTGGTCAGGTTGAAGTCGAAATTGCTGGTGAGGCAGACACGACGATCGTTGTGGTGAATCCAGGCTGGGGCGACACCGTGCAAGCGAATAAGGCCGGCCTTATGGAAATCGCTGACATCTTTGTCGTGAACAAAGCCGATCGCGCTGGTGTCGATGAAACTGTTTCCGATCTTGAGCGGATGTTGTCGTTGCGATCGGGGTCAGAGTGGCGCCCACTCGTCATTCGCACAATCGCAACCGACGGTGTTGGGGCTTCGCTGTTATGGCAAGCAATTCAACAACATGGTGAATGGTCACGTTCGAGTGGAGAGTTTGAACGTCGTCGCGCCGTGCGACGCGAACAAGAGCTTCGACGCATTGTGAACTCGTTGATGGCGGCACGAGTTGAAGAGTTGGCTTCTGGAGATGCTTGGCGGAAAGCAAGCGATGACGTTGCTGCACATCGCCTCGACCCATGGGCCGCCGCAAATAGTTTGCTTGACTGAGTCCTTCGACCTAGATCGTCTGAACTGAATCGCCGATCTGGCCTAGAACATGCTTGGTGCTGTCGTTAACGTGCCCAACCTTCACATCTGGAGGTCTGCGTGCGTCGACAAAGAATTTGGCTCGTGGTGGCGATTGCGATGTCACTCATCGGGGCCGATTTTGCTCTTAACGAGAGTGTTGGTGGGGGTGAAGCGATCGGGAGGATTGTCAACGGAGCACCCGAAGCGATAGTCGTTGTCACACGCGA
Organism: Actinomycetota bacterium; assembly: GCA_009700115.1. Classification (GTDB taxonomy): domain Bacteria; phylum Actinomycetota; class Acidimicrobiia; order Acidimicrobiales; family Acidimicrobilacustridaceae; genus Acidimicrobilacustris. Next base: position 4,735 of record WLMU01000133.1, read on the forward strand.
CGGAACATTGGGTTCTTGGCGATCAAGTACTTCAGGAGGAGCGCGTTGGCGTTGCGGGTACTACGCCGTCGTGGCGCCAGTGATGTCAGTTCTTGATCCGACTCCAGTTGTCGATTGGGTGTCGGGCCCGGTCAATCCCGTTCGCGGTGAGTTCTACATGCTCGGGTGCACCGACGAGACCGGTGTGCGGGTCCACACTCGCTATGTCGCTTTCGAGCCCGGCGATCCGTTTGGCGGTGCCGGCGTCACTGCTCGAGCGGTTGATGAAGCTCGACGTCGACTCGAACTTCCTGATCCAATCCCGGCGGTAAATCCGCCCGGCGCTCAATTAGTTGGTCTGCCGATGTGGATGTGGCTTGAGCAGCCATGGGAGCGAGTCAGAGCGAGTGCATCGATAGGCGACGTCTGGGCAAGCGTGAGTGCATGGCCTGAAACCTCGTTATGGGAATTCGAAGATGGAACACGCATTTGGTGTGATCAGGGAATTGCCTACGACGTTGGCCGACGACCTTCGGAGCAGTGGTCGGGATGCACTCATACCTTCGGCCGTTCATCGATGTGGTCCAGCGGGGGAGTGGAATGGGTTCGTGTCACTGTCACTTGGGGTGCCGAATGGACGTCAAGCGAATTGGGCGGCGAACCGCTTGGCACGCTGACAAGAACGGTGGAATTTCCCGTGAGGGTGGTAGAGGCGCAGGCGCTCGTGCGCTGATTCTTCACAGGCGACCCGGTAGGGTCGCTTTCCATGTCAGAGCCACTGGTTGCAGTCGAACGTAGAGAAGACGGTGTCGCGGTACTTCGTCTTCAGAACGGCAAGGTCAACTCCTTGTCCTCAAAGGTATTGAGCGAATTACGTGATGCTGCTGAGTCATTGACGGCGAATCCGCCAGGTGCGGTAGTAGTTGTCGGAAGCGATCGGATTTTTGCCGCTGGTGCGGACATCTCGGAGTTTGC
>WLMU01000134.1 GCA_009700115.1 Actinomycetota bacterium
GATGGCAACACCGTCATGACCCACCTCGGACTCACGCCGGGACGCGATGTTGGCGATGCGCTCGATTTCCTTATGGAACTTCGGTTAGAGGAAGGTCCGCTCGGCGAAGACGAAGCGAAACGCCGTCTTGATGCCTGGTGGGCGGCACGGAAGACCGGCGTCTAGAACGAATCGCTACACGCCGTCTTTTCGACCGCGCATGATGACGGTCGACGGCACCGTTGCGCGACCGGAGCGAGCCTCGGGCTCGAGGAGCGAGTCGACGCGGAAGTTGGCGCGTGAGAACGATCCGAAGAGTTCGGCGATTGACCGAGCATGGATTTCGACGCCGTCAACATCGCGCGGGGTGTCTTCGCCGTAGCGACGGGCCAGGCGAGCGGAACTCGCCGGATCATGGTCGAGCATGAGCCATGCAGGATGAGGAAGCGACACGCTGAAGGTTCCGCCCGTTCGGAGCACTCGGTTGACTTGCCGTAACACTCGATCAAAGTCATCGGCGCGAGCTAGCGCGTAGACCGACAGTGCGAGATCGATTTGATCGGCGCGAACAAACGCAAGATCGGCAAGGTCGCCCTGGTGAAGCTCCACCTTGACCTCGTTGACCTCGGCGAGTTGGCGGGCGGCATCGAGTCGTGTGAGGTCGTGATCGACGGCGATGACGTGAGCTCCGGCGAGCGCCAAGCTCACCGCGTTGTGCCCGAGACCAACACCCAATTGGAGAATCTTCTTGCCCTTCGGGGTGGTGATGAGACGCAACGCGTCGTCGCCGGGCAGGTCTGGTCCCCACGTGACGGTGTCGAGTGGAAGTTCGGCTCGGCCGGGAAAGGAACTCGAGGGACTCGGGTAGGGGCGGGGGGATCCGTAATCGTTCACATGGTCAGTCTTCCGCGGTCGACAGCACTGACGGTGGACCGACAACTGATGATGGAACGCGATGGGCGCAACCCGTCGCTAGCCTCGGCACCTATGGGTACCGCGTCACGACCCTTCCGCGGTGCCCCAAGTGGCAGAGGCGGCGAGATCGACTATCGACTCGCGCGTCAACACCTCATTTCTGAGTACAAGAAAGGTCGACTGGCCCAGCACGAGGTCTGCGATGCGCATCCCGAACTTGTGAGAGCGGCCCGTGAAGTTGGCCAACCCACCAGTGAGGATTGTCCGATCTGTCAGGACCACAAACTGGTGCTGGTTTCTTATGTCTTTGGTCCTCGTCTTCCTGCATTTGGACGCTGCATCACGACGGCCAAGGAACTCAAGGCGTTTACGAAGCGCTCAAAAGAGGGCGAATTCGCCTGTTATGTCGTCGAAGTCTGCCCCGCGTGCCATTGGAATCATTTGGCCCGTACCTTCTTGTTGAACCCAGCTCGCTCAGCCTGAGCCCCTTTTCTTATGCCCCCCTCCACCCGCGGCTCCGCCGCTTCCGGACGTCGTTCGTCGCGCGCACCTCGCAACGCGGAGTCTTCTCGCGTTCGCCGCAGCATTTTCTGGCGCTGGCGTCGCGCCTTCTTTGCCATCGGCCTGGTTGGATTGCTGTTGATGGCCGGTGCTGGCTATCTCTTCACTCAGGTTCCACTTCCAGACAAAGACCCACCGCAATTGCAAACGACGTTCATGTGTTCGTCAGATGTTTCGTCAGGTTGCACGGCAGATAATTCCATCGCCCAACTATCGGGCGGAGTCAACCGCATTTCTGTCGCGTGGAATGAGATTCCGCCGGTCATTGTTGATGCGGTGCTGTCGGCGGAGGACCGAACATTTTTCCAACACGGCGGCGTTGATCCAACAGGAATTTTGCGCGCGCTGTGGACCAACCTTCGTAATGGCGGAGTTTCTCAGGGCGGTTCGACCATTACTCAGCAGTATGTGAAGAACGTGTACCTCACCCAAGAGCGGACATTTACGCGAAAGATCAAAGAAGCGGCACTCGCGGTCAAGGTTGAGCGCGAGTTATCGAAACAGGAAATTCTGACCCGCTACCTCAACACGATCTACCTCGGACGCGGTGCCTACGGCATTGAAGCGGCTTCTCGCGTGTACTTCGGAAAAAATCTTGATCAAATGACGTTGCCTGAGGCGGCGTATCTCGCAGGCCTTATTCGTTCACCAGAAACTGCCGATGCGAAGTTGCCGGAGAACGATCCGAAAGCAGCGCGCAGCCATCAGACCGCGATTGATCGCAGGGCTTCAGTGCTTGACGCGATGGTGGAGACGGGTGACATCACTGAAGAGGAAGCGACCGCAGCAAAAGCAAACAACTGGAGTGACGTTCTGGTGCGAAGCACACAGAACAACTACGGAACGGTGACGCACCCTGAATGGGGAACGGAATATTTCGTTGATTACGTGCGTCATTGGCTGACCACCGACGGCGGATTTACCGATGCCCAGGTCTACGGCGGAGGACTTCGCGTCTACACAACCCTTGACATGACCGATCAGGGTGCGGCGGCTGATGCAATCAAGTCGACACTTAACCAACCGAATGATCCTTCCGCCGCATTGGTATCAATCGATGACGCAGGGGCCGTGCGCGCAATGGTCGGAGGTCTTGATTTCAACGGAACGGGTAAGTACTCAAAGGTGAATCTGGCCGTCGGCACCGATGGTGGCGGCGCAGGTCGGCAGGCAGGTTCTTCGTTCAAAGCGTTCACGCTCGCTGAAGCGATGAATCAAAAGATGCCGATGTCGAAAATGTACGACGCACCGTCGCGAATCGTGATTCCGAAAGCGGATGGCGGGCGCGATTGGAGTGTTGGTAATTACGCCGATGCAGGTTTGGGCGAACTCGATCTCATCTCCGCGACGATGCGCTCATCGAATACGGCCTATGCGCAACTCATGATGGATGTCGGACCTCAGAACGTTGCTGATCTCGCGAAGCAGATGGGAATTACGAGTCCGCTGAAAGCAGTGCCCGCATTGACGCTGGGCACGAGTGAGGTTTCGGTGCTCGATATGGCGTCGGGATATTCGACACTCGCGGACAACGGCGAGCACATCAAGCCGACGGTTGTCACCAAGGTGACCGACGCCAAGGGCAATGTGCTCTATGAGAACAAGTCGGTGCGCAAGCGGGTACTTGATACGAAGGCCGTCGCGAAGGTGAATTACATCCTCAATCAGGTGGTCGAGGGTGGCACGGGAACCGGAGCAAGGATTGGTCAGCCGGCGGCAGGGAAGACGGGTACGACTGAGAATTACCGCGACGCATGGTTTGTGGGCTTCACCTGCAAACTGACGACCGCCGTATGGGTGGGTTTTCCAGATGGCACGTTCATGAAGTCGGTGCACGGGATGTCGGTGACCGGTGGGTCATTCCCCGCCACAATCTGGCGTAAGTACATGACAGTGGCGACCAAGGGGAAGTCCTCGTGTCCGTTCCCCTATCCCACCGATGACGGGACCAATTTGGGCTCGACGACGACGAGCACTGAGCCGAGTTCGACCAGTTCAAGCTCGTCCACCTCGACGACGGTAAAGGCCGCGACGACCTCCACGTCGACCACGTCCTCGACGAGTTCCACCACTTCAACGACCCTGACCACACAGCCGGTAGAGCCCGCTCCGATCAATTAGGTCGACCATCTTTGTGGTGAGGGTGGCGGACCGATAGCGTCGTAAACATCCGCCGGTAGCCGAGGGGCACTGGACGGCAGGAGGCTCCAAATGAGCACGCGAATCACTGTTCCATCGGTTCAGGGCCGCAAGGTCCGACGCGGCGATGTGCCGTTGGTGATGGTCACGGCCTACGACGCGCCCGGAGCACGCATGGCCGATGCTGCTGGCATCGACATGATTCTCGTTGGCGATTCTGTCGCAATGGTTGTTCTTGGTTACGAGGACACCCTGCAGGTGACGATTCCTGACATGGCGCATCACACCGCTGCAGTTGCACGCGCAACTCCGGCGTCGCTCATCGTCGCCGATATGCCGTGGATGAGTTACCACGTGTCGGTTGCCGACACGGTGACGAATGCTGCAGCACTTATTCGCGCAGGTGCGCAGGCCGTCAAACTCGAAGGCGGTCGTAAGCGACTCCCGATGATCGAGGCGCTTATCGATGCAGAGATTCCCGTCATGGGCCACATCGGCCTTACCCCTCAATCAGTGAACGCCATGGGCGGGTTCAAGGTGCAAGGACGCAAGCACGAGGCAGCTCTTGCACTCGTCGACGACGCAAAAGCCCTTGCCCACGCAGGGTGTTTTTCCATTGTTATTGAAGGTGTCCCCGACGAAGTCGGCCGCATGATTACCGAATCCATCGATATCCCTACGGTCGGCATCGGCGCTGGCTCTGGCTGTGACGGCCAAGTGCTCGTCTTCCACGACGTCCTTGGTATTGAAGATCGCGTGCTTCCCAAGTTTGTTCGTCGCTACGCCGATCTCGGGGCTGAAGGCGTTCGTGCACTCGGCGCATATGCCGATGATGTACGCACCGGCCGCTTCCCTTCGGCTGCCGAAAGTTATTCGCTTGAAGCTCGTACCGCTGAAACGCTTGGGTTGTACGGCACGCCAATTTCTCCGGTCTGACCAATGACGCGACGCGCAGTCGGTGTTGTTGGACTCGTGGCGCTGTTGTTCGTTGCTGTCGGTTGTGGTTCGAGTGCTTCGTCGAACGAACAGACGATTGCGCAGTCACCCTCTGCAACGGAAGGGTCATTGCGCAGCCATGGCTTTACGAAAGTGACGCTGCGTATTCGTCACGCCGATGGTTCGATCGAGGTGCACTGCGTGTGGCTGGCTGATAGCGAGCTGGAACGTCAGCAGGGTCTTTCGGAAATTACCGATCCACTTATCGCTGGTGGTGAGGCGATGGTGTTCTCGTTCGACGCCGACTCCGATCGAACGTTCTGGATGGAGGACACATTGCTGCCGCTTTCCATCGCCTGGATCGATTCAGCGGGGGAATTCGTGGGTGCCGCAGACATGGGTCTGTGCCCGGCGGACACGACGAATTGCCCGCGATTCCGGGCGGGTCGGCCCTATCGATTGGCCATCGAAATGGCCCAAGGTCGGCTCCAGGACTGGGGAATTGGGCCTGATGCCACGGTGACGCTGGCCGAGGCCTGCTGAACAGGCCGAACCGCTCTTGGGGGTTTGGGACACCCTCCGGTAGGGTTCCATCTCCAATTGAAGCCCTGCCCTGAGCTTTCGGGGCTCCGGTTCCCGCCTTGCGGTCCGGATCCAGAGGGAGGTGATGCGCTCATGCGAGCGTATGAACTCATGGTTATTTTCGACGGAGACGTCGAAGACACTGCAGTGAACGCAATGCTTGCCACGGTCAACACACTCGTTGTGGCCGGCGGCGGAACCGTTGCCAAGACCGATCGTTGGGGTCGTCGGCGTTTCGCTTACGAGATCAACCACAAGTGGGAAGGCATCTACGTCGTGCTTGAGATTTCGACCGAAGGTCGCGATCTGCACGAGGTCGAGCGTGTTCTCCACATCGCGGACGAGGTTGTTCGCCACAAGGTCATGCGTCTGCCCGAAAAAGAGGCCGCTCGCCGCGGTCTGATGGGCGACGCCACCCCGGCTACTGCCGGTTGAGTGGGAGGACACATCTAATGGCATTCGATAACACCGTGGTACTCGTCGGAAACTGCACCGCTGATCCGGAACTTCGTTTCACCGCCAGCGGTCAAGCGCTTGCGACCTTCTCGATCGCC
>WLMU01000135.1 GCA_009700115.1 Actinomycetota bacterium
GGCGAACCGCTTCCTGGTCTCAACCTTTGTGGTGCTGGTCGTGTTGTGTGTCTGATCGATCCGGTTGGCGATGTCTACGCCTGCCCGTTCGTTCTGCACGACAACTTCAAGGCCGGCTCGATTCACGGTGAAGGTGGCTTTGCTGCAGTGTGGCAATCGTCCGATCTGTTCACCGAACTTCGCGAACCCACCAACCCGGGCGCATGCGGTTCATGCGGTAGTTACGACGCATGCGGTGGCGGTTGCATGGCAACCAAGTTCTTCACCGGTCTTCCGCTCGATGCTCCCGACCCGGAATGCGTGTTCGGACATGGCGAAACAGCACTTGCCGAGCTTGAAGCCAACGGCGGCGCGATTCGCCCGTCCGTCAGCGTCGATCACTCGAAGCCAGTAGGCGTCGGCAAAAAGCGCATTCCCGTTTCAATCCTCTGACCGTAGGATTCACCCATGACCAACCCGCGTCGTGACGAGATCAACCGTTCAGGTGTGAACGATCTCGAAGACGAGCGCGGCGTGGACGTGTCGCAGATTCAGGCCCAATTGCGACTCAGCGTGCCCGAACGGGTTCGAACAATGGTTGCGGTTGCGAACACGAAAATCGCCATGCAGGAAGCAGCAAAGAACCGCAGCTAGTTACTTGTCGCCGAGGGTGACGAAGAAATCGCGCGGGGCGATCACATCGTCGGGCGTGAGTTCGCTGATATGCGACTTGCCGAGGCCAAGCAGGCATGAGTCGATGCCGCCATGCAGGATGTCGAGAACGTTTTCGACGCCAGCCTGACCATTGGCAGCAAGGCCCCACAAGTACGCACGGCCGATCATGACGGCCTTCGCACCCATAGCAACAGCCTTCACGACATCGCTACCGCGACGAATACCGCCGTCGAGTACAACGTCGATCTCGTTACCAACTGCGCCAGCAATTGCAGGAAGTACACGAATCGGCGACGGGGTTCCGTCGAGGTTGTTGCCACCGTGGTTTGAAACCGAAAGGCCCGTGGCACCGAGATCGCGAACGCGCTTGGCATCGTCGACGCGGCACACACCCTTGACCACAAATGGTCCGTCCCACTGCGAACGCAACCATGCGATGTCTTCCCAACTGGGAGGAGGCATCTGCATCCACTCGTAGTACGCACCAAAGAACGCCGGAGGCTTTTGACCGGGGTGCGCCATGTTCGGCGCGCTGAGATCGGGAAGCTTGCCGGTCTTGAGATACGCGAGCAGCCACTTGGGCTTTGACAGTGCTTGCGGCGACAGCTTGATCATCGTCTTGAGGTCGAGCTTCTCGGGGATCCAGGGGCTTCCCCAGTCGCGACCGTTGGAGAAGGTCCAGTCGAGCGTGAGGATGATGCCCTTCGCGCCGGCGGCCTTGGCACGCTCGAGACGCTGCACCATGACATCGCGGCCACCGCTCCAATACATCTGGAACAGCAGTTGCGAGTTCACCGCAGCAACGTCTTCCATCGACTTGCTGCCGAATGAGCTGAGACCCATCGGGATGCCACGGTTGGCGGCGGCACGACCGACGGCAACTTCACCGTCGGGATGCACAGCCTGCACGCCAGTGGGCGAAATGATGACGGGCATCGAGATGTCGAGACCGAACACCGAGGTGTTCATCGAACGTTCGGCTTGAAGACCAGCGACATGCGGGGCGAGTCCGAGTTGGTCGAACGAGGTCAGGTTGCCGTTAAGCGACAGACCCTTTTCGGCACCACCGATGATGGCGCCATACACCGACTTCGGCAGACGCTTCTCGGCCCGGCGCTGTGCCACGGCAACGGTTTCAAACCACTTATTGGCCATCTCAGCCCTCCCAGAACGAAGGTGAACTCTACCGGGAGCCCCCGATGAGGCCCCATTCGGCCGTCAGTCACCAGAACAGGTGATGTCCATCGTTCGGGTTTATTGGGGTGAGGACACCAAACTCAGCACGGACGTCGGCCAATGGCCGATCGGCCATGGCTAAGTGGTCGATCCGAGAGAAGTCGGCGCGGCATTCGCCACCCCGGACAATCTCAGCAGCCATCAGTTCGGCCGCTCCGGGCCGGGCCAAGATCCCCTGCTCGGCTTTGACCTTGTTTGAATCACCGAACCCCGCTTCGTGAACGATGAGCGAGGCAAGAAGCGCCGACCGGTTCACCTCATCGTCGGCCATTCCCATCAGGAATGCACTGAGCGCGACTTCAGCTTCGGCCGTGGTCCCCATTCCGGAAATCACATGAGTCATGTCATGGCCCACATAGAAGTGATTCATCGGAGATGCTTCGACGCCAGGCAAGGGCAGGCCGGCAAGGTCATAAAACTCGATATATGCGTGGCCAAGCGTGCCGGGCGCACAAGCACGCAACTTCTCGATCCGTGCGACGAGTTCTGGTTCACTTGCGCCGTCGATAGCTACCGCATCACGAAGCGATGGTTCGACTCGCTCGTTGGTGTTGCCGAGAAGGAACCTTGCGAAGTCCGCCTTCGCTTGTTCGGTTCCTTGGTCGACCATCGTACGAAACAGCGCCGCATCGGGGCCAGTGATGCCGATCGCGCGTTCGTAGTCTTCCGCGCGATCGAGTTGCGCGTCAGTGAGCGGGTGACGACAGGCTTCGAGCGTCACGATGAGTTCTTGAAAATGGCGGCGATCGGTCGGTGACGTAACGATTGCCGCGAGTTGTTGCGGGGCGAGTGGCATCTGCGCATGCAGATCAAGATCGGATCGGTGCCAGACCTGCAGCACAATCGCTTGCAAGACCGCTAGTTGTTCATCGGTTGGTCCGCCGTCAACATCGCACGCGCCGAGCAAACCAGCGACAAATGGCTCAACAAGTTCGGGCAAAAGCGCAAGTGACACGAAATCTCCAATGCGGAATGTCTATCGACATCCAACCACAGCCCCGGCATGATCGGCATTCGAACCGTAGGATCACAAAAGACTTCTTAGGGGGAACAATGGAATCCGCGCTTGCCATGGCCGAACTGGCCGAACTCATTGCTGCAATCAATACCGACGCGGACGATCCGCGTTGGAACTTTGATTCCGATCTCGACCGAGCGTCGTATCGAGAATTCGCAATGCATTGTTTGCACCATTCACTGCAGTTCTGGCTCGAGGCCGATCCGCTGCGACCGCGATGGAACCGTTGGTTCATGCCAAACAAGAAGTTGCTCGGCGATAACCCCGACACCGTGTACTACGGAACTGTTATCGACCCCACGAAGTCGTATCGAATTCGCGGCAACATCGAGAACGCTTGTTACACGTCGTTCACCGTTGAAATCGGCACGGCCGGTGGCACCATGTCGCAGAAACTCGGCCACACGCTCAACGACACCGAATTCGAGGTTGACGCGGCAGGCAACTACGAGCTCATCGCGTCACCGCAAGGCAGCGGACCGAACTGGTTGCGACTCGATCCCGAAGCCGGTTCCATCACCACTCGTCACTATTTTGAATGGAAACGTTGCGCCGCGCTCGATCCAAGTCTGCACATTCCGCTCTTGATTGAACCGCTCGACGATCCGGGCCCTCCTCCGGTGCCCGACGATGCTGCAGTGGCCGCCAACATTCGCCGTGCCATCACGTTCCTCCGCTCGGTTACCGCCGACTGGGGTCATAACCCAATGCCTCCTGGCGCGATTCCGTGGGTATCAGCCGAACCGAACGCGTTCACTAATCCACCCGCCCACGACGGCAATCTCGGTATTGGTTACGCGGCCACCGACAACATCTACCGATCATCTCGATGGAAGTTGGCCCCCGACGAGGCGCTCGAGATTCGCGGAAGTTGGCCACGGTGCACGTTCGCCAACATTGTGTTGTTCAACAATCACATGCAGACGCCGAACTACGACCGACGCTTGGTCTCTCTCAACCGAGTGCAGACCGAGGTTGCCGACGACGGTTCGTGGCGAATGATCCTCGCCCACTCCGATCCTGGTCTTCCCAACTGGCTCGATACTCGTGGCCTCGAACACGGCACGATGTTCTGGCGGTTCCTCATACCGACCGAACCGCTCACGCAGCTCGAAACTCGGGTCGTGAAATTCTCCGACCTTTCCTGACCGCGAGCGGGCAAACTAAGCCCATGACTCATGCGCTCGAAGGAACCGTCACCAGCCTTCATTCCGATGGCGGGCACAACTTTTCAAAGCCTTCAATCGTTGAGGCCGTCTTCCTTGCTGGCATCGGCATCGAGGGCGACGCCCACTCCGGTCCAACCACCCAACACCTGAGCCGCCAGAAGAAGGACGCGAGCCGTCCCAACCTTCGCCAGGTTCACCTTGTGGCCAGTGAGGTCCATGAGGGGCTGCGCAGCGAAGGTTTCGATGTCCCGTTTGGCGGATTTGGGGAGAATCTCACCACCCAAGGTATTGAACTCGGTCAACTACCTGCGGGCTCTACGTTGCGCCTTGGCACCGACGTCATCGTCGCTCTCACCGGTTTTCGCGATCCGTGCTCGCAGATCGACAAATTTCAAGAGGGACTGCGCGCCGCAGTTTCGTTCAAACCCGAAGTTGGACCGCAACTCTTTCGCAATGGCGTGATGTCGGTTGTGGTTCGCGGCGGAACGGTTCGCGTCGGCGACACCATCAAGGTTGCATTGCCCGCTGAACCACATCAGCCGATGCAAAAAGTCTGACAAAACTCCGCAACGTCAGTCGGTCTGACGCATGACGTCGAGCAACGGAGTAATCGAACCGACTTCACCTTCACGCGTCTGACCACCAGCAGCGAGGAAACGCTGCATCGGTTGCACATGTGCACCAGCAACCATCGCGGCGTTCAGTTCCGCGCTCTCGAGTGTTAGTGCTGCGGGATCTTCGTTGATAGCGGCATCGATAACCCGCTTCACGGCGCTAACTGATCGGCGTTCAAGTGAAGCGAACTGTTTGACATAGGCCGACACGGCTGCATCGAGTCCGCTTGTCGGAACAAGTGCTTGCAACCACTCCATCGCCAACAGCTCATCGGCGGTGACATCACGACAACTCAGGATGAGTTCGAGTGCTTTGGCCCGACCAAGCTGACGGGCGAAGCGCACCGTTCCACCGGCGCCGGGGAGAATGCCCATCGCCACTTCAGGCTGACCAATCACCGCACGCGACGTACCGATGCGAATGTCGAGAGCGGAAAGGACTTCACATCCCCCACCGCGCGCGTAGCCGTCGAGTACGCCGATCGTGAGAAACGGAGCGTTATGCAGCCGTTCAAATAACACCGCAGCAATGTTCGGTTCAGTCACTGGCTCGTCGGAAGGCGCTGACGCAAGGATCGCTTCGACGTCACCGTGCATGAGGAAAAAGTCGGGATCGGCGCTGCGGAACACAACGACCGAGATCGAATCATCGCCTTCGAGTTCGGGCAACAGCCCAAACAGGCCGATTACGAAGTCCGCCCCAACGATGTTGTGCGGCGGAATATCGATTGTGACGGTGACAACGGAACCCTCGCGCTCGGTGCGCAGCGATTCGTTTGCCATCGATCAGACCAAATCAGGTGTGAGATCCGCGAACTTCACGACCTCGCATGTGGGCTTCTCGATCTCGCCCTCAGGCAAGAAGAAGCGGAAGAACATCGTGCCGAGATTGCGGCCTTCAGTATCGATCCAGTTGGCGTGACCGGGATCGGAATGGGCGAGCACCA
>WLMU01000136.1 GCA_009700115.1 Actinomycetota bacterium
GATCAGTGCCGCCTTTGAGGAACCATGTGTCAGGCGCGTCAACGGCAACGATGCGTCGACCCAACGTTGCTGCCGCTGCTCGCCGGTAGATCTCAACCTCGAGCATCTCCGGCATGACGACTACTTAATCTGATCGATAGCTTGCGCGAAATCGGCAACGAGGTCGTCGGCGTGCTCAAGCCCAACCGATACGCGAATGGTTGAGGGTTCGATCCCAGCTGCCGCGAGTTCCTCAGGACTCAACGCCACATGCGTGGTTGATGCTGGGTGTGTCACAAGCGTTTCTGGCCCACCGAGCGACGTCGCCAATTGCGCAATCTGCACCGCTTCAACAAAGGTGCGGCCCTCGTCGAGTCCGCCTTCGAGTTCAAAGGCCAACTGCCCACCCGGCAGATCGAGCTGACGCTGTGCCAATTCATATTGCGGATGCGATGCAAGGCCCGGCCAACGCACAGTCTTTACCTTGGCGTGCGATTCAAGGAATTGGGCCAACACTCCAGCGTTCTTGCTTTGACGCTCAAGCCGAACGCCCAAGGTTCGCAGTCCACGTAGCGCGTTCATGGCATCGAATGGTGATGCCACCGCGCCTTGAATCACTGCGTACGAATAGAGCCAATCGATGTTCTCGGCCGATCCAGCAACGACGCCGATCGTTGCGTCGTTATGCCCGGCGATTCCCTTCGTGGCCGAATGCACCACAAGGTCGATACCGAACTCAAGCGGACGTTGCGCAAGAGGGGTCGCAAAGGTCGAATCGACAACCTTGATGGGCCCCTTGATGGCGCCGAGTTCCGCAAGATCAACAAGATCAAGACGCGGGTTGGCCGGAGTCTCGGCATAGATCATGGTGGTACGCCCCGGGATCACCGCAGCAGCGAACGCGCCGGGTTCGGTGCCATCGACAAACGTGACATCGATACCGAAGCGCGGACACACCGCTTGAAACAGAAGTTGTGTTGCTCCATACAACTGGTTCTGCGTGACGATGTGATCGCCCTTCGAACACAGTCCCAACACCACCGCGCTGATTGCACCCATTCCCGAAGCAAAGGCGCGGGCCTTTTCTGCACCTTCGAGTTGGGCGATTGCGTCTTCGAAACCAGCAACTGTGGGGTTGCCATACCGGCCATAGAACCGTGAAGAACCGACGCCGGTCGCCATCTCGCGAGCTTCGGCGACCGTGGGCGTCACGAATGTGGTGGTTGCCCAAAGGATTGGGGCAAGCGCCGTGTCGTTATCGGCCCGACCAGCACGAATAGCGCGGGTCTCAGGATGAAGTTCAGAATTGTCGTGATTGTTCGTCATGAGTTTTTAAGGTTCGTTTCGATTTCAGCAAGAAAAGGTTTGAGCGCGGCACCAACAGCCTGATGTTCGGTGAGGAAACCATCGTGGCCCGCTTTGGAATGAATGATTTCGTGGCGACTGCTTCCGCCGTTGCTAACGATCTCATCGTGAAGGAACTGTTGCTGGCGCGTTGGATAAAGCCCATCGCTACTGATGGAAAGTGTCAGCACCGGAGCCGAGAGTCGAGCAAGGGCGCGCTGCAACCCGCCACGACCACGACCGACATCGTGGAGGTCCATGGCTTTATTAATCACCAGATACGAGTTGGCATCGAATCGGCGAATCAGTTTCTCGGCCTGGTAATCGAGATAGCCCTCGACCGCGAAGCGTTGCCACGGCGCGAAGCCTCGATCCATCACATCTTTTTCGTGGCGGCCTTGTTTCACGTCGATCAGTTCTTCGCTCTGATAGGTGAGCGTTGCTTGTTCGCGCGCCAACCCAAGACCAAAGTGCGGGCCTTCGTTTGGAGCAGCGTCGTAGTAGTCGCCGCCATTCCATTTGGGATCAAGAACGATCGTGCTTCGCTGCACGCTTGATTGACCAATCTGAAACGCGCTTGCAGCAACACAACTCGCGAGCGGCGCAAGTGACCGCACGCGATCGGGGTACATGATTCCCCATTCAAGAACTTGCATTCCGCCCATCGATCCACCGATAACCGAAAACCATTTTGCAATGCCGAGTTCATCGGCAACCGCGGCTTGAGTTCGCACAATGTCACGAATCGTCACGACCGGGAATGACGAGCCGTACCGACGACCAGTGTCGGGATCGACTGACGAAGGCCCGGTTGTGCCTTGGCAACCGCCAAGCACGTTCGTGCACACGACGAAGTACTGATTCGTGTCGATTGCTCGGCCCGGACCAATGAGCGGATCCCACCAACCATCAGTGGGGTGTCCCGGGCCGCTCGGGCCTGCTGCATGACTGTCACCAGTCAGCGCATGGCAAACGAGAATGGCGTTCGAGGCGTCGGCGTTCAGTTCGCCCCAGGTTTCATAAGCAACAGTCACGCCCTTAAGCGAACCGCCACCTTCAAGTTGAAACTTTCGGTTCACATCGAACGCGACGAAACGCCGTTGACCAACCGGGTCACCGGGTTGCCACGCGCCAGAGGCGGGTAGCGGTTCGACGCTCAGGGGCGCCCGAACATTTACTTCGGTCAATGCAACTCCTCGAACTGGTTGTTGCCGCCACCGGAAGGTGGAGGCCGCATCCCCACCAAATGGTGGGTTGGCACCTTGGGTGTTCGCCCCAGGTTGCCGAGCCCGGAAATCCGGGCCACTCGTGATGTGAACAGCAATGTTGCCAGCCCAATGGGGCCGCGGTCAAAGATTTCGGCGAAACCGGCTTACACGGTGCCTTTGCGGGCCCGCACAGATCGAGGAATCCACCAGTTCAGAACGGCTTGCTCCGCTTCTGGCCCAAGACCGTAGGCGCCGGTGAGTGTCACAGCAGCAGCGTCCCACTCGCCTTCTCGTAGCTGCCGGGACCCTTCCGCCCATCGATCATGGTCACTGGGAAGAGGGAGGTTCTCGAGTTGCGTCGCACTCAACCGGATCGCACCCGGGCTACGAGCGGTGCCTGCTGCCAATCGCGCCGCCCACACCGATGCCGGTGGAGCAAAGAGCGCGGCAAGCAAAAGATCGATGATCTCCGGGTCACTATCAATCGGCAATACCGAAATAACTGGGACCGATGGCCACAATGTTCCGTCGTGATCGGCGACTGCTTCAATCACGCGAGTTTGAGTGGCAACAAGAACCTTCGGCAGTCTGCGTAAGAGAAACGGCTTCGAAAGTTTCGCGACATCAACGAGTGGACGCGCAAACGTTGCGCCCGCGACTTTTGCAGGACGAGTCCCCCACAACAGCCTGGCGGGATCAATGAGTCCGACCGTAACAAGCCGAGGAAGCGTGGCATCTCGTTCGGAATCACTTCCGTGTTCCACAACAGCTGCTGCCACTTCGTAGAACTCATGGCGGAATCCCGCAGTGCAATCAGCCATCGATGAAAGGGGTTCGCCCGTGAGTCGCAACGGCGGAACTCCCATTGCATCGGCAGCAAGTTCGGTCCACGACGGAATTACATCGGATGAACGTTGAACTCCGTAACCCTGTGGCTTGCGTAAAACAGGGGCACAAACACTGACTGCGGCATCGAACAATTGCGCATCGGGAATCCAAATCGACTCAAGCGCATTGCCCACAAGGTCACGAACCGTTGATCCGTCACGGGTTCCGAGTACCGACAGCGGCTGCACGAACACCACAGACCCTCCGGCTCGAACTGCGTCGAGTGCACGAACCAGCAACACGCCGGAAGTATCGGTGTATCCCGCCGGTCGACCAAGGATGCGCGCCGCCCCTGCAACTGCGGCCTCGTCGCGCACTGTTGCGCCGGCGAGTTGTCCACCAAAGGGTGGATTGCCGACCACGACATCGAGGCGCCCATCTTCGGGCCATGGATCGTTCAGCGCATCGCCTACAACGAGCGTGACTGGCAGCGTTTCGTCGAGGCCATGTTGTTGCGCCCACACGGTGAGTTCTGCGCGCGCAACATCAAGCGCATTCGGATCGATGTCCATGCCATACAAGCATCCGAGAGCACTCAACGGACTACGACCGCCGGCCACAAGTGCATCCGCCGCGGCAATGAGGAAGACACCAGCGCCGCAGGTGGGGTCACAGACAACGAATTGAGCACCTGAAGCGATGAGCTCTCTATGACTCAGGAATGCACGAGCCACCAGTTCATCGGCAACGGCTCGAGGTGTGTAATGCACACCATCACGACGACGGCGACTCGGCGCAAGCGAGGTTTCGTAGTCCCGACCGGGATCGGACACGTTCAGCCAACTGCAGAATCAGTGCGTGGATCCCACGCAGCGAGATCGGCAAGGCGCTTGTCGTTCGAAAACACCTCAACGATGGGCTGGTTCAGTTTCAAACGCTTCAACAAACGCTTGACCTCAAGTTCTTCGTTCCACATGACGAGTGTGGCAACGACGCCCTTGGCCCCAGCGCGGGCCGTACGGCCGGAACGATGGAGATAGGCCTTCGAATCTTCCGGCGGGTCGTAATGGATAACAACGTCGACCTCATCGACATGAATGCCTCGAGCAGCAACGTCGGTGGCCACGAGTGCTTTCAACTTTCCATCGCTGAAATCCTTCAGTGCCTTCTCGCGCTGGCTCTGGCGCAGGTCTCCGTGAATCGATGCTGCATCGACACCCTCGCGTCGAAGATTTTCAGCGACCCGATCGGCAGCGCGCTTGGTGCGCACGAAGATGATGGTGCGGTTTGAATTGTGAATAATTGCGGCTGCGACCTTCACCTTGTCCATGTCGTGCACCTGCAAGAAGCGGTGCTGCATCTGCTCGACGGTGACCTGCTCGGAAACAACCTCGTGCATCGCCGGATCAGTTTGATAGCGCTTGATGAGCGTGTCGACGACTCCGTCGAGGGTTGCAGAGAACAGAAGTGTCTGATGCTGACCAGGAACATGGCGAAGGATCCACTCGACCTGGGGAAGGAACCCCATATCGGCCATGCGGTCGGCTTCATCGATCACAACTTGAGCAATGTCGTCGAGGAAAATCTCTTTGCGCTCGATCATGTCGATCATGCGGCCAGGGGTGGCGACGACGATCTCGACACCCTTTTCGAGTTCCGCAACCTGCGTTTCCATTTTCGCTCCGCCGTAAATCGCGGTAACGGTGACATCGCGAACCTCGCCCAGTGGCGCGAGTTCGTCGCGCACCTGCGTGGCGAGTTCACGAGTCGGAACCAAAATCAGTGCGAGCGGGCGTCGGGCTTGCGCGCCTTTTACCTTTTCGAGCAACGGAAGACCGAATGCGAGCGTCTTGCCCGAACCAGTCTTAGCTTTGCCACAGACGTCACGACCAGCGAGCGCGTCGGCAATGGTGAGTTCTTGCACTGCGAATGGCGACATGATGCCGCGTGACTCGAGGGCAGCGGTGAGATCAGGCGAAACGCCCAGATCGGCGAATGTAGGCATTGGTTGGCTTTCCAAGAGGGAGGGTGCGACACCCCTCTGGATGCCGCCGGACGACCGACGGTCGTCCCAACGGTCATAATCCTACCGGTCACTACCGCAATGACCCATTCGGGACATGCCGGCCTCAGGAAACGAGTGTGAACGTTCCGCCCTGAACGACCTGAACCGCAGCGGCATAGGTCGGTTCATGGTTCGAGTCGTAGCCGA
>WLMU01000137.1 GCA_009700115.1 Actinomycetota bacterium
ACCCACAAAGCTGCTGTCATCGGTGACACCGTTGGTGATCCTTTCAAGGACACCGCCGGCCCGGCACTCAACCCGCTCATCAAGGTGATGAACCTTGTGTCGCTGTTGATGCTTCCCGCCATTATCGAGTTGCAGCACAACAACATGCGCTACGTCGTTGCTGGCGTAGCACTTGTGGTTGTTGTGAGTGCTCTTGTTATCTCAAAGCGATTCGGCAGTGGCATCGAAGCTGCTGCAGAGACCGTCAACGCCTAGTTACTTCGTTAGCGAACGCGAGAAGGGCCGCCCTCGGGCGGCCCTTCTTCGTTGTACGAACTCATTTAGTTGTCTGCGTCGCCCTTGAGGAGTGGCTCGTTCAGCCATTCAGTCTTCTTGAATGCCCGACGAACGAGATAGGCGTTACCTGCAGCGGCAAGAACCATGCCAATAATGATCGGGTGCACTGCGAATCCGGCAATGACGCCGGCGACCATCAGCGGGGTAAACCACAACCAAAAGAAACGGAACCAGGGACGGGTGCGCTGGTAAGCGGCAAACCCCACAGCCATACGAGCATCATCGGCATTCTCCTGCGGACGGCCAATACGCACGAGACGACGGATCTGTCGTCGGGTCGGCTTATCGAGTGCATTCCACTCGGCGGCAAACGTGAGGTCAACGTTCGAGCCGACCTTGGCGCCCTTCGAAGACTTCTCTGAAGATGAGGAGGTCATGAGTTTTCCTGCAGTCATGGTTGCCATGGTTGGGCCGGACCACTCCGGCGAGAAAGATTCGCATCCCAGCATCTCCGTGTCGATCACGGTGCCTTGGATGTCTTGATGGAATGTGCGGGCTGCGGGTCGATTCCCGCCCAGTGTCGACCCGGCCGAAACCGGGCCGACACTGCAAGGAGCGTTGAAGCTCAGGCGTCGCTCGAGACGAGACCCTCGTGGGTTCCCGAGAATTCCGGATAGGCGAACACGCCCATCTCGGCCATATCGAGGCCTGCAACTTCTTCGTCGGCATCGCTTCGGATTCCGCCCTTGGTCAGAGCGTTCTGAATCTTGAAGAAGGCAAAGGCCACGCCCAAGATCAGTGTCCAAAGAACAACCACACCAGCGAGCTGAGCGAGGAGCTGACCCGCACCGTTTCCTCCGTAGAAGAGGCCGGTGACACCGTCGGCAACGCCATCGGTCACTGATGTCGTGGTGCCGTTCCAACCAATGCCGGAACCGCCAGCATCAAGTCCGTACTTGCCATTGGCGAGAAGGCCAACCGCAATCACGCCGAGAGTGCCGCAAACGCCGTGGACTGCGATTGCGCCCACCGGATCATCGATCTTCATCTTGCGTTCGATGAAGAACACCGCTTCGATGACGACGACACCAGCAAAGACACCCAGAAGTGCTGCAACCCACGGATCAACAAACGCACACGGTGCGGTGATGATCACGAGACCGGCGAGTAGACCGTTCGCCATCATGGCGGGGTCTGGCTTACCTGTGCGCTTCCAGATCCAAAGCATTGCCGTGAACCCACCGAAGGCGCCGGCGAGAGCCGTGTTCGCTGCAACGACACCAATCTGCGGATCGCTAGAGGCGAAGGTCGACGCAGCGTTGAAGCCGAACCAACCGAACAGAAGGATGAACGTTCCGAGAAGTGCCATCGGGATGTGGTGACCAGGAAGGGCACGAGGCTTTCCGTCCTTGGTGAACTTGCCAATACGTGGTCCAAGGACAATCGCACCGGCGAGAGCGGCAACGCCACCAGCAGCGTGAACAACGCCAGAACCGGCGAAGTCGACGTAGCCGTTACCCCAGTTGAGTGAGTTGCCCAGCTTGGCGAGCCATCCGCCACCCCAGGTCCATGCACCGAAGAGCGGGTAGTACACCGCACCGCAGAACAGACCCCAGATAACGAATGACTTGAACTTCCAACGCTCAGCCATCGAGCCAGTCGGAATGGTTGCAGTGGTGTCCATGAACGCCACCATGTAGAGGAAGAACGCAGCAGCTGCACCCGAGTAGGCGAGATCGCCACCGTCGAACCAGGTACCGGCCCATCCGCCCTGCCACAGGAAGACCCAGTCACCGGAACCGATGAGCGCTCCACCAGCAGCATGGTTAAGTCCGTAATCGAAGCCCGGCAGCAAGTAGCTGTAGCCACCGAACATGAACGACCAACCAACAAGGAAGAAGCCAACAAAACCAAGGAAGAAGATCGCAAGGTTTGTGCTGACAACGTGTGCAGCGTGCTTCGCTCGACAGAAGCCGGTTTCAACAAGTGCGAAACCCGCCTGCATGAAGATCACAAGTGCAGCACCCATGACGATCCAAAGAAGGTTGCCGGACTGGATCGCGTGATCAGCAGTCTTTCCAACGGTCTCGAGGTCAGCGCCTGGAGCTGCTTCAGTAACAGTTTGAGCGAAGGCGGTGCCGCCGAGAGCAAGCAAGGTGCCTGCACCGACAACCGCGCCCACAGCAAGTCGTTTGGCGTTCAGAGGAATCCTCCGTCGGGTTGGGGCCTCAAGGGCCATGTTCGTTGCGGAGTTCGTGCTCATCACAGCGCCTCCGCATCTCGTTCACCAGTGCGGATGCGAACCACAGCTGTTGCTGGGATGACCCACACCTTGCCGTCACCGATCTTGTCGGTTCGAGCTGCTGACACGATCGAGTCGACGACCTGGTCGGTCATCGCTTCTTCGCAAAGGACTTCGATCTTCACCTTGGGCACAAGATCAACGGTGTATTCGGCGCCGCGATAGGTCTCGGTGTGGCCACCTTGGCGGCCAAAACCCTTCACCTCGTCGACTGTCATGCCTTGCACGCCAATCGCCTTCAACGCGTCCTTCACCTCCTCAACCTTGTGCGGCTTAATGACCGCAGTAACCAGGTTGACCATTTCTCCTCCTTCGTCGGAGCCGGAGCTCAGTAGGGACATCGAGTCTGGAAGGCGACGCCGATGTCGCTCCCACGTCAGAAGCCATTCGGGCTCCCGACGCATTCATGACAGTACGGAGGCGCGATTTCGCCGAGGTGTTCGCACTGTTACGCGAATCCGCCAGTTATCTGACAGAAATCTGACAAGAGCGCCGGAAGCCGCCGCCCTCGATTCCGCCGCTCTCGGGTCAGTCCGACTCAGATTCAGCGAAAAATTGAATCGTAAAGACGGCGCCACCTCCCGGCGCATTGGCGCCGGTCACTTTGCCGCTGTGGGCACGAACAATCTGATCAACAATCGCTAGTCCAAGCCCTGATCCTGGTTTCGACCGCGCATCTGCCGATCGATAGAAGCGATCAAAAATATGTTCTTGGTCCTCCGGTGCGATGCCTGGTCCGTGATCCTTCACTTGAACGAAACCAGGTCGAACGATGACCTCAACTGGAGTTGGGGCATCACTAAATTTTGCGGCGTTATCAACCAAGTTGCCGATAGCCCGTGTGAGTTCTCGCGATCGGCCAAACATTGGGGCTGACTCTGCATCTACTTCAACGACTCGACCGGTACGGCGCCTTGTGCGCTCAGCAACTCGTTCCACGATTTGATCGAGTGACAGCTGCTCTTCAGGTTCGTCATCCCAAGTATCAGTTGCAAGTTGCACGAGTTCATCGACAAGTGCCCCCAGCTCTTTCGTTTCCGACTGAAGATCGGTGAGTATCGATTCTCGAGTTTCACTAGGAAGATCTGGATAGCGCTGAAGTGTTTCAACATTCATGCGAAGACTCGTTAGCGGTGTTCGCAGTTCATGACCAGCATCCTGCACGAGTTGCTGTTGTTGATCACGCGACTGCCTAAGTGCGGACAACATCAGCGCGAATGACCGAGCCAAGCGTCCGGGCTCATCTTTTCCGGCAGGAGGAACTTCAACATCCAAACGGCCAGTTGTCGCAACCGCTTCAGCCGCATTCGTGAGTTGCACCAGCGGCTTGGTCGAACGACGAGCAATCAACCACCCAATCAGTGCACTCACAGCACTAGCCGCGACGACAACGAGGAAAAGCCAGATTTTCAGGGAGGAAAGCACCCGATTGGTTTCCCCATA
Source organism: Actinomycetota bacterium (assembly GCA_009700115.1). Classification (GTDB taxonomy): domain Bacteria; phylum Actinomycetota; class Acidimicrobiia; order Acidimicrobiales; family Acidimicrobilacustridaceae; genus Acidimicrobilacustris. The sequence goes on from WLMU01000137.1 coordinate 4,022, forward strand.
GTCACGAGCAACTTGAACTGCGCCACCCTGGGCAATTCCAACCGTCTTTACCCTCCACGTCGCTCCATCGCTTGCCACTGTCCGGGTTTGTGTTCCGCGACCTGCCGCGGCAATTGCACGATCTTGAGCGTTGATCGGTAGGTCAATTACGCCGATGGTTGCGACTGAATCACCGGAGCGGTCGAGACATTGAAACGCAATACCCTCAACGGAACCATCGTCATCACCACGACGCACACTTGGCAATTGACGGCGATTCGTCGCACCGGAACATGTCATCGCAGCCTGCCGTCCATCAGCATCTTGGAAACGCTGCGCGTATGTATCAAGGTACTGATCAACCTCAGTGCGTACTCGTTGATCGGTAACGACATAGGTGGTTGATGCCACGATGATCGCGGTAACCGCAGTAAGTACCGCCATCGCAACCGCGATTTTTCCTCGAAGAGTCATGATGATCGAAGTGTGTAACCGACGCCACGAACAGTCTGGATAATTCGCGAGTCATTGCCTTCTTCTGTCTTGCGTCGCAAGTAGCCGATGTAAACCGCGAGAGCTTTTGAGTCGGGACCAAAGTCGTAGCCCCAGATTTCGTCGTAGATCGTGGAGTGCGAAAGAACGACACCGGTGTTTCGAGCTAGGAGCTCAAGAAGATCAAACTCTGTCTTCGTGAGTTCCATCTCGCGCTCACCTCTCCACGCGCGACGCGCTGCCTCATCGATAACGAGATCTTCGACCGTGATCTGCGCTGGACCATCTGCTTCATCAAAGGTGCTCCGCCGAAGCAACGAGCGAATGCGAGCAAGTAACTCGTCTAGGGAGAAGGGCTTGGGCAGATAATCGTCTGCTCCAGCATCAAGGCCCGAGACCCGATCAGAAATTTCAGTACGAGCGGTCAGGACAAGGATCGGCAGCCGAGAGCCAGCCGACCGCAACCGACGACAAACCGTCAGACCATCCATATTCGGCATCCCGAGATCGAGGAGGAGGAGATCCACGTCGGAACCACTTGCCGCTTCGAGAGCGGCAACCCCATCGGCGACGGCCGTAACGGAGTAACCCTCGAGTTCCAATGCCCTCTTCACCGATTCGCGAACGGCCCGGTCGTCTTCTGCAATAACGAGATGCGCACCCATGTCGCTGTTCTAGTCGCCACGGGTGAGTCGCGGGTAAGTAAAAGCCGCGACTATCTCGTCAAATTCTTACCTCGCTCCAGCAGTCTTTGAAGATGACAAAGCCTTTCTCTCGCCGCCAGTTTTCAATCGACCCTGGTCTTGCAGACATCCATCCTGCGCCTATGGTCAGAGAAATGAACTCCCTCACTTCCCCCCGACGCGCGCCGCGCTGGATCGCCGCTGGCATCTTCGCTGTCTCCCTTGCTCTTGTTCCTGCACTCGTTGCCTGTGGGTCATCGAAGTCGAAGGACTCATCGTCGAGTTCAACGATGCCTGACGTTCACACAAAGTCGCTCAAAAACGTCAAAGTG
>WLMU01000138.1 GCA_009700115.1 Actinomycetota bacterium
CGAAGCTTTGGTGAGGACGACAACTGGTTCTGCTCCAGCATCGCGACTGATGGCTGTGCCCCGCTGTATTCGACCGTCTTTCACGGGGCGGTCAAGTCCGCACACCAGCAACACTTTGTCGATGTTCGCTGCAAGTTGTTGTTCACCATCGCCATGAGCATTGCGGCGACGCAAGAGCGATCGGCGGGGGAGTACCGCGACGATTTCCCCGTTCTTTACTGCAACCCAATCGCCAACCGTTGGTTGCGGCTCAAGACGAAGCGTGAGCATCACAGTTTCCGTTCGGCCTGGTAATGCAAGTACGAGAGCTACACCATGGTGCTGAAGAACTCGTCCTGGTTCAGCACCATGAACGGTTGTGGCGAGAGTCTTCGCCCACGCTGGATCCCATCCGAGGGGAGTCAGCGATTCAAGTGATGCGCTCACGAGTTCAAGATTCCGGCACGTTCCCAGTGGTGACGTAGGTATCGAGTCGCTCCAGCGTCTTTTCCATCGAGCCGAGATTCTTTGCAGGAACCTTCTGACCTTCGAGCAGCCACGGCAACGGGCTTGGTCGCCAATCGAAGGTTTCCGTCACCTTCGTGCCGCCGTCGACTGGTTCAAGTTCATAACGCCACACGTGCTGGCCGATGTGGCGCCAACCGATCTGCTTGCCGTCTTCGAACTCCACCACCTTGTTGCGCATGGTGGCGTGAAAGCTCATCTTCATTCCGAACTTGGCGCCGAGGAACAGACGCGGCGGATTTCCCTTTGCTCCGACGAGGCTCCCGGATCCATCGATGATTGAGTGCTTCGCCGGGTCGGCAAGAACCTCGAAAATCTCCTGTGCCGGGGCTGCAATGACGCGACTTGTGGAGACGTGACGATCTTGCTTGGGAGTGCTCATGTGGACAGTCTCTCAGGCGGTTGCCTTCGATGTGAGTACATCGCGCAACGCCACGTCGATCGTGGGGTGAGCGAAGGCGTAGCCACTGGCCGAAAGTGCGCCGGGGGTAACGCGGGTACTGGTGAACAACAGCGCATCGGCGAGTTCCGGCCCCAGCAGGAGCTTTGGGCCGAAGGAGGGGACCGGAGCAAGCGTGGGGCGGTGCATCGCCTCGCCGAGTGCCTTGGTGAACTCTTTGTTGGTGACCGGAGCCGGCGCCGTGGCGTTGACGGGGCCGCTGATGTCATGGTCGATCAGCCAGCGAATTGCACCGATTTCATCTGCCATCGAAATCCAACTCCACCACTGCTTGCCCGAACCCATGCGTCCGCCGAGTCCAAAGCGGAAGAGCGGAAGCATCTTCGCGAGCGCTCCGCCGTCGGCGGTAAGGACGATGCCGGTGCGCAGGAAGGGAACGCGAATCCCGGAGTCGACGGCAGGTGCAGTCGCTGCTTCCCACTCGACACAGACGTTGGCGAGGAAGTCGTTGCCGGCGGGAGCCGATTCATCGACAGCGTTGTTGCCTGTGTCGCCGTAGAAACCGATCGCTGATCCGCTCACCATGACTGACGGCGGAGCATCGAGCGATGCGAGGGTGTTGGCAAGAAGAGCGGTGCCCTTTGTGCGGCTCTCGAGAATCTCTCGCTTGTACGACTCGGACCACCGCTTATCGCCGATGCCCGCGCCAGCGAGATGCACGACGGCGTCGACACCTTCGAACTTTGCGGCCTCAATTGTTCCGGCGGCCGGATTCCATTCGATTGCATCGGGTGTCGCAGAATTGGGTCGGCGGACAACTGGGATGACCTGGTGCCCTTCTGCGGTGAGAGACGATGTCAGTGCCCGGCCGATGAGGCCCGAGGCTCCGGTGATGGCGATCTTCACGAGGACTCCTGATGATGAGAGATGGGGAGGTGCACAACCGTTAGGGGTGAGGGTATTCCTGATGTCGGGGGAGCGGGCGGTCGGGCGGCGAGTCTGTGCCCGATACGCTCACAACCTCATGAGCACCCGGAAACTGATCCTCTTGGCACTCGCTTGTGGCCTAGCCATCCTCGCAGCGGCCGCAGCGCAATTATTCCTTGCGACCCGCTGAGAGTGCGCTGAGCATCCGGGTTCATCCATTGCGTCCGTACCGGTAGGCTCGGGATCCCCGTAGTCGCGATAGAGGTGGTCCCAATGGCCGAGAACTTCGACGTCGTCATCATTGGCGGCGGTCCCGGTGGTTATGCCGCCGCACTGTATGGAGCATCGGCAGGGTTGAACATTGCGTTGATCGAGAAGAACCGCATTGGCGGCACCTGCCTCAACGTTGGATGTATCCCAGCAAAAGAATTGCTCGAGACCGCGTCGATCCGCCGAGCGATTGAAAGCGCAGCGTCCTTTGGCTTGACGACCTCAGAGCCAGTGCTTGATTTCTCGGTGACCCAAGTGCGCAAGCAGGGAGTCATCGACGGTCTTGTTGGTGGGCTCACCGGGCTTCTCAAGAAGCGCAAAGTCACGGTGTACGACGGAATCGGAACACTGCATGCCGGTCATGTCGTCAAGGTCTCCGGCGGTTCATCGGGCGATCTCGAACTTCATGGCACCAATGTCATCTTGGCTTCAGGCTCGGTGCCGCGCACCATCCCCGGTTTCGACGTCGATGGCGTAACGGTTCTTACCTCCGACGAATTGCTTTCGCTCCAGAAACTTCCAGCAAAAGCTGTTGTGATCGGCGGCGGTGCAATTGGTTGCGAATTCGCTTCCATGATGTCCGACCTCGGTACTGAAGTGACCATCCTTGAAGCGCTTCCGCAGATCCTGCCGGGTTGCGATGAAGATGTGACTCGGGTGGTGCTCAAGTCATTCAAGGATCGAAATATCACGGTGCGCACAGGAGTTTCTGTGCAGGGTCACGATCCAAAGTTTGCCGGTGGAACAACGGTGAAGTTTGGCGAGGGCGAATCGGTCGATGTCGACATGGTTGTCGTTTCGGTTGGCCGTCGTCCTCTTTCGGAAAATCTCGGGCTCGGTGGCACCGCAGTTGTTGTGAGCGAACGCGGTCACGTGGTTGTCGACGAACATTGTCGTACGGGCGAGCCCGGTGTTTGGGCGGTTGGCGATCTCATTGCCACGCCAGCTCTCGCACACATCGGTTTTGCAGAGGGCATGCTGGCCATCCGCGACATGCTGAATGAAGACCCGACTCTTCTTGATTACTCAAAGGTCCCGTGGTGCATCTATTGCCACCCCGAAGTCAGTTTCGTCGGACACACCGAAAAGTCCGCCAAAGAAGCAGGCTTCGATGTCATCGTGAGCAAGCACCGCTACTCAGGTAACGGTCGTGCGCTCATCCTCGGCGAAACCGAGGGAATGGTGAAGGTCATCGCCGAGAAGCGTTCCGACGGAACGGGCGGCCGATTGCTCGGCGTTCACATGGTTGGCCCTTGGGTTACCGAACAACTTGGCCAGGCGTACCTCGCATTGAACTGGGAAGCCGACGTCGACGACGTCGCTGCGTTCATTCAACCTCACCCAACGTTGAGCGAATTGTTTGGTGAGAGCGTCCTTGCTCTCACCGGCCGCTCGCTTCACGGCTGAATCCCGGAGGATTCCATGGCAGAGATTCAACTTCCGCAACTTGGCGAGTCAGTGACTGAAGGAACCATCACGAAGTGGTTCAAAGCAGTCGGTGACTCTGTTGCTGAAGACGAGGTCTTGTTCGAGGTATCGACAGACAAAGTCGATTCCGAGGTTCCTTCGCCAGTTGGTGGAGTCCTTACCGAAATTCGTGTGGCCGAAGGTGACACCGTCGACGTTGGCACTGTGATCGCTGTTGTGGGTGACGGTGCCGGTATGCCTGCTCCTGCTCCCGCCGCTGTGGCTCCTGCGCCCGAGCCCGAACCGGCTCCCGTGGTGGCACCTGTTGTCGAGACAGCACCGGAACCACCTCCCGCTCCCGTTGCCACCCCAGCGCCTGTTGCCGCTCCGACACCTCCGCCTGCGCCTGTAGTGGCTGCAGCGCCGACCCCTGCGCCTGCGACCTCGACCGCTGGTCAGGTGCTTTCGCCAATCGTTCGTCGTCTCATCAGCGATTACGGCTTGGATACCTCTCGAATCGCCGGCACCGGGCCCAACGGTCGAATCACTCGCTCCGACGTTGAACTCGCAATCCGTTCGGGTGTTGCGTCGACAGCTCCTGCATCGTCTGCTCCGGCTGCGGCTTCCAGTGGTCAGCGTCGGGCGACGCCCGCTCCTCGATCGGGCACGGGCGACACTGTCGAACCTCTCAACAACATCCGCCGTCGCACGGGCGAACACATGGTGATGTCGAAGCAGGTTTCGCCTCACGCCTACACAATCGTCGAAGTCGATTACGAGAACATCGAACGAGTTCGCCGGGCACATCGAGAGTCGTTCCGAGCCGAAGAGGGTTTCGGTCTTAACTATCTGCCGTTCATCTCACGTGCTGTCGTCGATGCATTGCGTAACTACCCGCATATGAACGCATCGGTTGGCGACGGTGAACTCATCGTCCACAACTACGTGAACCTGGCCATTGCTGTCGACCTCGATTTCACGGGTCTCTTGGCTCCAGTCATTCACGAAGCTGACGACAAGCGCCTTCGTGCCATTGCTCGCGACATCAATGATCTCGCCGCACGCGCTCGTTCGAAGCAACTGTCGGCCGACGACATCTCGGGCGGAACGTTCACACTTTCCAACTCGGGGTCATTCGGTAGTCATCTCGTGCTTCCGATCATTAATCAGCCGCAGGTGGCGATCATCTCGACCGATGGCGTGCAACGCAAGCCCGTCGTGGTCGCCGGCATCGACGGAAGCGAATCCATCGCGATTCATTCCGTTGGCATGCTCGCGATGAGTTGGGACCACCGTGCTTTCGACGGCGCCTACGCCGCAGCGTTTCTCCGAGACGTCAAGGAAATCCTCGAGACACGCGACTGGGAAGCGGAGCTCTAATCATGGCGACGGCCGGGGAGACCCCCACCGTCGGCGCTTCACCGTTGCGCGTCCGCTGGTTTGGGACGGTTCCGTACGGCGAAGCCTCTGATCTACAGCACGCGTTCTTCGAGCACGGCAGCGACGACTGGTTGTTGTTGCTCGAACATCCACACGTTTACACACTCGGCGCAAACGCCGATCTTGCCAACGTGCTTGTCGACCCGGCGTCGGTTGGTGCTGAGTGTCTTCGCACTGATCGCGGTGGCGACGTCACCTATCACGGTCCTGGTCAGCTCGTCGGCTATCCAGTGTTGTCCGTTCCCGGTAAGCGCGGTGGGGGAATGGCTGACACGGTCGCCTATGTGCGGTCAGTTGAAGAACTCGTGGTCGGCGCCTTGAACGATCTCGGACTGGCCGACGTCGGTCGACTTGAGCAGTACCCAGGAGTGTGGGTCGCTCCAGAGTCAGACAACCCTCGCAAGATCGCCGCAATCGGTGTCCGCCTTACTCGCGGACGTTCGATGCATGGCTTCGCGATCAATGTCGA
>WLMU01000139.1 GCA_009700115.1 Actinomycetota bacterium
CACCTGCTCAAGCGCTCTAAAGACCGTCGGACATCGCTCGACGGTGGAACCCCTGACGCGGCCGAGGCCGCGCCTGCTGCCGAAAGCGCATCGGTCGAAAAGGCAACGGCGGCAGCCGCACCTGCTGCCGTTGCGCCTGCCGCAGCACCGGAACCGGTTCCGCCCTATGTCGAAGCCGCCCTCAAGCGCAAGAAGATCCCCTACTGGGCAATGCCCGTTCTTGCGTTCCTGCCACTGTGGGCCGTCATTTACATCGGGGGGCTTTCCCCTGCGTCGAATGGTGCACCCTCACAACTTGCAACAGGTCAAGCAATCTTCTCCGCCAATTGCGCCGGCTGTCATGGCGCTGGTGGCGGCGGCGGTGTTGGTCGTGTGATGACCGACGGCAACCTGGTTGCGACGTTCCCCGACATCATCGGACAACTTGAGTTCGTGTGGCTCGGATCGAACGGCACCGGGCCCGCAGGCACGCCGTATGGCGATCCGGCTCGCGAGGGTGGTCAGCACAAGACCCTCAGTTACAACGGCAACCCCATGCCGAACTTCGATAAGACCCTCAGCCAGAGCCAGTTGCTCGCCGTTGTTCGCTACGAGTGGGAAACGCTTTCAGGCGGCAAGACCACGACCGATGCTGCAGGCAACATCACCTACGGCGATGGAAAGCCGATGCTCGATGCTGCCGGTGAACTCATCACACCTGACGGCAAGATGCTCTTTGATCCAGCGGGCAAACTCACGATTCAGCCGAATTGGAAAACACCGGTCGGTAGCAAGTCGTAACCGTCTCAATGAATCAGTTTTGGACAGGGCCCCGCTTCGGCGGGGTCCTTTCGCGTTCCGTTCTCTGCACTCAGCGTGATGCAACCGCAGCAGCGGCCGCATGCGCAGCATCGCTTATTGCAGTGAGTACTTCGTCGTCGTGAGCGAGTCCCGGGAACATGACTTCGTATGCCCCTGGCGCAATTGCAATGCCGCGATCAAGAAGTTCATGGAAGAACAATGCATACAACGCTTCGTCTGTCGTGCATGCACTTACGTAATCCGTTGGTGCTGTGTCGCCGAAGAACAATCCAACAAGTGTTGCGAAGCGAGGAACACAAACGGTGATGCCGGCAGCGGCGAACGCATTTGCAAGTGAACCAGCCAGACAATCGGCGCGCGATTCGATCAATGCATACGCGTCGTCATCGAGCAGCGAAAGCGCGGCGAGACCTGCTGCAGTTGCCAGTGGGTTTCCCGACAACGTTCCCGCTTGGTAGACGGGACCTAACGGAGCAAGGTTGTCCATCACGTCGGCGCGACCACCGAATGCACCGACAGGCAGTCCACCGCCGATGATCTTTCCGAATGCAGTGAGATCTGGTGTAACGCCCAAAAGCTGTTGCGCTCCACCCCGGGCTACGCGGAAACCTGTGATCACCTCATCAAAGATGAGTAACGCGCCAACGCGATCACATTCGGCGCGCAACCCTTCGAGAAAACCAGGTGCCGGTGGCACAAGTCCCATGTTGGCTGCGCACGGTTCGACAATGACTGCGGCGAAGGTGTCGTCGAGGGTAGGGACGACGTTGTACGGAGCGACAACGGTGTCAGCGATCGCGTTGTCGGTAACGCCAGCTGAGGCCGGAATTCCAAGGGAAGCCATTGCCGTTCCACCAGAGACAAGAAGCCCATCGCTGTGTCCGTGATAGTTGCCAGCGAACTTAAGAATCTTTGGACGACCCGTCGCACCACGGGCAACTCGAATCGCGCTCATCGTCGCTTCGGTACCGCTATTCACCATGCGCAACTTTTCGCAAGACGGAACGCGTTCATTGATTGCTTCGGCGAGTTCGACTTCACGCGGAGTTGGAGCACCGAATGATGTTCCGTCGGTTGCTGCTTTCTGAATCGCTTCGATGATCTTTGGATGAGCATGACCAGCGATGATCGCCCCGTAGCTCTGCACAAGATCGAGAAACGTTGTTCCTTCAACGTCGGTTACTCGTGCGCCGCTTCCGCTCGCCACAAAGTAGGGAGTTCCACCCACAGAGCGAAACGCCCTCACTGGAGAATTCACGCCACCAGGGATGACGCGTTGACCACGTTCAAACAACGATTCGTTTGTTTGTTTCATGAGCTCAATCGTTGAGAAGTTCCGCGACTTCGCGCGCGAAATAGGTGAGGATCATGTCAGCGCCCGCCCGCCGGATTGAAGTCAGATGTTCAATTGCGACTGCGTCGCCATCGATCCATCCGCGTTCGGCCGCAGCTTTCACCATCGCGTATTCGCCTGATACGTGGTACGCCGCAATGGGAGCATCGACTTCTTGACGCGCCCTAGCGATGATGTCGAGATACGACATCGCTGGTTTCACCATCACAATGTCGGCGCCTTCAAGTAGATCTTGACGAATCTCTTCAAGTGATTCACGTGCATTCGCAGGATCTTGTTGATACCCCTTGCGGTCGCCGCCACCTTCGATGGTGACATCGACTGCATCTCGGAATGGGCCGTAAAGCGCCGACGCGTATTTTGCTGAGTACCCCATGATTGCGGTTTCCACAAAATTTCCGCCATCGAGTGCGCTGCGAATTGCCGCAACCGCGCCATCCATCATTCCCGAAGGAGCTACGACGTCGGCGCCAGCAGTGGCTTGAGCAAGAGCGACCTTTGCGTAGAGATCAAGCGTGGCATCGTTGTCGACACTTCCGCGACCATCGAGGACACCGCAGTGACCATGCGAGGTGTACTCATCAAGACAGAGATCGGTGATGAGAACAACGCGATCACCAAAGGTGTCGCGTAACTCTCGCAATGCGATCTGAACAATTCCGTTTGGATCCCACGCGCCCGACCCAACCTCGTCTTTCGTTTCGGGGACGCCAAAGAGAATGACGCCCGGCACCCCAAGCCCAACGAGGTCGGCAACTTCGGCACGGAGCGACCCAAGTGTGTGCTGCAGAACTCCAGGGATCGAAGCAATCGGCTGAGGCTCAGTGATTCCTTCACGCACGAATAACGGCGCGATGAAATCATCGGGCGAGAGACGTGTCTCGGCCACTAATCGGCGAAGAGCCGGAGTGCGACGAAGCCGTCGAAGTCGACGTTGCGGGAAACTCATCGACGCAGAGCCTAGGCACGCCGCGGTTTGCGGCCGAATCGAGGACCACGACTGGCGCGTCGACGCACTGTCGACTTCGGTGCATCAGGGTGAGCGACCCGTTCAATAAGGGCATCGACGAGTCCGTCGATCGTATGCACCTCGGCAATGACATCGACTCGAAGCCCTGCACGGCGCGCGGTGTCGGCAGTAATGGGACCGATACAAGCGACCACGTTTGGCAACGTGTCGCTACCAAACGCTGCGACCCAATTGTCGACCGTCGACGACGATGTGAAGGTCACGATGTCGGCTTGGGCGATGCGCTCGCGCTCTGCATCGGAGGGTTCAACGGAAATCGTTCGATAGGCATCGACAACATCGACTCGCCACCCAAGGTCGCGAAGACCATCAGGAAGTACATCTCGCGCTACTTCTGCTCGGGCAAGCAGCACGCGGCTCTGATCGGTTTCGCTTGGCAACGGAAACGCTTCAAGCAATGACTCGGCGATAAATCGCTCGGGCACGAGGTCTGCAATGAGGTTGAAGTCAGCAAGAACTTCCGCAGTCCCCGGACCTATGGCCGCGATTTTCACACCAGCGAGATCGCGTCCATCCCGTAACAGTTCACAGAACCGCGCTGCACCATTCGCAGACGTCAGAATCACCCAGTCATAGGACGACAGGTGATCGATTGATGCACGTAACGCCGCACCTTGATCGGTGGGATCGACGATTTCGATCGTCGGCACCATGAGTGCTTCAGCGCCTTCATCGCGCAGCCGATCAGCGAGAACCGAAGATTGGTGGCGCGGGCGAGTAACGACCACCTTCTTGCCAAAAAGCGGTCGGGATTCGAACCACGAAAGATCCATCGCAGCCACTTGACCAACCACAATGACGCTCGGCGATTGGAGTTGCTCGCGAGCAATACCCGAAAGCGTTGAGCGGACCGTGTGCTGATCGGGACGCGTTCCCCATCGAATGGCCGCCGCCGGCGTATCGGGCGCGAGGCCACCGGCCAAGAGGCGATCAACAATTTTCGGGAGTCGCCCAACCCCCATCAGAATGATGATTGTCCCGCCCAACTGAGCGGCGGCCTCCCAATTGACCTCGTCGCCCTTGTCGGGATCCTCGTGACCGGTGATCACGGTGAACGATGTCGATGAGTGGCGCAACGTCACCGGGATTCCGGCATAAGCAGGAACCGCGATCGCAGAGCTCACGCCGGGCACAACCTCGTAATGGATGCCGGCGGCGGCGAGCGCCGCTGCTTCCTCTCCCCCACGAGCGAAGACGAACGGGTCTCCGCCTTTGAGCCTGACGACGGTTTTGCCCTGCCTTGCCTTCGCTACCAAGAGTTCGTTGATGCCGTCCTGGGCCATAACGGCCTGACCAGCGGATTTCGCCACGCTGATTCGTTCAGCATCCACCGGGGCGAGTTCAAGCAGAGCACTCACCGAAAGCCGGTCAAAGACCACAACGTCAGCCATGGCCAGAGCCTCGGCCCCACGCAAGGTCAGCAACCCCGGATCACCTGGTCCGGCTCCCACGAGAAACACAGTCACGGCCCGAGCCTAGGGGCCATGCCTGGTTCTCAACCCTGCCCGGCCAGCGCCGACCCACCCCTAGTACCCCTGTGCCTCATGCCACAGGGGTACATCTCGATTTTGAGTGGCATTCGATGGATTTAGCACTAAATTCATCAGGGCTTACCTGCTGTTCCCTCGGTGTACCTACCCACTGGAGTCGAGATGGAATCCACACTGCTCGCAACTGCCCGACCCGAGTGGATGGACCACGCTTCATGCAAGGGTCGAACAACCTTGTTCTTTGGTATCGCGGGAGAACGACCGGAACGTCGAGTGCGCCGCGAAGTTGCGGCCAAAGCAATGTGTGATGCATGTCCAGTCAACATTGCGTGTCGTGAACTCGCTCGCGACAACCGCGAGAACGGATTCTGGGGTGGAGAAAACGAAGAGCAACGAGCCGCTGCTGGTCACTCTCCTCGCTCGATTAGTCGCCGATCGGTACAAGACGCTGCACGCGCTTCGTGATCGTTAACGCTTGACTGCTCCATACGCGTCAAGCACTCGACTACGGCTGAACGCCAGATCAACAATCGGTTCCGGATAATCGGTTCCAAGTTCGATGCCTGCAGATGCAAGTTCAAGGGGACCGACCGCCCA
>WLMU01000014.1 GCA_009700115.1 Actinomycetota bacterium
GGCAAGAGCAACGCGCTCGTTCATGAGCGTGGTGATCGCCACACGCCAGCCATCGCCCTCGTCGCCAAGACGCAAGGAATCGTGAATGCGCACGTCGGTCAGGAAGACCTCATTGAATTCCGCTTCACCGGTCATTTGGTAGAGCGGGCGAACATCGACACCGGGGGCATGCATATCCAGAACGAAATAGCTCAGACCCTTGTGCTTTGGAACATCTGGATTCGTTCGAGTCAGAAGCATCCCGTAGTTAGATGTGTGCGCCAACGTCGTCCACACCTTTTGACCGTTGACGACCCATTCATCCCCATCGCGGACTGCGCGACTCGGAATGCCGGCAACATCGGAACCGTGGGTAGGTTCTGAAAACAGCTGACACCACACATCTTCACCAGTGAAGATTTTTCGGATGTGCTTCTGTTTCAATTCATCACTGCCGTAGGCCAGAACAGTTGGTGCACCCATTCCGATGCCGATCGGGTTGATGCGAAGGTCTTCGTAGTTCACCCCGTGTGAGCGCAGTACTGCATCGATCACAGCTTGCTGGCCACGGTTACCGCCAAGACCGCCAAACTCCTCAGGGAAATGCACCATCGCCAGTCCAGCGTCGTACTGCTTGCTGCGAAACGCGAACTGATCGTCGAGGATGTCTCGGTTTTCCTCAACCAATTCCTCGGCACGCTTGGCCAGATCCTGATCTTCGTACATGCGTCCTCATAGATGTTCGGGAAAGTGTTTCAGCAAGTTCAAACCCCGGGCTCACCCACCTGCTGCAGGTCTGCATCGTGTCACTCAAACTGAGATTCGACCAGCCAAAGGACCAAATCAATCGTCTCGTTCAGACCTCGAGAACGAATCATCCGTCGACCATGACTCGAAAGCATTCGTTTGGCGAGACCCGTCCCCTTGCGTCTGATTTCCAGGCTTTGTCGTTGTTGATGAAGGCGGCTTCGCCGTCGTGGTCGTAGGCGACTTCGTGGTTGTTGTCGGCCTTGAGGGTGCCGTAGTGGTCGTGCTTGGCCCCGAGGCTCCACCCGGACCACCCGGAACCGGACTGCCATTGGCCCCAGGGTCATCCGAAACTGCGGGAGTGCTTGAGGAACTCCTCGGGGTTGATCCCCCAGTGGTTCCGCTTCCATTGGTCGAACTGTTCACCGGATTCTGCTGCTTCTCGATCTTCTCTTGGGTCGGGCTCGGAAGATCGATACCGACCACATGCACCACATCGGCCACGAATTGCTGGACCGGATCGGGAAGATCACCGACAGCAGCAACAGTTATGAGCGCTCCAGCGCCACCCATCGTGAGCCATCCGATGAGTCCGATAGAGGCCAGGGTGCCAGCGATTCGACGTCCGGCGCGCACAAAACCAAGCGACGATGTTTCAGCGCTGGCCTTTGCCATCTCAGGCAAGCGTTCCATGAGCGTGCTGGATGGAGTCGAGAAAGATTCATCGGCTGACCGTTGCATGCGGTCGCGAAGTTTGCGCTTAGAGATCATGGTTCGACCGTCGATTCCATGTCTCCATGTGACAACAGTTCACGCAATCGCCTTGAGCACCTATGAATTGCAACTCGGGTTGCGACTTCAGATCTATCGGTGACTCGCGCAATTTCCTTCATACTTAATTCAAGAACGAAACGAAGATGCAATAGCGATCGCTGTTCTTCTGTCAGTTGATTCATGGCCACTTCAAGATCCGGGTCTCCCGATGTCACAAAGATATCGGAGCCCCCTTGAGCTCGGTCATGACTAGCAGTGAACTCAGTCTCGGGTCGACGATCCCGACGACGATGATCGTCGACAATTCGTGCGTGGGCGATTGAGAAGACCCACGACCGAAATTGACTATGCGATCCCGAGAAGCTGCCCACACTTCGTGCAACCGTTTCAAGGACCGTTCCTGTTACATCGTCCGCGTCAGAAACTCCCATTCGTCGCGCGTAACCCGCGATCTGCCCAGAAAACTCCGTGAAGAACCACACCCACGCATCGCTATCCCCGTCCTTTAGTTGCGCAATACTCGGGCGAGAGGTCATAAGTGAATCGCATTCACTAGTAGAAGTGCTTCTGCAACGTATTCCCTTCACTCAAGTTACTACGATCAATGCATCCCACACGGTCTGAAACAGATGGAATGAGGGCAGCTAAATGAGCGTCGAAGTCCTTCACCGCATTCAATTCGCTCTCACCATCTCGTTCCATTTCATCTTTCCGCCACTCTCCCTTGGCGTCGGCCTGATCCTCGTAATTTTCGGGATCAAATCAGTCCGAACCAAGGACCCAAAGTGGCGCCAGCTCTCGATGTTCTGGGTCAAGATTTACGGGCTGATCTTTTCCATGGGAATCGCCACCGGCATTGTCCAGGAATTCGAGTTCGGCACGAACTGGTCGCAGTATTCACGGTTCGTTGGCAATATCTTCGGAAGCCTTCTGGCAGCCGAAGGCATCTTTGCCTTCATGCTCGAAGGTGGTTTTTTAGGCCTCATGCTTTTTGGTGGCACTCGCCTTGGGAATCGCATGTGGCTGTTCGCCACAACGATGGTCGTCGTTGGCGCGACGTTCAGCGCCACTTGGATCGTCATGGCCAACTCCTGGATGCAGACCCCACAGGGATTTGAGATCAAAGACGTGGGTCAGGGCCCCCAAGCGTTCATGACGAGTTTTCACGATGTCGTCTTCACCCCTTCTTTCCTTCCTCGAGTCCTCCACGTGATCGCTGCGTGCTGGATGGTGGGTTCTTCGCTCGTTCTCAGCGTCGGAGCGTTCTACCTGTTGAAAAAGCGACACGTGGAACTCGCGAAGACAATGATCCGCGTCGCACTCCCCGTTTTCACCGTGGTCGCACTACTTCAGGTCGCAGTATTTGGCGCAAACCAAGCAACTGAAGTAGCAAAAAACCAACCTGCGAAGTTGGCATCCATGGAAGGCCTTTACCAGAGCGAATCTTGCGCTCCCATGTATCTCCTGGGGTGGACAAACCCCGACACGGAGACAACTTCCGGAATCCATATTCCTTGCCTGTTGAGTTTCCTCACCGACAAAAGTTTTGACGCGACTGTGACTGGCCTTGAGGCGACTCCGCGCGACGAGTGGCCAGCAGTCAACCTTGTCTTCCAAGTGTACCACCTGATGATCAATCTCGGAATGTTGTTCATCCTGATTGGTTTGGTTGCGTGCGGATTCTGGATCTGGAAACGCAAGATCTGGGACCAACGATGGCTGTTATGGATCCTCGTTTCTTCTGTCGTACTCACCGAGATCGCGACGGAGACCGGTTGGTGGACTGCTGAATTCAGCCGTCAACCTTGGATCGTTTGGCAGGTACTCAAGACCACCGATGCCTATTCGCCGAATGTTTCGTTCAGTCAGGTCATGTTCTCGATTGTGATGTTCGTCTTGCTCTACATCACGGTGTTTGTTGTGTTCATCCGACTTCTTGATCGACACATCAAAGAGGGACCACCGCCACCCGTTGATCCCGATGAGACCTCCTCACTCCCTGACTCCTTCGGTGAAATCTTCCGCCGTCGTTCACGCGTCTCAAGTGGAGGTGATTGATCATGTGGCTTCAAACAACCTGGTTCGTTCTCTACGTCGTCATCATGAGTGGGTACGTCATCCTCGACGGCTTCGACCTTGGCGTCGGCATGCTCTCGCCGTTCATCGCCCACAATGACCACGATCGACGAATACTGCTGAATTCCATAGGCCCAGTATGGGACGGCAATGAGGTATGGCTCGTTCTCGGGGGAGGCGCCCTATTCGCTGCCTTCCCGCTTGTCTACGCATCGTTGTTCAGCGGCTTTTACCTCGCCATGATGCTTGTACTTCTTGTCCTCATCATGCGCACTGTGGCTATCGAGTTCCGTTCAAAACGGCCAGAGGCTTGGTGGCGTTCTCTCTGGGATTGGACCTTCACTCTTTCCTCGTACGGAATCACCATCCTTCTTGGCGTCGCATTAGGAAATGTGATTCGGGGAGTGAGCCTTGATCAACACGGCAACTTGAACGTGAGTCTCCTCGACTTACTCAACCCCTACTCAATTGCTCTCGGGCTTGTTGCTGTCGCAATGCTCTGCCTGCATGGTGCAATCTTCCTTACCCAAAAAACCGAAGGTGAGCTTCGCAACACGATCAAGGTACTCATACCGAAATTGCTCGTCGCTTTCTTCATTCTCATGACAGCCCTCATTGCCTGGACACTTCTTCGAGACGAACAGTTCACACAGAACTTCAAAGATCGACCATGGACAGCAATCTTCCCAATCTTGGCCTTCGCGTCGATCGCTTCCGCGTGGCTCTTCGTCCGTCGCGGCGCTTACCTCAGCGCGTTCCTTGCTTCGGCAACCATGATTGCCCTCCTTCTAGGTGCCATTGCTTGCGGGATGTACCCCGTCATGCTGCGCTCGACAACCAACAGCGCCTATGACCTCACGGTGCAGAACGCATCGGCCGCTAGGGAAACGCTCACAGTGATGTTCGTGATTGCCCTCATCGGAATGCCCTTCGTCTTGCTCTACACGGCGGGCGTCTATTACTTCTTCCGCGGAAAAGTCGAACTCGACGACGACAGTTACTGAGACCAGACGGCGATCAACGCGGTACCGTCACACCCATGAGCCCGCAGGAATTGCTGTCACGAGTTCCAAGTGCTCAACGCCTCCACAGAATCGGCGTTCTACTCGGCATTCTCGGTTCTATCGCCCTCATCGCGTGGACATTTTCGCTCGCGCGCTCGATGTCTTCACTCTTCGACCACCGATCGTTAACACCCGCACTTATTGGACTTGCAGGCTTTCTTGCATTGCGCGTTGTATTTCGATTCGCCAGCTCACTATCACTCGCCACCGCAAGTAGTCGCCTCCGCACGAACGTCCGGTCCACCCTCACCGCGCATTGGGGAGCGGAACAACCGTCATTGACATCGACATCGACCGGCGTCGACAGCACTCTTCTGGGCCCGGGTGTCGATTCACTTGATGACTACATCACCAAGTACCTGCCAGCGCGGTCGCTTGCCACTGTCATTCCGCTCGTTGTCTTTCTGACGATCGGCGCTCTTGACCCGTGGACCCTGCTCATCTTGCTCTTTGCCGGGCCGATGCTGATCCTCTTGCTAGCGGTCATCGGCTCTCGCACCCGCGCTCTCGCCGATCAACGTTTTCGCGAACTCGGATGGCTTCGTTCCTTTTATCTCGACATGGTGCGCGGCATTCCAACCCTCAAGGTCTTCGGTCGGGCAACTGAAAGTGTTGGCACGATCGAAGAATTCAGTGATCGTTTTGCACGCACCACAATGAGTGTTCTGCGCACCGCTTTTCAGACATCGCTAGTCATCGAATGGGCTGCCACTGCGGCAACAGCACTCGTTGCTGTTGAAGTCAGTTTTCGAATGATCGACGGAGAAATCGGTTTCACCACAGCTCTTGCGGTATTGATGCTCACTCCCGAATTTTTTGCGCCGCTGCGCAACCTGGCGATCGAATACCACGCCGGACAGATGGGAAACGCCGCGCTCGCTCAACTCGCACCACTTGAGCTTCCTGTTGTGCTTTCATCACCAACCGCTCCGGCACCGTCAGCACTTCCCGCGAAACTGGCGATGATCCGATTCGAGGACGTTTCCTTCGCTTACCCGGGAACCGAAATACTCATTCTCGACCGCGTCTCTTTCACGATCGCAGCTGGTGAGACTGTCGTCCTTCTCGGGCCTAGTGGTACTGGTAAGACCACGGTTCTAGAACTTCTCCATGGGGAACTCCAGCCATCAGCGGGAAAAATCACGATCGGTAACACGCCGCTAGGAGATCTCGACCCCGACATGTGGCGGCGAGACATCACCTCGGTTCCCCAAAACCCGTTCATGTTCAGTTGGTCCATCTGCGACAACATCACCCTTTCAAATCGTGACGCCACCACCGATCAGATCCATGCCGCTCTAAGACTGGCCTTCGCTTCAGATTTCATCGCTGAACTTCCACTTGGGATCGAATCGCCGATTGGCGAAGAAGGAACGACTCTCAGCGGGGGCCAACGACAACGTTTAGCGATCGCCCGAGCCCTGCTTCGCGATGCGCCGCTTGTCCTGCTCGATGAGTTCACTGCCCACCTTGACCCCGAGACCGAACTCGGACTGATCTCTTCGATTCATCCGTTTCTCCAAGATCGAACCGCTGTCATCGCTGCGCATCGGGAAGCGACGCTTTCCCTGGCCGATCGAGTGTTCAGACTCGAAAGCGGGAGCATCGAGGAGGTGTCGCCATGACATCGAACTCGTCGGGACATGAACTTTTCCGACAAATTGGCAAAACCCGTCGCTGGGTTGCGCTCAGCTCGCTGCTCGGGATCATCACGATCGGTTCAAGCATTGGACTTCTCGCCATGGCGATCTACCTGCTTACGCGTTCAGCGATACTCGGAAGTGCCGCCTCCCTTTCGCTCACGATTCTTGGGGTGCGCTTCTTCGCCCTGTCTCGAGTTGTCGGACGCTATTGCGAGCGCTATCTCGGACATCTAGGCACGTTTCGGGTACTCACTCGGCTGCGGGTTTGGTTGTTTGAACGTCTTGTCGAAACCGATGCAACCATTCTCGCTAGTCGGCGCAGAGGCGATGTTGTCGCTGGACTAGTTGACGATGTTGACGCGATGCAGGAACGCCTCTTACGCGTCTCTAGCCCACCATTTGTGGCGATCGGTACGTTGACTATCGCTCTCCTCGCGTTGCTCGCGATTGATGTCCGTAGCGCTGTCATTCTCGCTGTATTTTTTCTTATTGGAGCATTGACGCTTCCGCCCCTACTTTGGTCGCACACGCGGTTACTTTCCGGTCAACTGATCCGACTACGCGCGAGACGGTTGACTGAAGCAACAGAGTTGGTTGACGGTTTGGAAACACTCAAGATCTGGGGAAGAGCCGATCGACTCTCAGAGTCGATCGCAGACCTTGACACGCAAGAGGCAGACCTCACACGCAAGCTGGCGCGGACACGAGCAATTCTGGATATCGCGGTCGTTGGCCTACCGGGAATATGCGTTCTCACAATCGTTGCTGCGCTCAGATCGGCTGAAGCCTCGATCTCCACTATGTGGTGGCTCACCGCGACGCCATTGATCGCGCTTGCCTCGTTTGAAGCACTTGGCCCGCTGCTCGCCGCTCCTGACTTTCAGTCACAGACCGATGCCGCCGCGAGCCGAATTCTTTTCATGGCTAACTCGACAGCGCTCGCTGCTCCAGCAGTTAGAACAGAACAGCCGTCAATCAGGGACATACCAGCGAATCCAGAGATCGAGATATCCAATCTTTCGTTCTCGTACGGAGAGCAATCACCTGTCTTTCAAAACGCCTCGATCACCATCCCTTTTGGAACAACTGTTGCCATCGCTGCGCCATCAGGCACGGGGAAATCCACCCTCTTGCACCTTCTCGTAGGGCTTCTCCCCTGCCGCGAAGGAACTCTTTCGATCGGGGGCAGCCAAACCACCGATCTTCGAGACCTGGCTCGCCCCTGCATCGCTGCAGTCATGCAAGATGACCATGTCTTCGACACAACAATCCGCGACAACCTGCTGGTCGGTGACGGAGACGCTTCGGAAGACCAACTCCTTGAGGCATGCAGGATCGCCGGTTTTCAGCCGTTTCTCGATGCTCGACCCGGCGGCCTTGACGCACCGATCGGTGCCAATGGCGATTTACTCAGTGGCGGCGAGCGTCAACGACTGATGATCGCTCGCGCAGTGCTTTCCGACTCCCCGATCCTCATACTCGATGAAGCAGCAGAACATCTTGAGCCTGAACTCCGCGCGTCAGTAATCAACGAAATCATCAGTTCACGTCAGAATCGAACCACCGTGATTCTCGCTCACGACGTAGACGCCATCACGCGTGCCGATGTTGTCTACGAAATCATTAATGGAGCGTTCGTTAAGCGTCAGTCGTGACTGAAGACAAGTTCTAGCGGCGGAGTTGACGCCGTGGCGTAGGTCTGCGTCATGGCATCTGCCGATCCACCCAATCTCCAGCGGAAATTGAACGCGATTAATCGAGCGACTGCCGGCTCGGTCTCTGGATTGGTTACTGCGCCGAGATGCGATGCGCCTTCGACCCCAACCAGCATCGCTGAACCCGGATCATTTCCAACCAACATCTCGGAACTCTCAAACGGGTTGATTTCATCGAATTCCCCATGGATCGCTACCAGCGGTGGATCACTGGTCGTAAACCATTCACCACCAAACGTGTCGAAGTCCCCTGAAATTGCAACGACGGCCGCAACACGACTGTCGGCATACCGAGGCGCATACCCGGCAAGCAACACAGTGACCGCTCCATCTGAATGACCAACAAGTCCCACCGGCCCTGCAGCGATCATTTCCGCTAACTCTGATGGCGCATCAGGGCCAGTCATTGCGGTGATGAGAAACGAAAGATCTCGAGCTTGTTCTGGAATGTCATATTCATCAGGTGCTCCGTCGAACACGGTGCTTGACATTGGGAACTCTGGGGCGGCAACTACAAATCCCGATGCAGCGAGATCGTGGAGCAATGATGAATACCGCTGGGAAGAGATATCAAATCCATGTGCAAACAAGATCAGCGGCGCCGGCTCATATGCAGGAGCGTCAGGGAATTCCTCTTCGCCCGTCATCCCTGGCGTTGGGTAACGAACCGTGACGGTGAGCGGTCGCGTCATCGACGTTTCACGATCACCACGAGCTGGGGTCGTTCGAGTGAGATCAGTGAACGTCATCGTCCTGACCCCAACTGCTGACGGTGCATCTGGAGTGACGAAGTCTGTGATCGTTGGAAGGACTGTCGTCGGTGGCGGGGCGTCAGGGCTGACGGACATCGCTGCTGCGTCAGGAGAGACACTGGCGGAACCTGAGCCTCCCAAGCCGGGTCGGAAGGCAACAAAGAGCCCCGAGGCAGTAAGGGCCAATAACGCGACCACAACACCGACAACGCGCCACCGACGCGGTCGCGTTGCCGAGGGATGTTTCGAAGGTGGCACGACTCAAGAATTACCTACCGAGGTGAGAGTTAGGTGAGTTCATCGCCCAAATTCACGTCAAATCCCCCGTAAATCCAATTCAACGGCGGTTCAGCCGAGCGCTCCACCCTTCTCAAAGGGCGCTCCTTGGCGGATTCGATCGCGAGCCGATGGCCAATCAGACATCAGCGCGGCCATATTGATTTCGCCCGCCGAGGGCTCGAAGGGTGTGGTGTGGCTCACGAACGCTTCGCCATTCCACCAATGCAGTTGAAGTGCAGGAGTCTCTGCCGCCATAACGGGCTGGTGATCGGGGTCGAGGTTGCATTGGGTCTGGTGCGTCGTACTCGGACAACACGAAACCACTGTTGACGACCAATTTGTTTCGATCGGGCGATGCAAGTGTCCCGAAATAATTCGCCTTACTTGAGGATGACGCGTAACAACATCGCGAAATTCTTTCGCTCCTGAAAGGCCGATGCTGTCCATCCACCAGATTCCGGTCTCGAACGGCGGGTGATGCAGAAAGAGAAGCGTTGGCCGCTCTGGCTCCTGTCCGAGCACATGGTCGAGCCATGCCAAACGTGGTGTATCGAATTCACCGTCATGGTGACCATCGCGAGTTGAGTCGAGGCCGATCAAACGCACCGGAAGGTCGTCCACCACATAGTGAAGAGGACCTTCAGCTGGGAGATACGACGCTCCCATTGAATGTGCCATCTCCCGAAATGGTTCGCGCTCATCGTGGTTTCCAGGGATAAGAAGCAACCGGACTTCGAGCTGCGAGAGGATCTCCTTGAGGAGCTCGTATTGCTCGGGACGCCCATGGTCGGTGAGGTCACCTGTAGCGATGACAACGTCGGGACGGCGAGTCATCGAATTAATAAACGCAACTGCCGTCCCAAGTTTTTCATTGGCATCGACAAACCGGCGCA
Organism: Actinomycetota bacterium; assembly: GCA_009700115.1. Lineage (GTDB taxonomy): Bacteria > Actinomycetota > Acidimicrobiia > Acidimicrobiales > Acidimicrobilacustridaceae > Acidimicrobilacustris. The sequence goes on from WLMU01000014.1 coordinate 9,923, forward strand.
TGAAGTTGTCATCCTCGGCAACGTGAAGATCAGAGATTTGAGCAATAAGCATGACTAAATCATGACACCGAGCGACCGCTGATTCTCACCTCTTCCTCACCTTTGTGATCTAAGAAGAGAGGACCATTTGTGTGAACACGGGGAGAGACCGTTGAGTAACCCAACTAGCGGTGAATCCTCGCCCCTTGAGACGCCCGTCCCGTCAAACGATCTGGCTCCTCCCACGAATCGTCAGATCGCCACACGTTGGTTACCAGCGATCATCGCTGTGCTTTTCTTCGTCGCGTTTTCAGCGATTGTCCTGAGTCAACCAGAGAAGATGATCGAACCCGACCCCTATGCGTATCGGGCGTCAATCGCAGCACTCGAAGACGGAAACATCACACTTGACCAAAGTCAATATGACGCGCTCTCGACAACACTTCAACAAACGTCGCTCGGTGGCGGCATCATGCAGTGGCATCAAAATGACAACGGAACATGGGTGAGCGAAAAGAATCCCGGGTATCCATTCCTTGCCGTCGGCTTTGACGAAGCCGGAGCACTTCGGCTCGCTCCCCTTTTCTATGGAGCGCTCGCGTGTCTCGCTCTTTGGTTCGGTGCTCGCCGATGGCTCGGGCGCTGGGGCGGAACGTTTGCTATCGGCGCTTATTGTTCAACTGCTTTGGCCATGGTGATGGCCTGGCGCTCAACGATGCCGACATTCACCGATGCATCCCTCGTAGCTGTCGGACTCGGCCTACTCATTTGGAGCGTCGTCGCTCTCGACCGAAGCCATCGGGCTCGTTCGATTGTCGGTGCACTCGCCTTCCTGACCTTCGGCCTCGCTACCTTCGTTCGATACACAAACATTGTGGTTCTCGGCGTTGCTTCGCTCTTCGCACTCGCCGTCTGTTTACGCCCCAAGTGGAAACTCGGTTTGTCGACACTCATTTGGTGGGCGATCGCATCGATTCCGCCGCTGATTGCATCACTCGTCTACAACGCCGTCGTTTTCGATGGTCCGTTCTCTACCGGTTACAACGCAAGCACCGTTCAATTTTCAACAAGCGCTGTCCCGGACAATTTCAGAATCATGCCCAGTAGATTGTGGCAAGCGATGCCCATCTTCGTGGTCGGGCTTCTTGCAATTGTTGTCCTCGTTGGGTTCCAAATCATGCACGCACTTCGAGTTCGATCAGAAGAAACAACTGGCAACACAGAACTCGTGAAATCCGACACCGAAACCACAGCGACTGCCATCTCGGCGACAACGATCGACCGTTGGGTCGGGATCTTCCTCGTTTTCGCTTGGGCAGCAACGTGGGCCACCTATGCCGCCTACGAGTGGACCGCGAATATGGGGGGCGGCAGGCCCAGTGGCAGCGGCGGATTTGGTGGCGGCGCACTGCCAGGCGGCGCAATGTCACAACCTGTCTACAGCACCGTTCGTTTTTATCTTCCCGCTCTCGGTGCAATCGCGCTGTTAGTTGCATGGCTCTTCACGCGCATGCCCGCGGTAATCGGTGTGGTCGCGCTGATTGCACTCTTCGCTTTCGGTGGCCACGAATTCAGAGACACTGTCAATAGCCAATGGGCTTCGATGTCGATGAGTGGAGGTCGCGGAGCCTTCGGTGGCCCCCAACAATTCGACCTTTCGAAGTGCAGCAACCTTCCTCAAATGCCACAAGGGGCTCAGAATCAAAACGGTGGTCCTCCCGCCGGAGGTCTTCCGAATAGACAACAGAGCAACGGCGTTCCGAACGGTCTGCCCGGAACACCCCCTAATGGGGCCCAAGGGCGCGGGGAGCTAACGCTCGATGAAAGTGGGTGTCCTGTGCTCCCTGGCGCCAATTCATCAGGATCGACAACCACCTCCACCATTCCTGTTTCGACAACGATCGCAGGCGGCCCCTCATAACGGCGGCGAGCGATAAGACTCGGCACATCGACCCGACATCTCGCCTCCATTCGACCATCACGGAAATGCGACGTTTCGTGATCCTGATGATCTTGGCGTTTAGCCTTGTCGCCGTTGGATGTGGTTCGACGTCTCACTCGTCGAAGTCGAAAAGTCCGTCAACATTTTCCGAAATCGATTCGGCAATGACTCTCAGAGTCGCAAGTGAACATCTGGACGGGGCTGGGTTACTGGTCGTAGCAAATGGCACTAGCTACCGCAACACTTTCTATGGGTCGTACACCAGCGAAACAGTCATTCCGATTGCATCGGCCAGTAAATGGCTTACCGCTGCGACCATGATGACTCTCGTCGACGATGGGAAAGTCTCGCTTGACGATCCCGTTTCGAAATTCCTACCGAACTTCACTGAACCAGTCCGATCAGCGACGATCCGCCAGCTCCTTTCGCATACCGCTGGAATTGCTCAAGCGAACTGCATCTGGGAGCAACAACTTTCACTCGCTGAATGCGTCGACGAAGTTGCAACTCAGAAAGCATCCTACCCACCTGGAACGAAATTTTCCTACGGAAACACCAGTTTTTCTGTTGCCGGTCGAATCATTGAAGTCGTTACCAAGCAATCATTCGAAAAAGCATTTGAATCTCGCATCGGTCTTCCTCTCGGAATGAAACACACGCGCTTCGACGGGAACTATTACCCCACCGAATCGAATCCTGTTCCTGCTGCTTCTGCGGAATCCACCATGTCCGATTATGGAACATTCGTCGAAATGATCTTCAACAAAGGTTCCCTAAACGGCGTTCAGGTTCTCTCCGAACATTCAGCGCTTGAGATGGAAACTGATTCAGTTGTTGGCATCAACACAAGCGCCGACTCTGCCGTCCGGACCACCGGCATTCCCACCTACGGACTAGGAACTTGGCGGGATGTCGTCACCGCCGACGACGTGGGAGTCGTCACGAGTGGAAATGGCGCCTATGGGTTCTACCCATGGGTTGACCGATCTCGGAATGGCTTCGGAATGGTGTTCGTTTACGACCAGCGCGGATCTGACCAAGCCGTTCCTGAATCTCAGCGCGAACTGCACTGGGTTCTTTGCGTCCTCGACGGACTCGGGGTCATGAAAACTGCCACCCCTACGACTGTGTACCGCCGGCGATAGCGGCCTACCCGTCAGCAGGTGATTCCACCTGAGATCGGATTCGGCCAGACTGCGCTTCGATTGCCGGCAGCATCAACGACAGAGATCTGAATGATTGAGAACGATCCGGTACTCAGAAAAGGACCGATTGTCGTTTTGACCGTTCCACCGGATCCTGACAACACCAGTGAACCGCCGCCTCCACTCACTCCAATCGTCGCTTGTCCAGATACGACTCCAACATTGTCGGTCGCCATCACCGTAAGAACCGAAGTTCGGGTTCCAACCGATGAGCATTGAATTGCGGACGACACGAGAGACTGAGCGGTCAACGACACCGACGTAATCTTCGGCGCTGTGGTGTCACGCTGAATCGTTGAGGTTTGATTCGCCGTTGAACTTGTACCTGCCACTCCCTGATTAGCTGATGTATCGGTCATCGCGCCGGAACGCTGTGTCGTCTGAATCGTGGTTGAGCCATCCGATCCCACAACAGGCGAAATCGTCGTATCCACGACCTGCGCTGCCGAGTTCGCCGAAGAAGCCACTCGAGGACGCGAAGACCCGCCACTGACTCCGGTTACCTGAATCGTAGTCATTGTGAGCACAGCAATGGCCACGATCGCAACACCAAGACCGATGAGTAAGCGGCGAAGAGTTCCGCCACCGGTCGGGAATCCGTTCCGGCCTGCCCTGAACGAACTCGTATCGAATTTCGGAAGACCATCGGAAGTAACCGGGAGCGACGCAAGAATTTGCGTGCGAGCGGAGATCGGCGCCGCGCTTGCTGGCGACTCGCCGAACACTGCCAACGCCTTCGGCGCACGCTTCTTCGAGCAAACCACACACGCATCGGCGTGGCGCGAAATTCGCTTCCGCCAAAGCGGCGTGAGAGAACCAGAACAATCTGCAACAAGGTTCGAAAACTCAACGCAGCCATCATCGTTGTAGCGGAGAAGAAAGAGCGCCCCAATCGACCTCTCAAGATTCTGCCGCATTCTCGAAGCGATGACGTTTGCGTTATGGCGCGATACGCCCAGTGCACTCGCAAGCTCGTCCCCCTCGACCCCTTGCCTGACAGAAAGCTCAAGAACGGCGCGCTCGTTCTCATTGAGTCCTTCAGCAGCTTCCCAAACGAGGGCTACCGCGGCATCGCCTCCCATCGCATCGGAAACCTCTGTTTCAGGTGCCGACTGATCAAGATCGAATGCGCTACGCATCTCGGTCCCCGATGGATCGACTGCGACTTGGCGAGAAGACTTCACTCCCAGACGCGAGACCCGGTTCTTGGCAATTGCGAAGAGCCAAGGCCGAACTTGGTTGGGGTCGCGCAATTGGTTCATTCGCTGCCACGCCGTTACAAACGTGTCCGCCATGGCATCTTCGGCCAGCCCGCGATCTCGAGTCAGCGTGAGGCAGAAGGAAAAGACTCGATCGCTGTAGCGATCGTAGAGATGGGCGAAGGCATCCTGATCGCCCGATCCGCAGGCGTTGACCAACTCGGCATCCGTCGCCGATGCCATCGACCTGCTCGAGTTTCGAGCCCCATCCATTGGCGCAAACGATAGTTCGCTCATCACCCACCCCCCTCGTCAGCTCTTTTCTTTCCACGTGACTCCCCTCCGTTCATCAGGCGCAGAGCGTCGCCACAGAAAGGCTTGAATTGTTTCCCAGGCCATCCTTGGCGTAGACGACCAAGCCCGTAACTGGGCGAAAAGACCAATTCAAAATCGTGGCGGACCAAACATTGCTCCCTGGTGTCGCTGCCGTGAAGCTGTGCTTCGAACCGTCTATGTAATAGGAGCCCCAGACACTGACGACACCATTGGGGTCCTCCGCCGTAATCGAAACAATGACCTTGGAGCCACACGTCCAGATCGGCGAGGAGAGCGTGGGGCCTGCAGCAAACCCGGCAACGCCACCGTCGGGGACGATAGGGACAGCTGGTCCCCATACTCCCCGGTCACTCGATGGCGACGATGTGCCGCCAGTCGACGAGCTTCCGGTTTCCGGCGTCTCCGAACTTGGTGCAGGAGCCGAGGTCCAATCCCCCGATGGCGGGTTCGACGACCCAAAATCGCTCGAAGAAGACCCGTCAGCTGCTCGCGCGAGACCAGATGCGGCGGTGCTTGTGTTCAAGTCTGCCGCGTTCACTCCAGTTGTACGTTGACTCGTACGGGACGACGCTGACCGAACGTTTTCGGAAGCGTTTGACTCCGTAGATGAAGTGGACGATCTCGTTGCAAGAAATCCTGCAAGTGCAAGTGTGCCAACAAGTAAGACTGCGATTGCTCCGAGTACAACATTGCGTGAGTTCTTCATGTGGTTCCTCTCCGGTCGCACGATGCGACCTCGAATGGAAGAGTCCACGAGATCTTCACCAGTCACACATTTTGAAAACTTTTTTATGTGGACGCGAAAAATTCAGTGCTGCTTTCGCTCCCTGACGCCCATCCGCAGTTCCACGCGACGAGACCCGGAGAATTCTCCGGGTCTCCATCACTGAACTGACTGCACTGGCGGTGAAAGACGTCACCAGCACTCATGACTATGAGTTTGAGCGATGGTCTTCGTGCGCCTCCTCATCATGACCATGGGATACGGCTTCGCGCTCGGCGTGGTGTTCAGAATGTTCGACTGCATGGTCATCGACACCATGTGCGTGGCCACAGCCCTCACTGGGCGCACCACTGTCAGACGACGGAACCGGAGCGGTTCCCGGTTCCTCAGCTGTTACCTCACGCTCAGGCATGGTAACGACAACACCGGGGACCGGAGCGCTGCCAACAATTCCTGGTTGCGGGCTCACTCGTCCGGTTGAATTTCCACTCTCGGCGTCGGGGGTGGAACCGCGCTGATCCGACACAGTTGATGTCGATGACGTCGCATCACTTTCGCGCTCCGTCGTAACATTGGCGGAAACATCAATCATGCCGCCGCCGTTCGCCAATTCGTTCCAATCGATGTCAGTTGAGGGCATGGCCCCGCTCACGTCTTGCGCTTCGGCAGTCTTGATGCCACCCCGATCACCGAAGGCAAGTTCGCCCACGACTCCGGCAAGGAGGAGGACGAAGATCGCGGTCAAAATGATCGTGCGGCGGGTTCGACGGTTTCTGGTCATTGCTTCCTTCCCGGACCGCACCATGCGATCTCAGAAGGGAGGAGCCACCGTCAACGGTCCCAGTCACACTTTTTTTCGCCTCGGCCGAGAAAAACCCACAATCCCTGTCTCCCCTTGGGTGTGGACCGTTGCTCTAGGGCTTGATTGCTCGCTTCACAGGCCGATCCCAGCCGGGCTGCCCCGTGGACTTCGGACTCGGCCACAGACCTGGGCCCATTTCAAGAATGCCGTGATGTGAGCCGTATTCGCCGAGCAGATTCAGATAGCGAGCGGCGTCGAATGCCTCGGCGCCACGAACTCCAGTCCCTACCCAACCCCCACTAGCAAGAAGTTCTATTGCGACCACGGGACAAATTGCCGTTTGCCACAGCACTGCTTGTGAACCCCAATCACGCATTGTCGTTTCGTTATCGGCCACGTGATACAGGTACACCTCCCGCTGTGCCCCATCGAATGTTCCGCGAACCCAGGTCCCTGCGCACGTCTTTCCGTGCATGAGGTGACCGAGTTCGGCGGGGTTCGGCAACAGCGCAGCCAAAACATCACGGGGCGCAACTCGTGCATCGCCGACTTTGATTTTTTCTGTGGAATCGAGTCCGAGATATGCGAATGTCTTGAGCCAATCGATGAACTCTGCGCCCAAGCCGTACTTGAATGTGACTCGGCGACAATCAACTTCTCGCGGAACAAGGAGAACTTCCTCGTGTTCGACGTTGACGCATTCGATCGGACCAATTCCCGCAGGGAAGTTGAAGACTTCAGGTTCACTAAAACATTCGGTCGTAAAGAATCCGCGATCCTTTTCCCAGATAAGGGGCGGATTCAAGCATTCTTCAATGGTGGTCCAGATCGAGAATGTCGGGGCGAAGTCGTACCCGTCGATTGAAAGATTTGAACCGTCTCGAATTCCGATTTCATCAATCGTGTCAAAGAGATGATCTGCGGCGTAGCGGGCAAAGATATCGGACAGACCCGGCTCGACTCCCATCCCGACGATCGCCAGTAACCCTTTTTCTCGCCACGCCTCATCGGCCGCGAGCTGCGCTGCGCCAAGCGGAATACCAACCTGATTGTAGGGGTCGGTCACGTGCGGCTCACTGAGGTTCATCGCCATATCGATGTAATTCGTGCCGGCAGTGAAACAGGCGTTGAAGATCGGTTCGTTCAATCGCGGATCGCAAGCATTAACCACGATGTCGGCTTTTGTCTCTGTAATCAACGCGACGATGTCAGCCTCACTGCGAGCATCGATGGCTGCCGCCCGGAACCGCCCCGGATCATCAAGCTCATCGATTGCGTGCTGGGCGGAATCAAAGGAAATATCCGCGAGCGTGAATGTTGAAAAGAAGGGACGATCTTCAGCGATAGACGCCATCGATGCGCCAACACCGCCTGCTCCGATCACCAGGATGTTCATAACTACCCGTCTGAGGAACGCCTCGGGTGCGAGGTCGTGCCCCCCAGTCTGCCTCATTCATGGTCGGTCCCCACGGCCACTAAGGGGGCCTCACGCATAGTTCGCAACCAGATTCATCCCCGGCGAGGTTTCGTTGCTGGCTCCCCAAGCACTCGCAGGGGTCTGAGCCGCTTGGCCAATCCAAACCGCTGCACAGTGTGCTCGTGGATGTAGGAAGCCGCTTCCGAAGGGTCATCGGTGACAATGAGGAGTTCTAAGTCACTTCTCGAAATCATCCCTGCCTCGACCATCTCCTCGAGTTGCTCGACGAGATCCGCCCAGTACTCCACCCCCATCAGTACAACAGGAAACTGCTCGATCTTTCCTGTTTGAATGAGCGTGAGGGCTTCGAACATTTCATCACCTGTGCCGAAACCGCCTTGCATGACGACGAAGGCGTACGAGTACTTCACCAGCATCACTTTGCGGATAAAGAAATGATCGAACGAAACTTCGAGATCAAGGTACGGATTCGATGATTGCTCATTCGGTAATTCGATTGTGCAACCCACGCTCATCGCACCGGCATCCTTCGCCCCGCGATTGGCCGCTTCCATGACTCCCGGCCCTCCCCCACTCATGATTGTGAAACCAAGTTCACCGAGTCGGGCAGCAGTCGACCGAGCCATCACATATGCAGGTTCCGTCTCTGCAAGTCGAGCAGATCCAAAAACCGTGACACATGGTCCGACGAAGTGGAGTCGCCGGAATCCATGAAGGAGTTCGCGCCCGACGCGGAAAATGGTTCCGAGTTCACGGCGTCGAAGCCGTGGGCCACGCAGAAAAACGAAATCGCTCGTTGCATGACGTCTCGAGTTCCCACCGAACACAGCCAATATCACTCCTCAACTTGTTGTCGAAGAATCGTCGCACACCGGTGAGTACTGCGCGTGACTTCTGCGCGGTACTCACCGGTTCTACGAATCTGCGTCTTCAGCCGATAGTGAACACACACGTTGCAGAGTTCAACGAGCACGATGTCGGAATCGCTGAACCTTGAAGGACATAGCCAACTGACCAGGTTTCCCCCGGCGCTATCGACCTATGCCAAGAAGGACCGGTCGCAACAATCGACTGACTCGACCCAGCGAGTGATGTTGTCCAGTCTGCATTCCACAAACTCGACATCGTCACACCGGATGGAAGTTGAAACTTGAGACTCCAGGGTGCAGATACGGATCCGATCGACGAGGTCCCCGTATTCGTGATGTCAATCGATGCTTGAAGTCCACCTGGCCAAGCATTAACAACCCGGTAGCGAACGATTGCTTTTCCTACTCCAGTTGATGAAGGCGTTGTCGTCGTACTCGTGGGCATCGTCGTCGTTGTTGTACGTGGTGCAGTCGTTGTCGTCGACACAGGCCGGCTCGTGCTGGTTGTTGTCGCTGCAGTTCCCCCAGCGAGCGCAGCGAGGTGATCTCGGTATCCGACACCGAAACCAGTCGGAGTTCCCGAATAGTCCGAGATCAACGAGGGACCATTTGTGCACGACCACCCACCAGCCGCATCCCAGGTCCAACCCATGTATGAAATTCCCTTTCCGTCAAACCAGTTCATAAGGGAATCGATGAACCCATGTGCGCAATCTGTTTCTCCAATCTCACCAGCGACAATTGGGAAGAGAGCCGCCGTCGGAGCTACTGACTGATCCCATGATGCCTGCGTATTGAACTGACTGAAGTTGTACAGGTGCAGGTCAGCGATGAGCTGCTTCTGTGGGTCATTAGGGACCCACGTATTCCATGCTGAGAGATCACCCGCCCAATTAAGGCCCGACACCATGATCGGTTGCCTTGCTCCCGTTGATCGGACCGCGTTCACAAGTGATTGCATTCCGGCGGCCTGCCATCCCCCGGAGGTCATGCAACCGTCTCGCCAACATGACCAAGAAATATCGTGAGGTTCGTTGTAAAGGTCAAAAATGACTCCGGGATCTGCCTTAAAGACAGTCGCCACTGATGTCCAAAACGCCGGTGCATGGTCAGCGTCAGCCATGAGTTGCTGACTCGTGGCCAGCGTTGTTCCGGCAGCGTTCCAGTGAAGGTCAAGTACAACTGCCATCCCCGCGTTGTGAAGTGACTTCACGTATCCAGCAATCGCATTCTGATAGTTGATCCCTGAATAAGCGGCATTTACCCCGTTAATGCCGAGCCAGCAATCCTCATTCAATGGGAGTCGAACAGCATTGACATTCCAAGATGCAATTGACGCAATTGACGCCGCATCAATTGGTCCATCGAACAATCCCCAGCCCTGGGCACACGCGTATTCACTTCCCGATCGATTCACTCCGAGAAGTCGAACCGTCTGGCCAGTCGCATTCACCAAATGGTTACCCACCACTTTGATCGTTACTGGTGTTCCAAGAGTTGGAGCTGATGCTGCACTCGCGGCACCTCCACCAACCGCTGTCATCGTGACTACCGATGCGATCAGCACTGCCAATACTGAAATCAAAGCAATCGCGCTCGTCCGAATTCGAACTCTCATGTCGCAACTCCCCTTCCCCGCAGCCCGCCTTGAGCCACAGCAACGAGTGTCAGCGAAAAAGCACCGAGATTCAGTTCACTACAGAAGTAATTGACCTTGTCTTTGCCTGGATTTGGAGTACCCGTCGGTAACTTTGAAGGGCGACTACTGGCGTTACGCGAAGTCGTAGTCGTCGGAAGTAATGCCGCGGGTCCACGCCCAATAGTCGGGAATCGGCCATGGCGAGAGGGTATAGATCTTGCCGTCTTTGTTCTTGAAATGGGAGAACTTCACCGTTTCATGAGCCCACACCATCTGGCTGATTTCTGATTCGTACGTGGCAACGTACTTGTCATGCACTTCGATCTTCGGCTCCATCGCCCGTTTGCCAGTTGTGAGTAGTGCGTGAATCGCGCTCATCACGTAATTCACCTGACATTCGGATTGGAAAATCAAACTGGCGCCATGGGCAAGATTCGTGCCGGGACCGTAGAGGCAAAAGAGATTCGGGAAGTTCGGAATCGAAATGCCGAGATAGGCAGTGGGCTCTTCACCAAACTGTTCGCGAAGCGAAATTCCGTCGCGACCGATAATCGACATCGGGAACAAGTAATCGTTGTGACGGAAACCTGTTGCATAAATGATGACATCGGCCTCATGAACTTCACCGTCTTCAGTCACGACTCCATTAGCGGTGACACGTTCAATGCCGGTGCGAATGAGTTCGACATTTGGCTTCAACAAACACTTCAGCCAGGACCCGTTGTCCTGGAGCATTCGCTTGGCGGAAGGCGGGTAATGGGGCATCGATTTTTCGATGAGATCAGGATGACCCTCAAGATGACTCGTGATCCATCCTTCAAACACGGTGCGCCGTTCGAAACTGGCTTTACTGATCGACCTGCCCTCGGGGTCATGCCAGGTCGGATCAACACGTGAGCCCTCAATGCTCAGACCTGAGGCTGGGTAGAACATGAGGAATCGGAACCATCGCGCGTAAAACGGAAGGTGACGCATCGCCCACGCATCACCCGAGGGAACCTCCCGGTGATAGTTCATGTTCGGGAACATCCATTGTGCGGTGCGTTGGAAAATATCGAGATGCTCAACCTCGTCAGCGATGGTCGGAGCAATTTGGAAACCACTCGCTCCTGCACCCACCTGAGCAACTCGTTTTCCAGCGAGATCAAGGCCTTCAGGCCACCGCGCCGAGTGAAACGACGGACCCTTGAAATCGTCCATACCCGGGATGTCGGGCATACGAGGAGCATTCAATGCACCGGTTCCGCTCACAATCACATTTGCGACGATGACATCCGTGGAACCATCGGCGGTGCGAACCTCAACTGACCATGTTGACGATTCTTCATTCCACACTGCTTCAACTACTTCGGTATTGAATCGACACTTTTCATCGACGTTGTACTTACGCATGACACGTTCGAAGTAATCGCGAAGTTCCGGCTGCCGACAGAAGTATTCGCTCCAATGATCTGACGGCTCAAAGGAGTAGCAGTAAAAGTGACTGCCGATATCGACGCGCGCACCTGGGTAGCGGTTATCGCGCCAAGTGCCACCTGGACCCTCGGTCTTCTCAACAATTGTGTAAGGAATGCCGGCCTGATCGAGACGGATTCCCGTCAGCAGTCCGGACTCACCGCAACCGATCACGACAACGTGGAACGCGTCGCGGACATCGGACGGTATTTCGTCTTTCCACGTAATCGCGCCGCTGTCGGCACCATCAAAATGAAGATCGTCAGCAAACATTTCGACCACATCAGGATTTACGGGTGCAGCAGCCATGAAATCCATGAGTTCTTTCACAAGTTCCGGTGAAGGAACAACAGGTTCAGGACAACCCGCATCACGCCAACGTGCAATGGCAGGAACTGCTCGTTGGCGAACCTCGGCCTGTTCCTCGGCGGTCAATCCGCTCTCGTAGTTATTCAGTAGCGCGAAACGCGGACGTATGTCTCCACGGATCCACGATGGATCGCCAGTCATGTGCACCAGCGAACACATCAATGCCGGAACGCAGACATCCTCAAGAGCGAGAGCGATCGACGCATCATCATCGGTGAATGGAGTTCCAGCATGAGGATTGCGATTGGTCGCCATGGCGACACTCTTCCTCATTGGCGTGACCGACGCCACATTCAGTTAGGGAGACGGAAAGCCCCAGTCGGCGACTTACTTCGCAGCGGTCGTCGGTGAACTCGACGCACCCGACATCGTGCCCATCACCGTGGTGGTCGAACCCGATCCAGCAGTCGTCGTCGTTGTTGCCATCGTGGCCGGCGGAATTGACCCAGTAATGGGGGTCTGATGCTTCTTTGCACTCGAGCAACCGGACACGACTGCAGCGCTCAGGGCGAGGGCCGCGATGAACACCTTGATTCCACGTGAAGTCATCCCCTGAGACTAGCGACCGGGACGCACCAGTCCGAACTCAGAACGTGACACGATCGGCGGGTGCTGAGAATCGCAACTGTCAACGTCAATGGCCTCCGAGCCGCCACCCGCAAGGGCATGCACGACTGGCTCGCCGAGAGCGAGCCCGATGTGGTCACCCTCCAAGAAGTGCGGGCCCCCGACGAGCTCGTCGCCGGCCTGATGGGAGAGGGCTGGAACATCGTGCACGCCGAATGCTCGGTCAAGGGCCGCGCTGGCGTGGCAGTGGCCAGCAGACTTCCGATCACCGATTCCCGAAGCGGCGAGCATTCCGCTTCCTTCGCCGACAAGGGCCGCTGGATCGAAGCCGACATCAAGACCGGTAAACGCAAGCCATTCACAGTTATCTCCGCGTATGCCCATACTGGCGACGAAACATCTCCGGCAAAGATGAAAGAAAAGTTGGCCTGGTTCGATGCGGCAACCGAACGGCTCACCGAGCTCCGAGCCGATGGCCGTCACGTTGTCTTTACCGGCGATCTCAATGTCGCCCATCGAGAAGCCGACCTTAAAAACTGGAAGGGCAACATTGGTTGCGCCGGTTTCCTGCCCGAAGAACAGGCGTACTTCACTTCTTGGTTCGACGAACTCGATTGGGTCGATGTGGTTCGCTCGGCATACCCCGATGAGGCCGGCCCCTATTCGTGGTGGTCCTATCGCGGAAAAGCATTTGATAACGATGCTGGCTGGCGAATCGACTATCAGATCGTCAACCCTCAACTCGCAAAGCTCGCAAGCAACGCTCGCGTCGATCGAGCACCCTCATACGACACACGCTGGAGCGATCATGCTCCTGTGGTCGTTGACTACAACGTCTGAATCAACGACACAGTTTCAACCTCATGAACCGATTTGTATCTTGGAATGACCGAGCGTTCCTATCAATGTTTGTGCTGACGACAATGTCTGAACGTTCTTCAGTGTCGCGTCGAAGAACGTGAGAACAGCACCGTCGAGCACCGATGTCCACACCGTATTGCCGGCGATAGGCGGTAGATGATCGGCGCCGATCAAAGTAAGAAACGTTCGGTTCCCCGGAACGTGTGTAAAGACTTGGACGCTTTCTGAATAAGGGACGGTTGCATCAGAATCCGCATGGACAAGAAGCAACGATGGGCGATTCGTTGCAAGTTTCCCTGTGAACGCATCCGGTGCAACTGCCACAACGGAGCCAACCGCGGAATCGGCATAACCCTGCTGGTAGCCAACTATCAGCGCGACATCGGCGCCGTCGGAATGTCCAGCAACGCCAACCGGTCCCGGGGCTATCTGGGGACCGGTCGTGCTTGACCGTAACGCTGCGATCACGAATGCAACATCGAGGGCTTCGTTGGGGATGTCGTCACGGTTCAGCCCGTTTCCGCGGGACTCGTCGGCCAATGGGAATGACGGCGCAGCAACGATGTAACCGCCTTCTGCAAGTGCCGCACAAAAACGCGCGTAGCCCGGCGGACCGAGCCGATATCCGTGGGCGAAAACGACGAGGGGAAAGACTCCCGCGCGACTTGGTCGCCACACCGTTGTCGGAAGAGCCCGAGTCTTTGAGATTGTTTGCCCGTTGCTCACAACCGGCCGAGACGAATCAATGAAATTGACTATTTGCGGATTCGGGGCTGGAGTAACGGTCGTGACTACTGCAGATGTCGTTGAAGACGCAGTGTCGATAGTTGCTAATGAACTCGTCGATTCCGAGGTATCAGTGAGGGAACTGCTTGAGCTTCCGCATCCGATGACAAACGTCGCAATCAAAGCAACAGTGGCCGTGCAAACTAGCCACCGACTTCGACGCATCAGCATCAAGAATCTTCGCCAACAAAAGTCCCAGCAACAAAATCCTGGAATCGAGAGATCTTGGTTCGCCAGCGAGAATCGAACTCAGCTTCACGCCTCTTCGACTTCTCCATTCGATGCGGATGCTTTCCATAAGAGCGCTTGGCCCATGGCGAATCTGGACGAGCAACACGCAGAGCCCCGACGTAAGCAAAGAGTGGAACAGCGACCCCCGCCACGGCTGTTCCCAATTTTCCCTTCGCTGCACAAATCGCAGCCATCACGAGATCAAGAGCGATGAGTACCAGGAGGGCAATCCGAAGATGTGACTGATTTCGATCAACGTCGATTCCGAAAGGTGAATCAGCAACGAGTAGAAGGAACATCACCCCTGCAAGCACGAACACTGCATCAACCGAGAGTCGACCTTCCTCCTCCCAGTACACGTCTTGCAGATGGAGAATCAGTGCGAACTCGTCGAGGACGAGCGCCAGGCCCATACCGAAGATGACACCTGCGAAGTTGTCCCAACCCGTTCCGATTCCGCCAATGGCTAACAATCCGCCGGCGATCATCAGGAACAGCCCGGGGACAACGTGATGGATATGCACGCCACCGACGGTGTTGTCCTTGAAGGGTCCACGACCCGAACGAATCATCCGGACGACAATTCGAGTGACTACGAATGTGGCGATAAACGTGACCATGCACAGCAACAGGGGCAACTTCTGCGCGCTATCGACGTTCCCGCTCCATATGTCGCCCATGATCCTCCTAAAGAAGTCCCAGCGTAGGGTCGGTTCCGCCGGAAGCGGCTGACCGACAATTACCTCGCTCTTGCCCCGTGCTCGTACTCCGCCTCCGGCAATCGACTTTCACCCTCGATGTCGAGATTGGGGATGAGGCGATCAAGGAACTTTGGAAGCCACCAGTTGGCGTTACCCATGAGGCGCATTGACGCCGGTACCAGCACCATTCGAATAATCGTGGCATCGACGAATACCGCAGTCGCCAGTCCTATCCCCATCATCTTGATGGTCGGTTCGCCCCCGAACACGAAACTGATGAACACAGAGATCATGATGAGTGCAGCCGACGTAATCACACGAGCCGTCGCCGTAATTCCGACGATGACCGATTCAGTGTTATCTCCCGAATGGTTGTACTCCTCGCGAATACGGCTGAGGATGAATACCTCGTAGTCCATCGATAATCCAAAGAGGATCGCAAACATAAACATCGGGATGAAACTCACAATTGGTAACGATTGATGCACGCCAAAGAGTTCCGCTCCCCATCCCCACTGGAAGACCGCCACGATGACGCCGTAAGCCGCACCAATCGAGAGCAAGTTCATAATCGCCGCTTTCAACGGAACGAGAATTGAGCGAAAGACAACCATCAGTAAGAGAAATGAAAGCCCAACGACACAGCCGATGAAAAGCGGCAAACGATCAGCAACTCGGTTGCTGAGATCAATAAATGTCGCAGTTTGCCCCCCGACATAGACCGCGCCGCCAGTTACGGCCACAGCATCCGGGAGCACCGACGATCGAAGGCGGGAAACAAGTTCACCTGTCGCCTTGTCCTGCGGGGCACTCTTGGCAATGACCTGAATGACTGCTGCTTTGCCATCGGGGCCGACAGTTGCGCGAGCAACCTTGGCCACATTTGGGTCGGCAGACACCGCAGCGCTTAGTTGTTCGACAACCTGCTCAGGAGGGAGCGTGGTTCCTTCAAGATTGACAGCGAGCACGAAGGGACCGTTGAAACCTGGCCCAAACCCTTGAGCGAGCAGGTCGTAACTGCGCCGCAACGTCGACGTTGTGGGACTTTGGCTTGAGTCCGTCTGGCCAAGCCGCAAATCAAGAATTGGCGCAGCCAACGTGAGCATGAAGACAAGACCAACCAACAGATAGACCACCGGATGACGGGAAACATGATGAGCCCAACGCGCCCAACCGTGGTACTCCCCATCAATGTTTGTCGTCGAGCCTTCGCTGACGCGCTTTGTCCCCGGAAGACCGAATCGATCGATGTTGTGTCCAGCAAATCCCATGAGCGCCGGAAGAAGTGTGAGTGATGATGTCACCATCACTGCCACCACGATCGCCGCGCCGATTCCCATGAATGTGATCATCGGAATACCGGCAACAGCGAGACCGCAGATTGCAATAACTACGGTTCCACCCGCAATGAGTACGGCTTGGCCTGCAGTAGCAATCGAACGGCCCGCGGCATCTTCAACCGTAAGACCGCGATGGAGTCCTGCCCGATGTCGGGTGATGATGAAAAGGGCGTAATCGATGCCCACACCCAGTCCGATCATTGACGCAAGCATCTCTGACGTTGACGGCATGTCAACAAATGCCGACAAGCAGGTAATCACTGCGATACCTGCGCCCAATCCGAAAAGGGCGGTGCCTATCGGTAGTCCCATCGCGATAACTGACCCGAAGGCAAACATCAAAATCACCATTGCCGCGAGTAGGCCAATTCCTTCAGTTCCACCGAGGCTCGGTTGCTCCATCAGACGTGGAAACTCACCACCGAACTCGACCTGAACACCAGCGGCCGTCGCGACTTCCGTCGTGGCAACAACCTCGTAATACACCGAATGAGGCAACACGCGAACTTCATCGTCGAATTGAACTGTTGTCAGAACAGTCTTGCCGTCACTAGAAACCCGCTTCAGAAGTGCGGGAGCGGGCTGTACAACGTGCGGTACTGCAGCCATGGCATCAAGAGACGCTGCAATCGCTGACGCAACGGGTTCATCTGAACTGGTTCCATTCGGAATGTGGAATACAACTTGCATCGATCCGCCCGCTTGGGACGGAAAAGTTTCGAGGAGGAGATTCGCGGCCTTTTGTGATTCGACTCCTGGAACCTGAAGGCGATCCACGAATTCTCCTCCCGCGGCCTTTCCAACCACGACGAGCGCAACGACGATTGCAACCCATGCGAATAAAACACGCCAACGTCGTCGAGTGCAGACGCGACCAATTCGATACAGAACATTCGACATGCGGGGGGAGATCCTCTCGGGCGGCCTGAGCGGCGCCTCGACCGGTCAGACGATACCGGAGAGACACTTCATGACCACCCCCGGCGAACAGCCCTAACTGGGACTCGGGGCGACACGAACGACTCCAGAGGTTGTTCGTTTTCCGTTTCCATCGTCATCAAACAGATCCACTCGAATACACCCTTCCGATGGCGGACCGACGAAACGCGCTGAGCTCACGATCGGTGCGATCCGATTCTGTGCAAGAAAACGCACTTCCATTTCCGTCACGACATACGGATGATCTCCCCCGAGCAACTCGTCAGCAAGATCCTCAGCAGCGGCTTCAATCAATCCGGCAACAACGGCTCCCTGCATCGCCCCTGCCGGATTCAGCAATTCCGTCTGCAGTTCTGCAGCAACTACTCCGAGCGATCGATCCCGCGAGATAAAACCCGCCGCAGAGCGGAGTGTCTCGTCGAGAGGAACCGAGGGCATACGGGTCACCGCGGCATTCACATCGAACGGCGGTTTCACTGGATCGCCATCACGGTGGGAAACTTTCGCAAAGCTAATGAGGCTGCTTCCCCATTCAACTCCGTCGGCCATAAGTGGCATTTCGCAAACCGCAGATCGTCCACCGTTGCGAAGAATCACTGCTCGCGTTTCAATCGACACCGGCGCAACGGCAAGAGGGAGGCGTATCGAAAGATCTGATGTGAATGCCCAACAACTTGGGTCGGTATCAATCGTCATCCCGCCAACAACATCGATTAGGAACGCAACTGCTGCCATCGATGCAGCACCGCGAGACGCTATTGATCTCGGTGATGATAAGTGGCCAACCAATTGACCGTTGTCCAGAGTGAGAGACGTGCCGAGACGGCTTGGAATCGAAGAAATCACATTGGGGATATCGGTCACGCAGTGACGATAATGCCCAATCGCACGCGGGTTGCACGGTCCCGGCGCAGTGAGGTGCCGCTCGTAGAGCAAACCGTCCTAGATGCGCTGATTCCTCATTGAGCACGCAGACCGGCTTGGAACATTCCGTCTCGCACCATTGCCAGAACCTCTTCAGACGGAAGATCAAGACGTTCGATCGTTACCGCTCGGATCGCTGCGGTGCACGAAAAATCATGCGGATAGTTGCCGACGGGAGATCCTGTGTCAGTCCCCACATCGAATGTCTCGCCACTCATTGAGAAGACCAATGGGACTGTCTTCTCCACTCGCCCTTCTGCACTTCGAGTTCCATCAACGAGCAATGAGGCCTGGCCGCCACCACCGAATCCTCCGTCGTATGCAAACACCAATTGCACGACATGTTCGCCCGGCCCAAGGGGCGCGGGACCGGTTATTACTGAATGCTCATGCCCGTACCAGTTGTAATGAAAGACCGGCACTCCGCTCTCGCTGAGATACAGCGACCATCCAGCCATAACACCGCCCTGACAAGCAATCACGCCAAGGGCGCCATCTGCGGATACTTCAATGTCGGCGGTAATCGCGAACGAACAGTTCTTGATGTTGATGACCGACGACTCAGGCATTCGCACATGCGCGGCCGTATAGGTCATCGAAGAACGTCCGTCGAGAACATGGGGCACGGCGAAATCGCCGTGACGGGGTGAACCCGGATCGCGCAATGGGTAAACGCCATAACGACGAGCGTGTTCATCAAAAACCTGCTGAAGTTCTAAAAGCTTCTCGGGCATCGCCTCAGCTAGATCAACTGACTGCGAGAAATCCTCGACGACGTTGTACAGCTCCCAAACTTCCTGTGGCCCGTCGAAGTCATATCCCGCAAGTCGAATCCACGGGAGTCGCCCATGGAAACACGATGCCACCCAACCATCGTGATAGATAGCGCGATTGCCAAGAATTTCGAAATATTGCGATCGGCGGGAACTTGGAGCCTCGGCATCGTCGAACGAATAGACCATCGACGTTCCGTGCACTTCCATTTGCTCAATACCATTCACGGCCGTCGGAGGCTCAATACCTACGACTTCATAGATTGTCGGCGCAATATCGATCAGATGATGAAACTGTTGACGCAGTCCCCCAGCGTCACTAATTCGCTTCGGCAACGAAATCGCAACTGCATTACGCGTTCCTCCGAAGTGTGACGCAACTTGCTTCATCCACTGGAATGGAGCGTCTAGAGCCCAAGCCCAACCCACATTGAAGTGATTCTCACAACGGTCTGTTCCGAAGTCATCAATGTGTTCAAGCAACCATTCCGGATCTTCATGCACACCATTTTGAAAACTTGGAGCGCTCCACGCGCCGTGAATCGTTCCTTCAGCTGATGCACCATTATCGCCAGTGATGTAGATCACCAGCGTGTTGTCCATCTCCCCCATGTCCTCAACGGCCTGAATCACTCGATGAATCTGTGCGTCGGTATGAGCAAGGAATCCGGCGAACACTTCCATGAGCCGGCGGGCAACTGGCTTGTAACGATCCGGGTAGTCATCCCATGACGGAATCTCGTCAGGACGAGCAGTGAGTTTCGTGCCTGCAGGAATCACCCCGAGTTCGAGTTGCCGTTCAAAGATGTGCTGGCGCAGGGCATCCCACCCATCGTCGAACATGCCGGCAAATCGGTCACTCCACTCCCTTGCAACCTGGTGGGGCGCATGCACTGCTGGAGTTGAGAAATAACAAAAGAACGGTCGACCAGGCGTTGAAACGTGTTGACGTTGTATCCACGTAATCGCTTGATCGGCCAAGTCCTCGGTGAGGTGGTAATCGTCACGACCGATATGCGGAGAGATCGGTGTGGTCTGGTCATACACAGGTGGTTCGTACTGCGAGGCTTCGGCCCCGAGGATCCCGTAGAAGCGATCAAAGCCCATTCCTGTAGGCCAGCGATCGAAAGGTCCGGATGGGCTTTGCTCCCACGAAGGAGTGAGGTGCCACTTCCCAAAACATGACGTGCTGTAGCCGGACATTCGCAATACCTGCGCCACCGTGGCCGCTTCGGGAGGAATCGCGCTGTCGTAACCCGGAAATGAATTCGCGATCTCAGTAATTCCACCCATATGCACTGCGTGGTGATTGCGCCCTGTCAACAACGCAGCGCGAGATGGCGAACACAATGCTGTGGTGTGGAACTGGTTGTAACGAAGACCTCGATCAGCAATCGCATCCAATCCAGGGGTCGGGATGGGACCACCGAACGTCCCAAAGGTCCCGAAGCCGACATCATCAAGCAAGATCAATAAGACATTCGGTGCGTTCTCTGGTGCTGCCGAGGATGAAAGCCGCGAGGCAGTGGAGTCGCTGATCAGTCGTTGAATTTCTCCATCGAATGGCGGCGTAGACCGCGGCAGCGAACCAGTCACGAACGCAGCCCATCGACATCGAAAATACCGAGGGCACCTATCGCCAATGAGTGCTCGCCGACAATCACGATGTTCCCATTTGCGATTGCATCGCTGAGAGCAAGCCGATTGGTCAGGACGTCGGCCCATGTCTCAAGAGAACATTCAACGACGATTTGAGCATCGCTACCGTCGGTTGGGCATGCAATCGAGTTGCGAACATGAAGGCCCGTCGCAACCCCATCACCGAAATCCCAACCAAGTCGCACATTCACGCCCTGAGCGAGTTCAGGATCGACCAGCACTCGGAGGATATGAACTGAGCGCTCAGGCGAAGCGCCGAAAATCTGTGCACGCGAGAAGCGGTGACGATACAACCGACTCGTATCGATCGACCCTTCAAGCGATAACGCTCGCGTCAGACACCAGATTCGAATATTCGCCGCCGAAGTGCGCTGCGCAACAGTCCGCAGACAACGCGCCAAACGGCGCCTGTCATCATCGTCATCCTCGCTACGAACCAGCCAGGTCGAAAGTTCAAGCGCCCAACGGACGTCATCAGATCCGAGAGCAGCGTCGGCCTGTTCGCGAACTACGGCCGGGCCACCGAAGCCTTCAATGAGCCGGCGCGCTCGCTCAGCCGTCGGTAACGGGAAGAGATCGGCCTCATCACCATCAAACCAGCCGAAAAGTCCAGTGCGAATCTGACGGAAATGATGTTCAGCAACGCCGTAACGCTCAGCAGTCAGGTTGTCATCGTCGGCTTCGGGTGGGAGTTGAACCTCAAGACCAATATCGGCCGACAACACTCCGCGGTTCGAGAGACGAACACTTTGATCCCACAGGAACTGGAGCGAGTCGCGGTACTTGGTAACTCGATCACGAATGAGTTCTCGTCCCGAGATTGGTGGGCCGTGCGTAGCAATCAGGTGTTCCGCCCCGAGCGACAGAAGGTGATCGATTCCGTCAAGCAGGATTCGTGGATCGCGATATTCCTCACCGCGGATGGCAAAAACATTGAACAGAACCGGCCACACCAAGTTGTTGACTGCGACCTTTAAGGTCGGGAACCAATAGGTGACGGAGTCGTCAGAATCTGACGGCGCATGCGTTACTTCGATGGGGAGCCCTGCGATATCCAGCGATGCACTTTCGCCAAATGTGTTCGTGGGCAGAACAAATACACTGGTGAACGGAAAGTGTGAAGGGTTCCGATAAAAGTGACCCAATCCCACATTTACGCGTCCGTCAGGACCATCTTCGGGCAGGAACATCGCGAACTGTTCGGCAAGTCCCCGCCCATAGGCCGGCGCAATTTCCGACACTGCCCGCTCGCGGTTATAGGAAACCTTCTCATGGGCCCAGATGGGAACTTCGCGAGCACCAGCATCTTCAAACACCGCTTCGGTTCCGCAGACGTAATGAAAGTGCGTATAGAGAACAGCGACAATTGGCCGACTGGTGACCTTGCGCAGTTCCACAATGGCCTCGCGCATTTCTTCGGTCGACTCGCCCGTGTCGATAGCAACAATTCCGTCGGGGCCCTCAACAAAGGTTTGGTTGGAAAGTCCATTCCCGACGAAGCACCACACCCCAGCAGCGACTTCATAAAAGCGACGAGCAATGATTTCAGATTGAGCGACGTGATCACGATGGGCGATCTGCCCATTCGGAAGGGTCACGGTTTCAGATGAGTCCGGGGCAAAGGATCGGCTGCGACTAGTCACAGCGGCATCGTAGGTGGCCTTGCGGCAGCGCTGTCGTCTGAACGGTGACAGGATGCGCCCATGTTCGATCTCACCGGAAAGACCGCCCTCGTCACTGGTTCTGGCCAGGGAGTTGGCCTCGGAATCGCCCGCACACTCATCGATGCAGGCGCAATCGTCTACATCAACGACCTCGTTGCCGATCGCGCTATCGCTGCAGCCAACGAACTCGGCCCAAAGGCCCGACCGCTTCCTTTCGACGTCGCAAACTTTGCTGATGTCGAAGCTGCGATCGCGAGCGCCGATCCAATCGACATTCTGGTGAACAACGCCGGTATCCCGCCGTCGATGCGCGCCGTGAAATTCCGAGACCTTCCGCGCGAGGAATGGGGACCATATGTCGATGTGAATCTCTATGGCGTGCTCAATTGCGTAAAGGCTGTGCTTGA
>WLMU01000140.1 GCA_009700115.1 Actinomycetota bacterium
CACAGGTACCCGAGGGCGCATCGCGAATCGCGCAAATGCCCGGGACCGCTCCCGGACTCATCTGTCCGATTGGCGACAAGGTCATCTTCGCTGTTCCGGGCGTTCCCTACGAGATGAAGGAAATGGTCGAAGGGACAGTTATCCCCGAACTTCGCCGGCGCGCTGGCGATACTGGCGTCATCCGGAGTCGAACGATTCGAACCTGGGGTCACAGCGAATCCGGTATTGCCGAGATGCTTGGTGATCGTCTCGAGGAACTCGACCGCACGGGCACCGCCACTATCGCCTTTCTGGCCAGTGGCATCGAGGGGCTCAAGGTTCGCGTTACGGCCAAAGCCGATTCCGCCGAAGCGGCCGACGCCGTCGTTGCTGCCGAGGTTGGAGAAGTGGCAAAGATTCTTGCCAACTACGTCTTCAGCACCGAAGATCAAACGATGGAAGAGGTTGTTCTTGACCTGCTTCGCGAACGTGGACTTACGCTTGGATTGGCGGAATCACTCACGGGTGGGCTGATCGCCAGCCGGTTGGTTTCCATTCCTGGAGCGAGCGACGTATTGCGCGGTTCAGTCGTGAGTTATGCCAGTGAAGTGAAGTTCGACCTTCTCGGTGTTCCGGTTGGCCCTGTAGTCAGCGACGACGCGGTGCGCGCGATGAGCGAAGGTGCGTGTCGTGTACTGGGTTCCGACGTTGGCATTGCAGTCACTGGCGTTGCTGGTCCTGACGAACAAGAAGGCATGCCTGTCGGAACGGTGTTTATGGCCACCACGCTTGATGGTGTTACCGAAACCACAATGGCGAAGTTCCCGTTCAATCGTGAACAGTCGCGACAGTTCACGGTCATCACCGTGCTCGATCATCTCCGTCGTCGATTACTCGCTCGCTGAGAGCAGTCGGCCGTTCGTTGTATGCGAGCTTGCGTTAGTTCTGGGCGGGTTTGAGATCGAGCGACGCGGAGTTCATGCAATAGCGAAGGCCCGTTGGGCCGGGACCGTCGTCGAAGACGTGACCAAGATGCGCGCCGCATCCCGCGCAGATCGCTTCGGTGCGCACCATCCCGTGTGTTGCATCAACCACCGTGGCGACAGCGTCGTTGGTCATCGGATCGAAGAAACTCGGCCATCCGGTTCCTGAGTCGAACTTGGTGTCGGAACTAAAGAGTTGCGCGTCGCACACGATGCAGTGATAGGTGCCGTCGTCGTGGCAGTCCCAGTACTTACCGGTGAAGGCCCGTTCCGTTGCGCTGCATTGGGTGACCTGGAACTGTTCCTCGCTCAGGCGTTGGCGGAGGGCCTCGGCTCGTTCGGTGGGATCAGAGGGAAGCGAGTCGCTCATTGGAAGGCACCTTTCCGATACGTCGCCCTGGAATCGAGGGTCAACGGCCTGCTCTGGCGGGACTGAGTCTACCGACCTCGCCCCGCGATGCCTTGGGAGAGAGGCCAACGGGGGCTAGGGATCAAGGGTCATTGACTGAACAGGTGTTCGAAGTTACAGTCATGTCGTTCGAACACCGGGGGCCTGTCACACCCCCTCCGTAGGTTGCGATCCATCTCCACCAAGGCCTCGGCTCTGGTGGGGCCACCGGAGCTCCCGCTCAGGTGGAAGTGGATCACCCAGAAGCGTCCCGGGCAGACCGGGCCACATACCCAGGAGAAGTAGACGATGGCAAAGGAATCGAACCGCCCGACGTTCCCACAGGAACGCGATAAGGCCCTCGAGATGGCTCTCGGCCAGATCGAGAAGCAGTTTGGTAAGGGCTCGGTCATGAAGATGGGCGAGAAGGGCAGCATGAAGATCGAAACGATCCCCACTGGCGCCCTTGCCCTCGACCTTGCTCTCGGAGTCGGCGGCTTGCCTCGCGGCCGCGTCATCGAGATCTTCGGTCCGGAATCTTCCGGTAAGTCAACGCTCGCCATGCATGTTGTGGCCGAAGCCCAGCGCAACGGTGGCATCTGCGCCTATGTCGATGCCGAACACGCAATGGACCCGGTCTACGCATCGGCCATCGGTGTCGATACCGACCAGTTGCTGATCTCTCAGCCCGACACTGGTGAGCAGGCACTCGAAATCGTCGACATGTTGGTGCGTTCCGGTGCACTCGATGTCATCGTCATCGACTCGGTCGCCGCACTGACACCTCGTGCAGAAATCGAAGGCGAGATGGGCGATAGCCATGTTGGTTTGCAAGCCCGCCTTATGAGCCAGGCACTGCGCAAGCTCACGGCCAATCTCAATAAGTCCAACACCGTCTGCATCTTCATCAATCAGTTGCGAGAGAAGATCGGCGTCATGTTCGGCTCTCCCGAAACCACACCGGGTGGCCGTGCGCTGAAGTTCTACTCCTCTGTGCGCCTCGACATTCGTCGTATCGAGTCCATCAAAGATGGCGTCGAAGTTGTGGGTAACCGCACTCGAGTGAAGGTTGTCAAGAACAAGGTGGCGCCGCCGTTCAAGCAGGCCGAATTCGACATCATGTACGGCAAGGGCGTCAGCCGCGAAGGTTCCACCATCGACATCGGTGTCGATCTTGGCTTCGTGAAGAAGTCGGGCGCTTGGTACACCTACGAGGGCGAACAGCTTGGACAGGGTCGCGAAAATGCGAAGACCTATCTGCTCGAGAACCCTGAGGTCATGGTGGAAATCACTGAGCGCATCCTCACCAGCGTTGGAATCGGTGAAGGTGCTGAGGGTGAGGACCTCGAGATCGGTGAAGAAATGACCGCCGAGCATGACGTGCCGATTTCGCTCGACGACTGATTCTCTGCGGGTCTGACAGTTCCTGTCATCCCGTGCAGTAATCCCGTGCAGTTACACTAGAGAGTCCCGAGGCGCCTTTGGCCCTCGGGACTCTTCGCGCAGCGACAGACGCGTTATCCGCTCCCGCAAAGATTGCTACATCAGCTACCGGCCGATTGAGAGCGGTTCAATGAATGGGCCCGAATGTGGTGCCGATGGATCTGCCGAGTCACCCTCGCCTGAGATTCCGAATCGGTAGAAACGTCGATTCGGGAATCGCTCGACAAGTTCGATTGAGCGGGGGCCGAGGTCGACGGCGAAGAGAACCTCGGAATCAAGACCGGGTGGATTCGAAAATGCCCCCCAGGGATGGAGAATGTAGGGCCCATCCTTCCCCTTTGGGATGAGCACGATTGCTGGTCCTTCAACAGTCGACTCCACAAGCTCAACTTCCGTCGCGATTGCGTCGCGAGCCGAAATGTTGACGTTGACCTTGTCCGGAATCTCTATGGCCATCCCGAGTGCCATGGTGGCGATGACGCCAGGAAGCAGCACACGGCGGCGGCCGGCAAGATCGACGAGGCCAACCGCTAGGAGCACCATCATGGGCAGTAGGAGTGAGAGGTAATAGTGCGGCCCGTAGAGGTTGCGTCCGCCGATGATGAGGTAATTGCCGTAATAAAAGAAATAGGCAAACGGCGTGAGGCACAACTGGACGATGACGAGCCAGAACACTGAACGCGAGATGGTCCAGAGGCGTGAGGCCCCCCAAACAGCGAGCGGCACCGAAACCACGCCTCCAACGATCCAATGTGGGAAAGCGCGGAGATTTACCCGCAACGCAAGCCAGGCCTCCCACAGTCCAACGTGAATGAATTGAGAGTGTTCGGCAATTGAGCGCATTCCGAATCCGAACGAGTCGTCGCCGCCGATCGTCCACAGTGCGAACGTGAATGGGTCACCGGTCGTGAACGAGTTGTAGGCCAGCGCAACGATAAGAAGTGGCGTACTCGCCAGATAGACCCACATCATCGCCCGAATTGCGATTCGAACGTTTACTGAACGCAACAGTGTCCATGCAAAGATCACGACTGCAAAAATGATCCCCTCGAGGGGTCGGGTGCAAAGCAGTAATCCTTCGAAAAGTCCAGCACCAATAAGCCATGGGCGGAAACGCTGACCCTGTGTTTGTCGATCGAGTCCGCGAGTGAGAAGCGCAAGTGATGCGGCAGCGAGACTCGCCGCAAGCACGTACGAAACGAACATCGCGCTCTGGACCATCACGAGTGGACTCATAACGAAGCACGCAGATGCGACTACGGCAATTCGGAGATCACGTAAGAGAGCGTTGGTTAATGCATACATAGCTACGACTGCGGCGGCGGCAATGGCAGCCAATGCGATGCGCATCGTTCCAAACAGCGCCTCACTCACCGCCATCAGTGCCGGAAGAGTCGGCTGCTCCACCAGCACGAGGCGGTCGCCCGTAACTCGGCCCGACATCCAAGGGCGGAATGCATCTCCATGTGCGGAATCGGAAAGGGTGACGTCGCCTTGGCCAAACATTTGGGCCTGAAGGACGTAGACGGCCTCGTCATTGTTGAGTGAGAGGTTCTCGAAGAACAGATTCCCTAGAGCAAGCGAACAGCAAAAGGCTGCTGACGCGAGAAGTCCAACAATGAAATATGCCCCCCTTTTCGTCATGTGGGGAGACCATAGGAGATGGTTCGAAAGAGAGTTGGGATGGCGCTGGTAGATTTGATCAGTGACTTCGACCTCGACGCCGGGTTCCGCACCCCGCAGCTATGCCATCCGCACCTATGGGTGTCAGATGAACGAGCACGATTCTGAACGCATCGCGGGCCTGCTCGAAGCCGACGGCCTGGTGCTCGCCGATTCCGATGAGAACGCCGATGTCGTGGTGTTCAACACCTGTTGTATTCGTGAGAATGCCGACAACAAGTTCTATGGCCATCTTGGGTGGTTTAAAACACTCAAAGAATCTCGCCCTGACATGGAAATTATTGTCAGCGGTTGCTTGGCGCAGAAAGACCGCGAGCAGATCGCGCAACGAGCGGGCCACGTCGATGTTGTGGTTGGAACCCACAACGTCCATCGAACGGTGGAACTCCTCCATGAATCGCGTCGCAACGGTCCCATCACTGAGATTTGGGATGAAGCGCTTGATGACGCGGACACCTTCCCTTCGGCCCTCGCCGTTCGTCGCGAAGTCGATTGGTCGGCCTGGGTCACGATTCAGGTCCGTTGCGACAACACCTGCGCCTATTGCAGCGTTCCCGCGGTGCGGGGTCGCGAAATCAGCCGCCCGTTTGGTGAACTGTTAACGGAAGTGGAACGTCTCGCCGCCGATGGCGTGCGAGAAATCACCTTGCTCGGTCAGAACGTGAATTCCTATGGTCGCGATCTCACAAGCGCGCGTCGGGCGCTCGACCCCGCGCACGATGACCTCGACATCGCTGGTGAGCAGTGGTTGGCCGACCG
>WLMU01000141.1 GCA_009700115.1 Actinomycetota bacterium
GCGCTCTGGGATAACCGTTGCACCATGCACTACGCGGTCAATGACTATGAAGAAGCCCCCCGCATTCTTCATCGCGTCACCATTTATGACCGTTAGCCACGTGCACCGGTAGCGTCCTGCCATGGCATCAAGGCAATGAGATCAGCATTGGTCGAACATGTGTCGATTGATTTGGTTGCGGAAGAAATCATTGAGAAGTGGACAGCAACGTTGCTGCACAATCGCTACGACTGTTTCGGCATGGCTGCCATCATGTGTCCGGTCACGCTCGGACTTGCTTATTCACTCAACCCAGCCAAGTGGGTGATGGATCCTCATCAATGTTGAGTGCACTGGCAATCCGGTCGATCACCGTTACTCTCGCTACCGATGCGCTTCCGTCTTGCTTTCATCAGTCTTGCTTTCAGCACATCCGTTCTCGCCGCGTGCAGTGGCACATCGGCTTCATCATCTAACGAGAGTTCGGCAACCGAATCGTCAACGACGACTGAGCTGATCGCCACAACTTCGTCAGTAACAACGACAACCGCCAAGCTTCCGCTCAGCGGGAAGGTCATCGCTATTGATGCCGGCCATAACGGTGGCAATTTCGCACATTCGGCCGAGATCAATCAACTCGTCGATGCGGGCAACGGCGTGACGAAAGCCTGCGATACCAGCGGCACTGCATCGAACGATGGCTATGCCGAATACGAGTTCACGCTTTCGGTCGCTAAAGACCTGCAGGCCCAACTCGAAGCCCAGGGCGCAACCGTTGTGATGGTGCGCACCGATTCGGCCGGCTGGGGTCCATGCATCACGCGACGAGCGGAGATCGGTAACGATGCGCACGCCGACATCGCAATCTCTATTCACGGCGACGGCAATAACGCAGCCGGTACCCGTGGCTTCCACGTGCTAGTTCCCCAAACAACGAACGTGAACGCGGCGATCGCTCCGGCCTCAAACCGGTTCGGCACACTTCTGCGCGACTCGTTCGTCACTACTGGTATGCCGGTGTCGAATTACTTGGGAACGAACGGCATCATGCCCCGAGGCGATCTTGGTGGTCTCAACCTCTCCACCGTTCCCAAGGTGTTCATCGAATGCGGGAACATGCGCAACGCCACCGATGCATCGATGATGCGCTCGGGGACATTCCAGCAATCTGCGGCCACCGCAATCGATGCAGCCATCGTTCAGTTCCTGAGCTAGCAGGCAGTTGCCCAGACCGCTGTCTCACCCGAGTGCTCCGATAGCAACACGGCACTCGATGCCGTTCGCTCTTCCCCGGCCCGAACCACGCAGCGAGGAGCTGTCTATGAAACCGGAATCGCAAGCTGGAATTGGTCGTCACGGGCTTGACGTACCTTACGTACTTGACGTACTCCCTATCGGCAGTAGCCTTGAGGACATGACCGTTCGCCACTTCCCTTCGTATTCCGAGGCCCGGGCCAATCTCCGTGGTGTGCTCGACGCCGCCAACACCGGCGTCGTCACCACGCTTGAGCGCGACCACACCCGCTTCGCTGTCGTCGACGGCGAACTTCTTCGTTCGCAACTGGCCGTACTTCGTCCCGCCGGCGCAGTAGTTACCGCTGAAGATGGCGGTTGGTCGGCGTTCCTGCCGGGTCTCCCTGTCTCGGGCGAAGGTGAAGACCTCGACGCGGCCATCGGCGATCTCATCGACGCGCTGCGCGATTACGCAACCGATTGGAATGATCGTCTGCATGTCGCATCGAACCACCAGGACAACTGGTCACTCGCAGCTCTGGTCGAATTGAGCACCGATGAACAATTGCGTTCCTGGTTGCTCACCATCGACACCATCGCCGAACAATGAAGCGCCGCGCCGCTACTCGGCGCGAACACGTTCGCTTCTGTGAAGTTGAAGGTTGGCGTCAGGTGCAGAGCGCTCGTGAGAGTGCGAACAATCACCACCTCACCTTTGAACTTGCGCTCGATGACGGACGCGTTCTTCGCACACGTATCTCACGCCCACCGAACAACGACAGTTATGGCAAAGCCTTGTGGTCGCACATCCTTCGCGATCAACTCTGCGTAACTCAAAGCGAGTTTTGGAAGTGTGTCGACGACGGCATCGCGCCAGTTCGATCCTCATCAGGTTCAGCACCGCCTTCGGCCGCACTTCCCGCCGGACTCGCTCACCAGTTAGTGCATGTCCTGAAGTTGAGCTCGGCCGAAATAGCGAAACTCTCACTTGAAGAAGCCACCGTATTGATGAACCAACACTGGTCAACACCGACCGACTGAAACGACACCCAAGGAGTCGCCCATGCAATTGAACAACCTTCTGAATCCCCATCTGTATTTCGCGTATGGATCAAACCTCGACCCCGAACAAATGCAGTGGCGCTGCCCCGATGCCATCGCACTCGGTGCCGCCCGCCTCGACGATTGGGCCTGGCGAATCGGTGGCCGTGGCTATGCCACCGTCTCCCCCTCACCGGGCCACCACGTGTGGGGCGCCATCTGGAATGTGTCCGATGCCGACCTCGCCAGCCTCGATCGCTACGAAGGCGTGGCCGGCGGGCTGTATCGCCGGGAATTCGTCACCGTTATGGCCCAGAACCAGCCCGTCGAGTTACTCCTCTTTATAGAGAACTACGAAGACCACGGATCACCCCGGCCCGACTACCTCGAACGCATCATCGCCGGGGCCCGCTGGTTCGACCTTCCCCAGGCCTGGATCGCCAATCTCACTGCTATCGAAGCGGCCTAAACCACACCGGCTGGTGTAACGCACTGCTTTCTTGGGTAAGTTGGGAGTTCGGCGAGAGAAATCTGAGAATCCTGTGAGCACACGACGCATTGTCCTTCCGTTCTTTGTAGTTGCGCTCGTCGCCACTGCGTTCGTGATCCCGTTTGGTTCGTCGTCGAACTCCAACGCCAATGCTGTCGTCGCCAGCGCCGCACCGACCCTCGGTTACACGATCGTCAGTAATGGCTCAGGGCTTTGCGATCTCAACACCATCGACCTCGCCACCGGCACACTCACTGATCTGACCGCCCCTTCATCAGAAGCCGCATGTGCCGATGATCTTGCTGTCGCACCTAACGGCACCGTCTACGGCATCGCCGGATACCAGTTCTTCGGTGTCGGTTCAGTTGGCCCCGCAGCTGATTCACTCGGCGATCCTCAACTCATCACGTTCTCGGCCAACGGAACGCCAAGTGGTCAAACACTCACTGTTGGTGGAACACCAATCAGCGGAATCAATGGTGGAAGCATCGCCATTGATGCTGCCGGAACGATGTACGTCATCGCCGTGAACGAAACAACCTGCAATAACGATATTAACCCCAAAGGCAGTTTCGCTCCCTCCGACACACTCGCCTACAACTGCCTGTTTACGGTGAACATCGCCACTGGTGCACTCACCCGGGTCGGCCAAGCTTTCTCTCCGGACAACCCCGTGTTTGGACTTACATCCTGTGCGTCGAAGATGTGGTCGCAGGTCTCCGGCTTGATGGCCCCGCTGAATGGCAACGAGCCCGCGACGGTCGGCTTGCCATGGGCCTCAATTGACCCCACCACCGGCAGGCTCACTGAAGCCGGCATCAGCACCCAAATCTTCGGATTTGATTGCCTCGCTACTGGCAACACCGTCTACGCGATGTCGACCGTCTTCCTCGGTTCCGGTCCAACGAGCATCGAACCGCAAGGGGCGGCGCCGGGCAGTTTCTCTCTCGGAACTGTCGACCCTGCAACCGGCGTCTTCACCGAAACGGTGACACTCAGCACCATCCCGGCGTTCATTCCCTGGCCCGCATTCGCGGTGGCACCTTTGCCGGTCGTTCCCGATCCGGTTGCACCGGTCTTCACTCGCTGATCGCCGGTTGGTGCCGCAACAGCGCCGCACATCAAGTGAGTTGCTCCGTTTGAGGCATACAAACGGCGATGCGCGTACCGTGTCGCCATGACTTCCAAAGCCGAGCTCACCGACCGATTCCTGCTCACTGATCAGGTCGCCATCATCACCGGTGCCGGCAAAGGCATCGGTGCGGCGATCGCCACCACCTTCGCGGCTGCCGGTGCCGACGTTGTGCTCACCGCCCGCACCGAAGCCGATCTTGAATCGGTCGCTGCTGAAGTTCGAGCGCTCGGGCGACGAGCACTCGTGCTACCCGGCAATGTCAACGACCTCGGTGAGCTCGCGAACATCGTCGATCGCACCATCGCCGAGTTCGGCCGGCTCGACATCGTCGTCAATAACGCCGGCGGTTCGGTGTCAAAGCCGTACCTCGAAACATCGGTTGATCAGATCGAGAAGTCGTTTCACTTCAATGTGTCGGTGCCATTCGAGCTCGTGCGCCTAGCCACGCCTTACCTACTTACTAGCGACAACGCTTCGGTTATCAACATCAGTTCGGTTGCCGGCCAACATGCGCTGCGCGGATCGTTCACGCACAGCCTCACGAAAAACTCGAAGTCGCATCTCACCAAGTTGATGGCGGCCGAACTCGCCCCGCGTATTCGTGTCAATGCCGTGCTGCCCGGCGCGATCGAAACCGATGCGCTCGCCACTTACCTTTCAACTCGCGGCGCCGAAATTCGCGACACGATGCACGCCAACACACTCATGCGTCGCAACGGAACGCCCCAAGACATCGCCGATGCGGTGTTGTTCCTCGCATCACCGGCTGCGTGCTGGATCACCGGCAAGTTGCTTGAAGTCGACGGCGGCGCGGCCGAGAATCTCGTTCCTAAAGCTCTCCCCGATCTCCAACCTTGACAACAAAGAAAGCCACACCCACACCATGACTGAACTCTTTGCTGCCTACGACGCCACTCGCGCTCGCATGCTCGACATCGCTCGCTCTGCCGGGCCCGACGCACTGACCACGACGGTTCCGTCGTGTCCCGACTGGTCGGCGCTGCAACTCATCACCCATTGTGTTTCGATGCCCGCAGCGTTGGGTGCCGGCGACTTCCCATCGGGAGACACGGGCAATTGGATCGACAAGATCCTCAACGATCGTGCTGGTCGTTCGCTCGATGAACTCGATGCCGAGTGGGCCTCGGTCAACGACACCATCGCCGGAATGGTCAATGGGGGTGGTGCAGTGTTGTTCGACGATCTTGTTGTGCACGAACACGATCTGCGCGGAGCGCTTGGTGTTCCCGACCATTCCGCAATCGATGCATCGATCAGCGTTCCCCGCAGTCTCGAATCCTGCGTGGCCGCGCTCGAAACCGCTGGACTCGGCAGCATCGAAGTGCGCA
>WLMU01000142.1 GCA_009700115.1 Actinomycetota bacterium
TAGTTGGCTCTGATTTCAATCCAACGGGCGCATACATGATCATTCACAATGCCGGTGGTGCCGACACACTGCTTTCGGCATCAACGCCAGCCGCCGCCTCGGTGCAACTGCAGCAGATTGCTCCGGTAGAAACAACAACATCAGTGGTCGCTAACGGAGTTGTTGGAAATGTCGGGGGAATGCTCACCGACGTCGATCATCTCGATGTTCCCGGATTCGGCGACCTTCGTTTGCAACCTGGCTCTGACCAGTTGTTGTTGAAGGGACTGACCACTCCGCTCGTTGTTGGCCAAATGATTCCGATCACCTTGAACTTTGAGAAGGCCGGCGCCATCACCGTCGAGGCCACCGTCGCCACCTATGACGACATCGCCGATCGTCTTCTACCGCCCCGACTGAAACTGCCTGCCGGCCAATAACGCCCGAGGGCTAGGCAGGTTGCCTTTTCGTCCCCCGAACTCCATAATGAGAATGCTTCTCATTCCTATTTGGGGGTCTTCGTGGTCCAATCTGAGCGCATCGTGGGTCGTGGCCGTCGCCGCTGGTCCGGCGCGCTCGCACTCGTTGCCATCACTCTCAGCCTTGGCCTGAGCGCCTGTGGGAGCTCACCAACCGCAAAGGCCAGCAACGGTCGACCGAAGATCATTGCCACCACCCCGCTCATGGGTGACCTCGTCAAACAGGTTGGCGGCGACGCCGTGAGCGTTGAGGTCCTCATCCCACGCGGCGCCGACCCTCACGATTTTGAGCCCTCGGCCTCGCAGGCTGCTCGCCTCCGCGATGCATCGTTGATTGTTTCCAATGGCCTCGGTCTTGAAGAACGGCTTCAAAGCACATTGCAAAGTGCAGCAAAGGACGGAGCAACAGTTTTCGAAGTGGGACCACAAGTCGATCCGCTCAACCGCCCCGGTTCCGATCGCCCCGACCCGCATTTCTGGCTCGACCCCGACCGCATGTCTCGCGCCGCGGCACTCATGGCGAACGAACTGGCACGCACGACCAACATTGACCGCTCGATACTTGACGCTAATGCTGCGGCCTATTCCCGCGCCGCCCTCGATGCTGGGAGTGAAGCGACAGCGCTTCTCAACACCGTTCCCGAATCACAGCGTCTGCTCGTCACCAACCATGACGCCCTCGAATACTTCGCCAATCGCTTTCACTACAAAGTGATCGGCACCATCATCCCTGGTGGATCAACACTTGCCGAACCGAGTGCGTCCGATCTGCGCGACCTTGTCGCAATAATCAAAGCGGCCGGGGTCAACGCCATCTTCAGTGAATCGACCAGTTCCTCAAAGTTGGCCGACACTGTGGGCCGAGAAGTCGGCAAGAAGATCTCAATCGTCGAACTTTCTACCGACACACTGGGCGAACCAGGTAGCCCCAACAGCACCTACCAAGGCCTCATCACAACGACAGCTCGTCTTATCGCCGACGGCCTCAATGGCCGATAGAAATCCGGCCTTGCCGGAACGAACCCTCTAGCCTCGGAGCACTGTGGCCTGGCTAACTGATCCCTTTCATTACGACTTCATCCTGCGAGCGCTGTTCGCCGGGTGTCTCGCCGCGGTCACATGCTCACTTATCGGCACGTGGGTCGTTATTCGGGGGATGTCATTCATGGGCGATGCCCTCGCCCATGGCGTATTGCCGGGTATCGCTGTTGCCTTCATCGTTGGCATCGACATCGCCATCGGTGCGTTTATCTCGGCGATCATCATGGTCATCGGCATCAATCTCGTGAATCGAGCATCGAAACTTTCTACTGATACCGGAATCGGTCTGCTTTTTGTCGGCATGCTCGCACTTGGTGTTGTCATCATCTCGCGAACGCGTTCATTCACCGGCGATCTCACTTCATTCCTCTTTGGTTCTGTTTTGGGCGTCAAAGACTCAGACATTTGGCTCCAGTCGATCGCCGCTGTTCTCACACTCATCGCAGTCATCGGTTTCCACCGAATGTTTCTCGCGCTCTCGTTTAACTCTGACAAAGCAGCCACGCTCGGGATGCGCCCGCGCCTCGCCCATATCGCGATGCTCACCCTGATCGCCATCGCCATCGTGGCCTCGTTCCGCACGGTCGGAACACTTCTTGTCTTTGGATTGCTCATCGCGCCACCGGCCACCGCTGCGCTCCTCGTGCGCCGAGTTCCAGCGATGATGGCAACCGCGTGCCTCATCGGCGTGTCATCCATCTTTATTGGACTGATCATCACTTATCACTTCGATACAGCAGCGGGCGCAACGATGGCCGGCACAGCCGTTGCCATTTTCTTCATCGTGCTTGCCGGGCGCGAGCTATTCACCCGTAGCAGTCGAACCGCTCAACCCGCTCACGCGTAGGCGCATGATCGACCCACGCAAACTTCGAGCACTCCTGCGCGCTGTCATTGCTGGACTCTGCCTTGCCGCATCGGTTCCGCCTTGGGGTTGGTGGCCTCTCGCGTTTATCGGCATCGCCATGTGGGATCGATTGCTGTCAACTGCAAAACCACGAGCCCGATTCGTTCGCTCGACGGTGCTCGGCCTTGCCTGGTTTGCGCCCGCAATGTTGTGGATGGTCGACCTCACTGCACCGGGTTATGTCATCGCGGTCATGTTGTTAGCGCTGTACGTCGGAGTCGCTGGTCTCGCTGTCCCGGGACGCAGTTCGCGTTCATGGGTTCGCTGGCTTGCTCTTCCGGCCGCGTTCACCCTTGCCGAAGCCGCTCGCTGCACTTTTCCGGTCGGAGGCGTTCCCCTCGCAACCACTGCAATGAGTCAAGCCAGTGCCCCTCTCGGCCAGATTGCTCGTGTGTTCTGCGCAATTGGTGTGACGTTTGCAGTAGCCGTCGTCGGAGTCGCGCTGTCTGCGCTTTGGGAACGACGTCATCTTCTCGGTGCTGCCGCTCTCGTCGCGGTTTTGGCGTTGTGGCTGCTTGCAATCGTCGCTCCCAGCGGCCATGAAATCGGAACCATCAATGCCGCTGTGGTCCAAGGCGGTGGCCCACAAGGCACTCGTGCCAGTGAAACGAACCCTCGCGATGTCTTCCTTCGTCACCTAGAGGCCACCAATCTCGTAACAACGCCAGTCGATCTCGTTGTGTGGCCCGAGAACGTCGTTGCGGTCGAAGGTCCGATTACGGCCAACCGTGAGGACGCTGAACTTTCAGCGCTAGCCAAGAAACTCGATACCACTCTCGTCATCGGTATCACCGAAGGCATCGATTCATCGAAGTTCGCAAATGCGTCGATCGTGTATTTGCCCGATGGAAGTTCTGGTGAGCGTTACGACAAAGTGCATCGTGTTCCGTTCGGTGAATACGTGCCGCTACGCAGCCTCCTCGAAAGCGTCGTGGGCACCAACAGCGGTCTTTCGCTACGCGATGCAGTTGCGGGAACACAACCGGCGGTTCTCCACACACCCGCCGGGACTCTCGCGGTCGCAATCTCCTGGGAAATCTTTTTCACGAATCGAGCGCGCGACGGCGTGTTACACGGTGGGCAGATTCTACTGAACCCCACAAATGGGTCCAGTTACTGGTTAACCCAGGTACAAACGCAGCAAGTTGCTTCGAGCCAATTGCGTGCCATTGAAACCGGTCGCTGGGTCTTGCAAGCGGCCCCGACAGGATTCTCAGCGATCGTGACGCCAACCGGTGATGTCGTACAACGAACCTCGATCTCTGAACAGGCCGTTCTTCAGCAAACCGTCGCGCTTCGCTCTGGCGACACGATTGCCACCGTCATCGGTCCGCTTCCGATCGTCTGGCTCTCGGTGCTCTTCGTTGCGCTCGCCTGGTGGTTCGCCACGAACCGATTCACATCGCTGCGTTCAAAACTCAGGCCTCAGCGTTCTGTGAAGAACCGAGGCCCAGCCAAGAGCGCCATTTGACGCTCGTTCGGGCGATTCCTGCCCGTCTGGTCCCGCCCGATAGGGCCTGTGGAGAACGATCTCGGCCTGTCTTGACCTTTGTCAACGCTCCCGACGAAACTTGACGACCCATGTCCCCCCGCCCCGAACCCTCCGGGCGCACCGATCTCGCCGCTGATGGCGAGCTCCCCCTGCGCATCGCTTTCCTCACCTACCGGGGCAAACCCCATGTGGGTGGTCAGGGCGTGTACACCCGGCACCTCACGAAGGCCCTTGTTGATATGGGCCACGAGGTCGAGGTGCTCGGCGGTCAGCCGTACCCGATCCTCGATCCGCGCGTCCCGCTTGTCGAACTCCCAAGCCTCGACATCTATAACGATGCCTTCCCGATGCGCCTTCCGTTCCCATCGGAGATCAAGACCATCGGCGATGCCATAGAGGTAGGAAGCTTCATGGCCGGTTCGTTCCCCGAGCCCCTCGCATTCAGCTACCGCGCTTGGCAGCACCTGCGCACCCGTGTCAACGAGTTCGACCTTGTCCAAGACAACCAGTGCCTTGGCTATGGCCTTCTCGGGATTGAACGTGCCGGACTTCCCGTGCTCGCCACCATTCATCATCCGATCACCGTTGATCGTCGTCTCGAGATGGAACACGCCGAAACTTCCTGGAAGCGATTCTCAAAGGGTCGCTGGTACGGCTTTACAAAGATGCAAACACGCGTTGCATCTCGTATGCCTCGCGTCATCACCGTTTCGCAAAATTCACTCGCCGATATCCACGCCGATCAAAAAGTCCCGCTTGATCGACTGCACGTCGTACCTGTTGGTGTGGATCAAGAACTGTTCAAGCCCATTCCCAGCGTTACCCGTATCCCTGGTCGCCTGATCACGACAGCAAGCGCCGACGTAACGATGAAAGGCCTTCGTTATCTCCTCGAGGCCATTGCCAAGCTCCGCACCGAACGCCATATTGAGCTTGTCGTCATCGGTCGTTTGAAAGAAGGCGGCCCATCGGCTCGGATCATCGACGAACTTGGTCTTCGCGATGCCGTCACCTTTATTACTGGCGTCCCCGAAGAACGAATCATTGAGCTCTATTCCGAAGCTCAGGTAGCCGTTGTTCCTTCGCTCTACGAGGGCTTCTCGCTTCCGGCAATTGAAGCCATGAGCTGCGGTGTTCCTCTGGTTGCGACGAGCGGCGGTGCGTTGCCCGAGGTTGTCGGCAACCACAACGAAACTGCGCTTGTTGTTCCTCCAGGCGACAGCGAAGCGCTCGCCGCCATGCTGCGCATCGCGCTTGATGA
>WLMU01000143.1 GCA_009700115.1 Actinomycetota bacterium
GCCATCGGGGCCCTGCCAAGAAAGTTCAATATCGGGAGTGCTCATGGGCAGAGCATGGCACGGGCGCGGGCCTCTAGCCTGCAGGAATGGCTGACTACCGACCCCCATTACGCGACGTCAACTACGTTCTCGATCACCTTGTCGATATCGATGGCCTCTGTGCCTTGCCGGCCTACTCAACGCTCGATGCTGACACCATCAAAGGTGTTCTTGAAGAGAACGCTCGCTTTGTTGCCGAGGTCATTGCTCCGCTGAATCGAATCGGCGACACGGTTGGTTCGGTGTTCGAGCCGGCGACCAACACGGTGCGGACTCCCGATGGCTTCGTCGATGCCTACCGCCAGTATGTCGATGCGGGTTGGGGCGGCGTTCCGTTCCCTGAGGTGTACGACGGTGGCGGATTCCCATGGCTTGTTGGCATTGTCATGCAGGAATTTATTTCGTCGGCGAACATGGCGTTCTCGATGGCACCGTTGCTCACGCAAGGCGCAATTGATCTGCTCATGCATCACGGCAATGAAGAGCAGAAAGAGAAGTACCTGAAGCGCATGGTCACTGGTGAATGGACCGGCACCATGAACCTCACCGAACCACAAGCTGGTTCCGATGTTGGCGCGGTGCGCACCAAAGCGGTTCCGCATGCTGATGGCACCTATCGCATTACCGGCACGAAGATTTACATCTCGTTCGGCGAACACGACATGGCCGAGAACATCGTTCATCTCGTTCTTGCGCGAACTCCCGATGCGCCTGCCGGCACCAAGGGCATCTCGTGTTTCATCGTGCCGAAGTACTTGGTGAACGACGACGGTTCGCTTGGCGCGCGCAACGACGTCAAGGTTGTGTCGATCGAACACAAGATGGGTATTAAGGCGTCGCCCACATGCGTGATGTCGTTTGGTGAAGATGACGGGGCGATCGGCTATCTCATTGGCGAAGAAAACCGCGGCATGAGTTACATGTTCACAATGATGAATAGCGCTCGGCTGTCAGTTGGTCTTGAGGGGCTGGCGCTCGCCGAACGGGCCTACCAGGACGCTCTGCAGTATTCGCAAGAACGCCGCCAGGGTCGCGCTCCCGTTGTCCCGGCGCCTGAAGACGGTGGAATGAGTTACATCATCGACCTTCCTGATGTGCGCCGCATGTTGCTCACGATGCGATCGATCATCGATGCGTTGCGATCGATCATTTATGTGAATGCACACGCCCTTGATGTAGCGGCGCATCATCCCGATGCTGATGTTCGTGAGCGCAATCAAGAACTCGTGGAACTGCTCATCCCAGTCTCAAAGGGTTTCGGCACCGATATGGGCATCGAAGTTACGTCGCTGGCCATTCAGGTCTATGGCGGTATGGGCTACATCGAAGAGTCCGGTGTTCCACAGCATTTCCGCGATGCGCGCATCACCGCGATTTACGAAGGAACGAACGGCATTCAGGCCATGGACTTGGTCGGACGCAAGCTGCCGATGCGCGCTGGAGGAGTCATGGACGACTACCTCACGCAAATCAGCTCGCTTGTCGCTCGTCTCGATGCGGCGGGTGCGGAGTTCGTCGGCATTCGTGATCGCATGGACGAATCGTTGATTTGTGTTCGCAACACGGTGATGTGGCTCATGGAACACGGCATTGCCGATGTTCGCAATGCACTGGCCGGCGCAACACCCTTCCTGCGCATGTTTGGTCTGCTGGTTGGTGCTCGCTATTTGGCCGATTCGGCACTTGCTGCAAAGTCTGATATCGACGCCGGCGTTGGTGACGCCGAGTACTTGAATGCTCGCATCACCGTTGCTCGTTTCTATTGCGACAATTTGTTGCCGGGTGTGCTCGGACTCGAATCGGCGGTCACCGCTGGTTTCGAAGATCTCTACGCCATCTCGAACGAAGCGCTGTGACCTTGTGAACCCTTTCTTGGCGTCAATCCCGAGTCCTTCCTCGAACCAACTCGGTCCCTTCCATATGTACGGGTTGATGATCGCTCTTGGCGTTCTCGCTGCTGTCGAACTTGGTCGTAAACGCTGGCGCGCGCGTGGCGGCGATCCCGACGATCTCTATGTCATCGCGTTTTGGGCGGTGCCAGCAGGACTCATTGGCGCACGGCTCTATCACGTTGCCACTGATTGGCGTTCGTATCAGGGGCGTTGGATCGACGCGTTCAAAATTTGGCAGGGCGGTCTTGGTATTCCCGGTGGCGTTGCGCTTGGCGTCGCAGTTGGCCTCGTAATTGCCTACCGCCGCGGTTGGCGGTTGTCGGCGGGCCTCGATGCGGTCATCCCGGCTATCCCGTTGGCCCAGGCGATTGGTCGTCTCGGCAATTGGTGGAATCAGGAACTGTTCGGTAGACCCACCAGCCTTCCGTGGGGCGTGCAGATCGATGTGCAGCATCGACCGCTTGAGTACATCGCCTTCTCGGTCTTCCAGCCCACATTCCTCTATGAGATGTTGTGGAATCTGGCGCTGTGTGGGGTGCTCATCTTCGTAGATAAAAAGCGCGTGATGCGACCGGGCAATATCCTGCCGCTCTATGTCGGGTTGTACTTTGCCGGCCGCTTGTGGATCGAAGCATTGCGAATCGATACC
Organism: Actinomycetota bacterium; assembly: GCA_009700115.1. Lineage (GTDB taxonomy): Bacteria > Actinomycetota > Acidimicrobiia > Acidimicrobiales > Acidimicrobilacustridaceae > Acidimicrobilacustris. The sequence continues at coordinate 2,581 of WLMU01000143.1, forward strand.
GCCAGCACGATTGGCCCGTTCCGCATCAACATCTGGATGTCGATCATCGGGATTGGCGGCGCGATTCTCGTATTCATCACCCGCGGCGTACGTCGGCGTGCCTCTGATGTCGATGAGCCCTATCGTGACGGTCACGTCTGGTCGCCTGTTATCCCCGAAACCACAGATCCTTCCGAGAAAGAAGAATCCGAATGAACCTTTCCGACCTCACTGCCCTTGACGGCACAACGCTTCCCGACACCGACGGCAAGACCGTTCTCGTTGTGAACGTGGCCTCGAAGTGCGGACTCACCCCGCAGTACGAAGGGCTTGAGCGTTTGCAGCAGCGATTTGGTGGCGACTCGTTCACCGTGCTTGGCGTTCCGTGCAATCAGTTCATGGGTCAAGAACCCGGAACTGCTGAAGAGATTCAAACCTTCTGTTCAACGACCTACGGCGTGTCATTCCCGCTCACGGAAAAAATCGACGTGAATGGCGAAGCGCGCCATCGTCTCTACAACGAACTCACTGCTGTTGACGATGCTGCTGGCGAAGCCGGTGATGTGCAGTGGAACTTTGAAAAGTTCCTCGTTGGCGCCGATGGATCCGTCACTCGGTTCCGTCCCACCGTCGATCCAGAAGCCGACGAAATCGTCGCTGCCATCGAGTCAAAGGTTTCCTAAACCACACCATGCGCCGCTTCCGTGTTGTTGTTCCTGCGCTCGCTCTGACACTCGCCGTTTCTGTTCTTGGTGTCAGCTGCGGTTCGTCATCGTCGACAGGTACGAAGGGCTTCATGGCTGTCGCATCGATTGCTTCGAGGACCGGCAGCGCTGCGCCCTACGGCGTCAGTCAGCAAAACGGAACGGCCTTGGCAGTGAGCGAATTGGCAGACGGGTCGATCAATCTGCGCGCGTATGACGACTTGTCTGATGTGCAGGCCGGAACCGCAGAGATGAAGAAAGCCATTTCCGATGGCGTTCAGGTGGTGCTCGGTCCGACCTTGTCTCCGGTCGCGTCTGCGGCCGATCCGATAGCGCAATCAGCAGGCGTGCCTGTCTTGGGCGTTACCAACGCCACGCTTGATATGGCTGCGATCGGTAATTTGATTTGGCGAGTTTCACTTTCGGAAAACGCAATGGTGTCGGCGTCGGTGAAGTACGCCGCATCGAAGAAGTCCGTGAAGAGCGCCGTACTTATTTGGGAACCATCCGATGGCTATTCAACTGGTTCCGCGGAATCGTTCCGATCGGCCGCCAAGGCAAATGGCATCACGATCACGAGTGAACAAAAGTATGTCGACGGCGTAACAACGGCTGAGGCCATCGCCGCTGCTGCTTCAGCAGGCTCACCCGATGCGATCTTCTTTGCTTTGCGTTCTGCCGTCGCCGGCGATTTCCTAATCGCAACCGCTACATCTAAGGCTGTTCGTGTTGGTGGAAACGGGTTCAATTCGACGGCGGTGCTTAAGTCGTCAGGTGCAGCAGCTGACGGACTCATCGTTTCTGGTTCGTGGAATATCAATACCAGCAATGCCGATTCAAAAAAGTTTGTGGACTCTTACACCAAGGCGAACAACGTGGCTCCTGATGCATTCGCCGCGCAGGGTTATGCCGCCATTCAGGTCTTGCTCGCGGCCATGAAGAAGGCGAAGACTGGCGGTGCGGCCGGCATCCAAGAGGCACTGGGCAAGATCGGGACCGTGCATACGGTGCTGGGGTCCTTCGGCTACGACTCGAACCATGAACCGACCTATGCCGCTGCGGTTCAGGTCGTTCAGGGCGGAACGTTCACACTCGTTTCCTGAGGCCGGCATGTCCCGAATGGGTCATTGCGGTAGTGAACGGTAGGATTATCAGCGTTGGGACGACCGTCGGTCGTCCGGTGGCATCCAGTGGGGTGTCGCACCCCCTCGTGGAAAGCCAACCAATGCCTACATTCGCTGATCTGGGCGTTTCGCCTGATCTCACCGCTGCCCTCGAGTCACGCGGCATCATGTCGCCATTCGCAGTGCAAGAACTCACCATTGCCGATGCGCTTGCTGGTCGTGACGTCTGTGGCAAAGCCAAGACTGGTTCGGGCAAGACGCTCGCCTTTGGTCTTCCGTTGCTCGAAAAGGTGAAAGGCGCGCAAGCCCGACGCCCGCTCGCACTGATTTTGGTTCCGACTCGTGAACTCGCCACGCAGGTGCGCGACGAACTCGCGCCACTCGGCGAGGTTCGCGATGTCACCGTTACCGCGATTTACGGCGGAGCGAAAATGGAAACGCAGGTTGCGGAACTCGAAAAGGGTGTCGAGATCGTCGTCGCCACCCCTGGCC
>WLMU01000144.1 GCA_009700115.1 Actinomycetota bacterium
CCTTGGTCACGTTCTCGGTGTGAGCGGCGGTGGCGGTATCGGCGGGGGAGGGATTCGTCATCATTGTCACGGCTAAAAGGCTAGGCCCTAGACGAGCAAAGGGGACAGGCGGTGGCCTGTCCCCTTTGATGAATCGAACTGCAGGTTGTTCAGCGGTTGGGCTGAGGTGTGATGCGAAGGTACGGCTTGAGCTTCTTGAATCCCTTGGGGAACCGCTCGGTTGCCTCTTCGTCGGAAAGGGCTGGGGACACGATGACGTCGTCACCGTCAGTCCAGTTGGCAGGCGTTGCGACCTTGTAGCCATCGGTGAGTTGCAGCGAGTCGATGACACGCAGAAGTTCATCGAAATTACGACCGGTGCTGGCCGGGTAGGTGAGGATCAGGCGAACCTTGTTGGCTGGATCGATCACGAACACGGAACGAACGGTCATCGTGTCGTTGGCGTTCGGGTGGATCATGTCGTAGAGATCGGCAACGGTGCGGTCTGGGTCGGCGATGACCGGGAAGTTCACGGCCTGGCCCTGTGTTTCCTCAATGTCGCCTTCCCATGAGAGATGGGAGTCAACGGGATCGACCGAAAGGCCGATGGGCTTTACGTTTCGCTTGTCCCATTCGGGCTTGAGCTTGGCCACGGTGCCCAGTTCGGTGGTGCAGACCGGGGTGAAGTCCTTCGGGTGCGAAAAGAGGATCGACCATGAGTCGCCCTTCCAGTCGTGGAAGGACACGCTGCCCTGTGTGGTGTCAGCGGTGAAGTCGGGGGCGATGTCGCCGAGGCGTAGTGCCATGTTTCTGAAGCCTCCATGGCTCGAGAGTGGGTGGGGGCGACATCTTGCCCGACGCACGCTCAAATGTCGACCCCGTGGGTCGGGAATTGCGGTTTGTCCAGAAATCCCTAGTGGGGACGGCCTTCGAGTCCGGACCATGGATCTTCAGATCCACCCAACTCGGGCTTGACGACATCGGGCTCAAGGAAGATCCGTGTGGCGGCGGGGACAACGGCGCGAATTGCGACCTCGACCTCGTCGATCGCTGCGGCGAGTTGGGCCATCGTGAGTGACCGGTCGAATTCCACCTTGGCGGCCACCAAAATTTCATCGGGTCCGATGTGTTCGGTGCGGAGCGAAATGAGCTCGTTCACAACTGGGGAAGCGTCGATCGCTGAGCGGATTGATTCTTCGTCGACTTCGGTCGCCGATTCGCCGATCAACAGACTCTTCATCTCGATCGAGAGGATGATCGCGATCATGCCAAGGAGGGTGCCGATGATGATGGAGCCGACGCCGTCCCAGACCCCGTTTTGGGTGATAACAGAAAGGATGACTGCGACGAGAGCGAACGCGAGGCCAACAAGCGCGCCTGTGTCTTCAAGGATGACGACGGGCAACTCGGGCGCACGAGAGCGTCGGATGTACGCGATCCAAGAATCGTCTCCCTTCGCTGGGCGTGCTTCGTGGATAGCGGTTCGAAAAGAGTTCGCTTCAAGGAGCAGTGAAACCACGAGGATTCCGATCGCCCACTGGGCGGAATCGATTTCATGTGGGTGCAAAACTTTCTCAATGCCTTCGTAAATCGCAAACATTGCACCAAGCGTGAAAAGCACAATAGAAACGACGAACGCCCAGAAATAGCGCTCGCGTCCATAACCAAACGGGTGTTTGCGGTCTGGGGCCATTCGAGAACGTTTTCCACCAAAGAGCAACAGAATTTGATTGCCAGTATCGGCAAGCGAGTGAATGCTCTCGGCAAGCATCGAACTTGAACTGGTGACGAGAAAGCCTACGAATTTGGCTATAGCGATGCCAAGGTTTGCCAGCATCGCGGCGATTACTGCTCGGGTAGATCCCTCTGTCGACATAGAAGCGTGTTAACTCTTTGCGCTTAGTGCTTGCTCGGGACGTAACGGGCCAGTGATGCTTCGATCTCGGCCCACGCGGCATCGCGGCCGTCGAATTCGCCAACATCGGAGAATTTTCCTGGTTCGAGGTCTTTGTAGATAGAGAAGAAGTGTTTGATTTCCGCGAGTGTCTCAACTGGGATGTCGTCGATATCGACTGCATCGCGCCAGCGGGGTTCGCGGTGATGCACGCACAAGATCTTGGCGTCGCGTCCGGCATCGTCGGTCATCCACAAGACGCCAACGGGGCGTACGTGGATCCAGCAGCCAGGAAACGTGGGGTCTTCAGTGAGAACGAGAACGTCGAGGGGATCGCCGTCCTCGGAGAGCGTGTCGGGGATGAACCCGTATTCAGTGGGGTAGGTAGTGGCCGAGAAAAGGCGGCGGTCGAGGTGGATCCGCCCAGTTTCGTGGTCAATCTCGTACTTGTTGCGACTCCCGCGAGGGATCTCGATGACGACATCGATTGTTTCCATTTCTCCATTCTGCCCGGTTCTGTGCCCCTTCGACGTAGGTCGCGATTGGGGACTGTGCGAGACTCACCGACCGTGACCACGCACAAACTGACCTCAACTGATGGTTTCGTCGTTCTTGATCTCGACGATGCTCCGATGGCTATCGGCATTGTTCGTTCGGCACCAAAGGTGCTGGTCGATGGAGCGAACTGGCTCGCTCGATCGGAGACCTATCGCTACGCGTTTTTCGGACGCAAGGTTTCTGGAGCTTCTGCAGCAGTCAATGCACCCGTGGATGCCAAAGCAGAGGCGGTCGCGTCGTTCGTAACTGAACTCGCCGGCGACGCGTTTTCCACGGTGCACCTGAGTGCCGGCCGAGGAATTTCGGCCGATGACCTTGCTGGTCTTCGCTCGCGTGATCCTCGTCCTGAATCTTGGTGGTCAGAACGCGACGCGCTCACCGCCGCGGGCATCGTTGCTGCGGCAGGCCAAGCTGCGGGTGGACTTTCTGGTCGCACTGTTGCGATTGAAACGTTCGACGCTGTGACCTCGTTGCTGCCTGAGTTGTTTCGTGTGGCAGGCGCAACCGTGGTTGAACCTGATGTTTCTGAAGACGCCAACGCGGTTCTTCATGCGGACGTCGATGTCTTGGTTGCTGGTTCAAAGGTTGGGCTCATTGGTGACGCGAACGCGGCGAATGTAGTGGCGCGCCTGATTGTTCCAAGTGGTCCGATGCCTGTCACCGCAAAAGCGTTTGCGGCATTCGGCCGACGAGAGGTGACAGTTCTTCCTGATTTCGTGACAACTTCTGGTCATCTCGCGGCATGGCCGGTCGATGGTTCATCGACGGATGCAGCGGAACTCGTTGGGGCAGCAATTGCTCAGGTAATAACTCATGAAAAGGGACCGCTCCTCGGAGCATGTGAAGTTGCCGAAGCATTTCTCGGTACGTGGGCGACGGTTCCATTCGGTCGACCAATCGCCTGATCGTTATGGCGACGTCTTCTGGTTTGGTGTGGTTCCGGCGAGACCTTCGTCTTGACGACAACCCAGCATGGTCGGCGGCAACTTCCGAGCATCAGGAAGTCACCGCGCTTTTTGTTTTAGATCCAGCGTTGTTTGATCGTGCGAGTTCGCGTCGTGTTGCTCGTTTGCTCGGCGACCTTGCGGCACTCGACGAGTCACTTGCCGAACACGGCGGACGTCTGCTCGTTCGTGTCGGCAATCCTGAATCAGTTGTTCCTGAAGAAGCGCGGCGACTGGGTGTGTCAGCGCTTCACCTCAATCACGATGTCACGCCGTACTCGACAGCGCGCGACAACGTCGTGAAACAACAGATCACGGAACTCGGTATCGAGTGGGTCCCCGAGTGGGGAACCTTGGTACACGAACCCGGACGCATTTTCACGAAAGCGGGTTCGCTTTCACAGGTGTTTACGCCCTTCTTTCGCGTTTGGGAACGAACTGCGTGGTCACCCTGGCCGACACAAGGCGACGCCAAAATCACTGCCGATCCGGGCGATGGCATTCCTCAGTCGGGACGCCCCTATCCGCTTCTTGATGGTGAAACAGGCGATGCTGCTCTTGCCGGCGAACGGGGCGCGCAGGCTCGCCTCGATCTTGCCGTTGCTCGAGCAGATTCTTACGACGGAGATCGCAACACGCCTTCGATTCTTGGCACATCGCAACTTTCGATTGACCTTCGCTTCGGAACGCTGTCACCGCGTTTGATCGCTCAGGTTGTGGGCGAGTCAAGCGCTGGTCGTGCGGCTCTCGTGCGCCAACTTGCATGGCGTGATTGGTATGCGCATCTGGTTTTTGCAACACCCACTCTTGTTGATCAACCGATGAAGCCGCAGTACGCAGCGATTCAGTGGCGCCAGGATGACAAGAGTTTTGATGCTTGGAAGAACGGACGCACGGGCTATCCGTTTGTCGACGCAGGTATGCGTCAACTGAAAGAGTCCGGTTGGATGCACAACCGCGTGCGCATGGTTACGGCCTCGTTTCTTGTGAAGAATCTGCTCATCGATTGGCGCCGTGGTGAGCGATATTTCCGCCATGTACTTCTTGATGCTGACGTGTCCCAGAATGTCGGAAACTGGCAGTGGGTAGCGGGTACCGGCCCGGACGCGTCGCCTTACAACCGTGTCTTTAACCCGGTGCTCCAGGGACAACGATTTGATTCCGAGGGTGACTACATCCGTCGTTGGGTGCCCGAACTTGCAGCTCTCGATGCAACAGCGATTCATGAACCATGGGCGGTCGGTCCCCTTGAACTTGCATCTGCAGGCATCGAACTTGGAACCGATTATCCGGAACCGATTGTTGATCTGGCGTTCAGCCGTAGTCGAGTGCTTGACGCGTATGGAGCAGTCAAGCGTTAACGATCACGAAGCGCGTGCAG
>WLMU01000145.1 GCA_009700115.1 Actinomycetota bacterium
AACAGCGCCCGCCGATGGAACGGTTTACGCGTCGTCGTCTTCGGTGCCAAGCACCGGAGCAACTGAGGCAACGGTCTGACCGCTGGTGACATTCATGACTTTGACGCCGGTTGCATCGCGGCCCTGCGAAGAAATTTCGCGGACTTCCATGCGAATGACCGTGCCAACGCTGTTGATCACGAAGATCTCGTCGTCGATGCCAACCATGAATGCAGCAACGACGGAGCCCTTCTTCTCGTTGATCTTGATGCCGCGAACGCCCTGCCCACCGCGACCCTGACGATTGAACTTGTCGAGTTGTGTGCGCTTTCCGTAGCCACCATCGGTAACGATGAGGATGGCTGCATCGTCACGAGTCACATCGCAGGAAACAACTTCGTCGCCTGTACGCATCTTCATGCCGCGAACACCGGCTGCGGCACGGCCCATGGCCCGCACTTCATCTTCCGCGAACCGAATGGCTTGACCCGCCTTCGACAGCATGAGGATGTCATCACCACCGTTCGTGGGAATGACCCGAACGAGTTCGTCGGTGTCTTTCAAGTTGATGGCGATAAGACCAGCGCGCAGCGAAGAATCGTATTCAGTGAACTTGGTCTTCTTGACCTGACCGTTCTTTGTGCAGAAGAACAAGAACTTGTTGGTCTCGTAGTCACGAGTATCAATAATCGCCTGGATCTTTTCATCGGGTTGCAGCGGAAGCAGGTTGACCACGGCCGTGCCGCGAGCGGTGCGTTCCTTCATCGGAATCTCGTGCGCCTTGAGTCGGTACACCCGACCGCGAGTTGAGAAGAACAGCAGGTACGCGTGCGCAGTCGTATGGATGATGTGCTGGACGTAGTCCTCGTCTTTGAGTTTGGTTCCGGCAACACCGCGACCGCCGCGTCCCTGCAGCTTGAAGGAATCGGAAGACACGGTCTTGATGTAGCCCTTGGCCGACATCGTGACAACGAGTTCTTCATCGTCGATGAGGTCTTCGATGTCGAGGTCGCCGACATCGAATGTGATCTGGCTTCGGCGAGGCTGCGCATAGGTTTCGCGCACCGCGCCGAGTTCTTCGCTGATGACGGCACGCTTTTTGGCGTCATCGCCAAGGATCGCTTCGAGTCCCTCGATGGTCTCGCGCAGTTTGGCCATTTCCTCTTCGAGTTGCGACCGGCCCAAACGAGTGAGGCGCGACAACTGCATGTCGAGGATGTGCTCGGCCTGTTCGGTGGAGAACTCGAACGGTGCGGCCATAAGCGCTTCGCGAGCGGCCTGTTTATCGGCCGATGCGCGGATCGCGGCGATGATTTCATCGATGAGGTCGAGCGCCTTCAGCAAACCTTCAACGATGTGCGCTCGGCGTTGTGCTTCGTCGAGGCGGTACTGCGAACGACGAGTAATGACTTCGATCTGATGATCGACATAGGCCACGAGTGCGTCGCGAAGATTGAGCGTGCGCGGAATGCCGTCGACGAGTGCCACGGTGTTGACCGAGAAATTCGTCTGCAGCGGCGTGCGCTTGTAGAGGTTGTTGAGAATCACTAGAGCCGGCGCGTCGCGCTTGAGGCGCAGGACCAAACGCATCTTGCCCTTGGCCGATTCATCGTTGAGTTCGGCGATGCCCTCGAGTTCGCGGTTATCTACCAGTTCTTTGACCTTCACGATGAACTGGTTGGGGCTCACCTGATACGGAAGTTCCGTAATGATGATGTGATCGGCGCGTGCGCCTTCTTCGATTTCTGCTTTGCCACGGAGCTTGATTGATCCGCGACCAGTTCGGTACGCGTCGATGATTCCTTGACGACCCATGATGAGCGCACCGGTTGGGAAATCAGGGCCCTTGACGAATTCCATGAGATCGTCCGGCGTTGCTTCCGGATGTTGGAGAAGGTGATTCACCGCGTCGATAACTTCGGCCAGGTTGTGTGGCGGAATGTTGGTTGCCATGCCAACCGCGATTCCCTGCGAACCATTTACCAACAGGTTGGGGAAACGGCTGGGGAGAACTACTGGTTCTTGGAACTCACCTGAATAGTTATCAACAAAGTCGACAGTGTTTTCGTCGATGTCGGCGAGCATGTCGAGTGCCATCGCTGCGAGTCGACATTCGGTGTAACGCGCGGCAGCCGGTGGTTCATCGAGTGATCCGAAGTTGCCCTTCGGGTGCACAAGTGGATGACGCAATGAAAACGATTGGCCCATTCGGACTAACGCGTCGTAAATCGCGGAGTCACCGTGTGGGTGGTATTTGCCCATGACTTCGCCAGTAACGCGGGCGCATTTCATGGTGGGTCGGTCGGGAAGAGCACGAAGGTCGTACATGCCCCAAAGGATGCGGCGGTGAACGGGCTTCAGGCCGTCGCGCGCGTCCGGCAGAGCACGCGAAACGATGACCGACATGGCGTAATCAAGAAAGGAGCGTTCCATCTCCTCCTGGATCTCGATTGGCTCGATGGTCCCAAAGGTCACCGGGGGTGCGTCACCTGTGCCGGTGTCGTCTCCGGAGTTTTCGCCATCGTCCGATGTCTTCTTCTTGGCCATCTGTTGCCTGTGGTTCCTGTCGTCGGGCGGCTTCCTCAGATATCGAGGAACCGCACATCCTTCGCGTTTGTCTGAATGAAATGCTTACGGGATTCAACGTCGTCGCCCATGAGCACCGAGAAAACCTCGTCGGCGATTGCCGCTTGCTCCACAGTCACGCGAAGCAGTGTGCGCTTCGTGGCATCCATGGTGGTGTCGCCGAGCTCATCGAAGTCCATTTCGCCCAGACCCTTGAGGCGCTGGAACTCTTTCTTGTGTTCTGGCTTCTCGTTCAAGAACACCGTCTTCGCAGCATCGTCCTTGAGGTAGATCTTTTCTTTACCAACAACCGTTGAATACAACGGCGGCTGAGCGATATAGACGTGCTGCTGTTCGACGAGTTCTTTCATGTGGCGGAAGAAGAACGTGAGCAGAAGTGTGCGGATGTGAGAACCATCGACGTCGGCGTCGCACATAAGGACGACTTTGTCGTAACGGATCTTTTCCACATCGAATTCCGCACTTACACCTGCACCGATCGCGGTGATGAGTGTTTGGACTTCGGTGTTCTTCAACATCTTGTCGAGGCGAGCGCGTTCGACGTTGAGGATCTTGCCGCGAATGGGGAGGATCGCTTGAGTGCGGGGATCGCGGGCAGCGACAGCGGAACCGCCAGCGGAGTCGCCTTCGACGATGAACAGTTCGCATTCCTCGGGATTACGACTTGCGCAATCTTTCAGTTTGTCGGGCATGCCCGCGCCCTCGAGTGCGGACTTGCGGCGAGTTGCGTCGCGAGCATTCCGTGCAGCGAGACGAGCGCGCGCAGCAAGGGTTGCCTTCCCCACAATCTTGCGAGCCTCGGTGGGATTCTCTTCGAACCAATCGCCGAGAAGTTCATTCGTGGCTTTTTCGACCAACGAACGCATGGAAACGTTGCCCAACTTGCCTTTGGTCTGGCCTTCGAACTGTGGATCGCGCAGTTTCACCGAAATGATTGCGGTGAGACCCTCACGGATGTCGTCGCCGGTGAGGTTGTCTTCCTTCTCTTTGAGAAGCGACTTTGCCCTGGCGTACTTGTTCACCACATTCGTGATGGACTTTTTGAAGCCTTCTTCGTGCATGCCGCCTTCGATGGTGGCAATGCCGTTTGCAAACGAATGCATCCCGTCGGCGTTGAAGCCCGTGTTCCACTGGAACGCGATTTCGACTTCTTGGTCTTCTTCGGCCTGTTCGTAGTAGCCGACCTTCTTAAACAACGCTTCTTTCGACGAGTTGAGGTGGCGAACGAAGTCGATGATGCCACCGTCGTACTTAAAGACAACCGGCTCGGTATGGGTGCTTTCCGGACGCTTGTCTTGGAATCGGATCTCGAGACCCTTGTTGAGGAACGCCATCATCTGGAAGCGCTCGAGCAAGGTCTGCGCTCGGAAGACAGTTTCGTCGAAAATTGTGGGATCGGGCCAGAAGCGAACCGTGGTGCCGGTGCGACCCTTCGGGGCCTTGCCGCGAACCTCGAGTTTGGTGGTGAGCTTCCCGCCGTTGGTGAAGTCCATGTAGTGGCGGTTGTCCGAGTGATCGATCTCGACTTCCACTCGCGCCGAGAGTGCATTCACGACGGAAATGCCCACGCCGTGGAGACCGCCAGAAACCTTGTAGCCCGCTCCGCCGAATTTGCCGCCGGCGTGGAGCACGGTGAGCACGACCTCGGCCGCACTCATGCCCTTCATCTTCGGGTCTGGGTGTTTGTCGACCGGAATGCCTCGGCCGTCATCGACGACTTCGCATCCACCATCGGGCAGCAACGTGACTTCGATTCGAGAGGCATGTCCTGCCATTGCCTCATCGACGGAGTTGTCGACAACCTCGTAGACCAAGTGATGCAGACCCGCTGGACCGGTCGAACCGATATACATGCCGGGTCGTTTGCGCACCGCCTCGAGACCCTCGAGGATCGTGATGTCTTTTGCGCCGTACTCTTCGGTGGTTTTCGCCACGCTCTGGGCTTCCCCTTACCGGGACTTCGCCGGTG
>WLMU01000146.1 GCA_009700115.1 Actinomycetota bacterium
TACCGAACTTGCGCCGCGTAATCCTGGTGTTGAACCGTGGGATTCGCTTCCAGAGAACCAAAAGAAGCTTGCCGTTGCATTACAAGAAGCGTTTGGTGCGTTCTTAGAACATACCGATGCGCAGATTGGCCGTTTGGTCGATGCCATCGACGCTCTTGGACAACTCGATAACACCATCATTGTTGTCATGGCTGACAACGGTGCAAGCCAAGAAGGTGGACCCTTCGGAGTGCTGCATGAAATGAAGTTCTTCAACTTCATGATTGAAACGCCCGACGAAGCGGTCGACCGGATTCCGGAAATCGGTGGCCCCGAGAGTCATTCGAATTATCCGTGGGGTTGGGCGCAAGCGGGTAATACGCCATTCAGGTGGTACAAGCAGAACACCCACGAAGGCGGCGTACATGTTCCGTTTGTCGTGCATTGGCCCGCAGGCATCACCGATCACGGTGGTATCCGCAACCAGTTCCATTACGTGACCGATGTTGCGCCGACGATCTATGAACTCATTGGCGTTCAGGCGCCCGAGGTCTATCGGGGTGTTGAGCAGTACCCGATTGCTGGTGAGTCAATGGCCTACGCGTTCACTGAGCCCGATACGAAGACCAATCACGCCGTGCAGTACTTCGAAATGTTCGGCCACCGCGCTATGTACGACAACGGTTGGAAAGCCGTGACCCGCCATACCGTTGGCGTGTCATTCGATGACGACGTGTGGGAGCTCTACAACCTCAACGTCGATCCTTCCGAATGCAATGATCTTGCTGCGGCCGAACCCGATCGACTCGCTCAAATGATTGAGCAGTGGTGGGCCGAGGCCGAAACCTACGGCGTGCTTCCCCTCGATGATCGTGGCGTTGAATTGTTCGGTGCCCGGTTCGGCGAGCACACGCCGCACCGCCCAGATCGCCACTACACCTACCGTCCTCCGATGGCTCCGTTGCCTTCGCAGAGTTCTGCATCGTTGGGTGGTCGGAGCTGGGACCTCACCGCAACGATCGATCGCGCTTCAGGTGAAGGTGGCGTGCTGTATGCGCTCGGCAACGGCAACAGTGGCCTCACTGTCTTTGTGCAGAACGACCGACTTGTTTTCGATTACAACGTTTTCGGCGATCACTTCGAGGTTGAATCAGACCGAGACGTTCCCGTTGGTCGGTCGGAGGTCGGGGTTCGATTCGAACGCACCGGTAAGGGTGGCAACGCAACGGTGGTTATCGATGGCGCCGATTGCGGCACTGTCGAGTTCCCGTTCGTCATGCGAGTGATCTCGAGCATGGGTTCAAGCATCGGCTTCGACTACGGCCTGCCCGTGAGCCATCGCTACTCCGATTCATTTCCCTTCGAGGGAACACTGCATCGGGTCGATATCCAACTTGCTGAGTCCCGGAAGGCTGGTTCGGCCGAAGACGCTGCGGCTTCACAGCGTTCTGGTATGGCTCGTCAGTGAGCGAAGGGCCCGGTCACGCCGGCTACTGGCCGAGTTCGTGGCCAGCAGAAGATGGTGGTCCGCTGCGCCAGCAAACCTGCGACGGTGCATTCGCTGGGCTGATCGCTGGCGCACCCAGCGTCGTATCTCGCGACGCGCATGGGGCAACGATGGTGGTTCGGCGCGATGCAGGCGAGGTGTTCCTTACTGGTCACAGCGTTGGTGGCGACAGCGGCGAACAAGCCAGTTGGGTCGAGCGCATCGACCCGCAGACGCTTGAAGTTCTGAATCGCTGCGAAGGCCTTGCCGGCGGGCCAGCCTGGCCGGGCGGATTTGCTGCACATGCAGGTGGATCTCTTGTCGTTGTGTTCGGCCGCAACATTCATCGGCTCAACATCAATCTTGAGGTGGAGCTCTCCGCGGAGCTTCCGCGCAATCGTCCCTACAACTCGTTTGTCGCTCTTCCCGACGGTCACATCGTTACGAAAGACTTCGGCGGTCGCCTTCCGGGTGCCGACGAATCATTTGTTGCTGAAAACTGTGAAGTGCTCGTACTCACGCCGACAACGTTCGAAATCGTTGCTCGTGTAGAACTCCCCGAGCCATCGATTGCTCGTCTTTCTGCCGATGGCAACACCATCTATGTCGTGGGCGACCAATCGCTGTATCGAATGACGTGGAATGGTCAGTCACTTGTGTTCGACGAAACCTTCGCTCCGCGATACCGAACGATTGAAGGCCAGACCTACGGATGGGATGCTGTCGTCGCTCTTGGTGCGGCGTGGTTCCTCGATAATGGCGGTGGCAGCGAGAACTACGTCGGAACCTTTCGTGGTCAAGGGATTTCGACGGCGCCTCTGCATCTGGTGCGCGTCGATCTCGCCACTGGCGGCGTCTCGCTCACGGAAATCTGCGGCTTGCCCAATGGAATGGTAGCGAACCCACCGTTGATCGACGAGCGTCGAATGATCGCGGTTGGTTTCGACAGTGCCAATGGTGTGCTTGCTGCATTTGATATCGATCCCGATGGAGCAACCTCGCCTCGCTGGAGCGTTGAACAGAACCACGGATCACACATGATCCTCGACCCCACTTCCGGCCTCTTTCTCTCCGCGCATCACGACAACGAACGCTGGATGGAACAGTTCATAGTGCGCGATATCGCCAGTGGAGCAGAAGCAGTGCGACTTGATTCAGGAAGTCCGTTGCAATCGGTCGTGTTCCCGGCGGTCGGTGAATCGCGCACGGTGTACGCCTGCTCGTTCTCGACCGTGAGCGCTCTTAGCTGGTGATGTCGCTGGCGGTATGTGTTCCGCCGGTGAATTGATCGAGTCCATCGGGAAGCGGACGTAACTCATCACAACGCGTTTTACTTGGGCGCGCATCGGAGTACCCGAGAATGCGCATGCCGGTGAAGTGGTGCACTCCCATCGGGTCGAGTGGGCTCTTGCCATACACGGGCCCCATGTAAAACGGTCCCGGCGGGGGAGGCAGTTCGCTTGTGCGCAAGCCGACGATTTCTGTCGTCGAGGGAATCCACCACAAATGCCACGCGGCATCTGGATCATCAGTTGAACGCCACCCGCGACCGAGATCGATTTCATTGTCGGCCCCCCGCATGCGCACGAAGTGGCCGGGGGTAGCGAGGTCGGTCCTTGGTGCCGGCGGCTTCCAGCCACTGATGGAAAGTCCGTAGAACCCGAGGACGACGAACGTCGCTAGCGACAGGACTCCGAGGAAGATCCAGGTGGACACCTTGGCGAGGCTAGGCGGGAACGACCTCGACGGGGATGCCGTTGACCGCTTGGTTGCCGGAGAGTTTGTCGACGAAGTGTCCAGGCGAGAGCAGATTCGAGTTCACGCCGGAATGTTCACGTGCAACCGAAAGCCGAGTGCCAGCTTTGTCATGACCCCAACCGTGGGGAAGTGACACAACGCCGCGCATCATTTCGTCGCTGACTTCGACGGGAACTTCGATCGAACCCGCTTCACTTGTGACGCGAGCATTTGATCCGTCAGTGAGTCCGAGTGTCGAAGCGTCGTCGGGATGGACGATGAGCGTGCAACGGTTGCCGGCCTTTACCAACACCTTGATGTTGTGCATCCAGGTGTTCTTCGACTTGATGTTGCGCCGACTGACGAGCACATAGGCATCGGGATCGCGGTCAAGCGCTTTCCTCAATCGAGGGAGATCGCTCAGGATGTACTCGGGAGCGAGTTCGATCTTGCCTGATGGTGTGCCGATAACTTCAGCAGCGCGATTCGGAACCATCGGGCCGAGGTCAATGCCATGTTCGGCATCTTTGACCTTTTGCAGATTGAGCCCTTCGGGGTTTTCGCCGTAGCGGTCGCCCCAAGGACCCATGCGCAACTGCAGATCGATCATTCGCTCGGGACCGCCGTGGTCGTAGAGCGGCAACGTGGTTTCGGGATCGCGCCCATACATGTGACACAGGGTGGTGAACCATCCGTCGTCGAGTTCTTCAAAGTTGAAGTCGACGTCTTTTTGTCCGGCGCACAACCACCCGAGACGAGCGAGAATTTCCCATTCGGGTACGTAGCCTTCCGGCGTGTCGAATAACTGGTCGCTCCACTTCGACGCGTTACCGATTGACCAGGCCCACATGAGTTCGTCGAAATGGGGCGATTCAAGTGGTGACGGTCCGGGAAGCAATACGTGGGCAAAACGAGTTGTTTCGTTCATGTAGCAATCGATGGCGATCAAACAATCGAGAAGTGGCAACGCGTCTTCAAGATTTTGTGAATCAGGAACAGAGAGGGCCGGGTTGGCGGCGATATTTATGAGCGCCTTGATCTGGCCCTTGCCTGGTGTAGCGATTTCTTCGGCCAAACATGAACACGGAACCTGTCCCAAGATTTCGGGTGCGCCGCGCACACGGCTGTGCCAGCGTCCGAATTCGGGCTCGCCCATGATCTTGGTATCGGGCACCCATGTGATGGGTTTCGCTGCCGGCTTTCCGAACAACATGCCGCCCAACTTGTCGAACTGTCCGGCGATGATGTTGACGACGTCGACGAGCCAAGAAGCAAGCGTGCCGAATTCTTGA
>WLMU01000147.1 GCA_009700115.1 Actinomycetota bacterium
ATCGCTTCTGTTCGTCGCCGGGTCTGACGATGACCCAGTCGCCGATGAACTCGATATCCATGTACCGACTGGCGACGAGCCTCCGGCGAAGCCGGAACAACTCACGATGCCGCTCCAGAAAGAACGCAAGGTCAACTGGAAGCTTCCATCGCTCAAGATGCTCGACCGCAGCGTTGCGCAACAAGTCGACAAGAAGATGGTTGAAGATCGTGGCCGTCTACTAGAAGCAGCACTCGCCGAGCACGGGGTCCAAACAAAGCTTGTCGGAATGGTTGTTGGCCCGACCGTCACCCGTTATGAACTTGAACTCCTGCCAGGCGTAAAAGTTTCAAAGGTCACAAGTCTGCATAAGGACATCGCGTACGCGATGGCCTCACCCGATGTTCGAATTCTCGCCCCGATTCCGGGCAAGCAGGCCATCGGTGTTGAAGTGCCGAACGACAATCGACAGCTAGTTGCGGTTGGCGACATTCTCGCTTCACCCGAAGCCAAAGCCGCGAAAAATGCACTCGAAGTCGCGATCGGCCGTGACATCAACGGGCGGTCGGTGCTGGCCGATCTTTCGAAGATGCCCCATATCCTGATTGCTGGCGCTACGGGTGCAGGTAAGTCCTCGTGCATCAACTCGTTGCTTACGTCGATCCTGATGCGATCGACGCCCGATCAGGTTCGACTCATCCTCATCGACCCAAAGCGCGTGGAACTCGGTCAGTACAACCGTCTTCCTCATTTGTTGACGCAGGTCGTCACCAACCCGAAGAAGGCCGCGAACGCGTTGGCGTGGACGGTCAAAGAGATGGAGCGTCGCTATGACCTTCTCTCCGATCGTGGATTCCGCGATATCGACGGTTACAACGCCGCATTCGACCGTGGCGAAGTGATCGATGATCCCGACATGGGTCTCGAATTCCACCGGCTTCCGTACATCCTTGTTGTGGTCGACGAGCTCAACGACCTCATGATGGTCGCGGCGCGCGACGTCGAAGACTCCATCTGTCGAATTGCGCAGATGGCGCGTGCGGTCGGCATCCACTTAGTGATCGCAACGCAGCGTCCCTCGGTCAACGTCATCACCGGCGTCATTAAGGCCAACGTGCCTGCTCGTCTTGCCTTTGCGGTTTCGAGCCTTGCCGACTCCCGAGTCATCCTCGATCAAGGTGGTGCCGAGAAACTTCTTGGCCGCGGCGACATGTTGCTGCTTGGTCCGTCATCAAGCATCGCCCAACGCATCCAAGGCGCGTGGGTCACCGAAGACGAGGTTCGTGCGGTTGTTGCCTTCTGGCGTCAACAGTCTTCAGAAATCACCTACGACGAGACTGTTCAAGGGTCTGAGGATTCATCGACAGGTAGTGGCGCAGGAGCCATGGCCGGCGGCGATGACAGCGATGACGATTTGTTGGTCCAGGCCATGGAACTCGTCGTTCGCTCGCAACTCGGTTCGACGTCGATGCTTCAGCGAAAACTCCGCGTGGGTTTTGCGCGTGCTGGTCGTCTTATGGATCTACTCGAGCAACGTGGTGTTGTCGGTCCTTCCGAAGGATCGAAGGCGCGAGTGGTGCTTATGACGCCCGAGGAACTCGACGGCGCAGACTGACGCCTACGATGACCGCATGACCGAGAGTTTCTGGATCGAGACGCTCGGCTGTCCCAAGAACGAGGTCGACTCCGACAAATTGGTCGGAACGATGCTGGCCGACGGTTTGGTGCCGGCCGACAGCCCCTCATCGGCTGACGTTGTTGTCGTCAACACCTGTGCTTTTGTCGAACAGGCGCGTCAGGAATCAATCGACACCATTCTTGGTCTGGACTCCGTTCGTGCTCCAGGGGCGCGCCTTGTGGTAACTGGCTGTATGGCCGAACGCTACGGAGAAGAACTCGCGCAAGCGCTTCCCGAAATTGATTCCGTCGCTGGTTTCGGTGTGCCGGTGACACTCGGTTCGACACGTGGGTCCAAATCGTCACCGTTCGATCTGCTCAATCTTCCTCGCCCAAAATCGGAATCGCCATGGGCCTATGTGAAGATCGCCGAAGGCTGCGATCGGGCATGTGGGTTTTGTGCGATTCCGACATTCCGTGGAAAACAGCGTTCGCGTTCTATTGATGACATCCTCGCTGAAGTTGATGCGCTCGAAGCGCGCGAAATCGTGCTTGTTGCCCAAGACCTCGCCGCGTATGGCCGCGATCAAGGTGTGGGTGAACGATCCATCGTTCCGTTGATGAATGCGGTGGTTGATCGAGTTGATCGGGTCCGGTTGCTGTATCTGTACCCGTCTGACCTCACCGACGAACTCATTGACACAATCTGTTCAAGCGGAGTCCCGTACTTCGACCTTTCCTTGCAACACGTTTCGTCGCCGCTTTTGCGGGCGATGAAACGATGGGGAGACGGCGACCGCTTTGCTTCGCGTATCGCAACCATCCGTGAGCGAGAGCCTGAGGCGGCGTTCCGGTCTAATTTTATTGTTGGTTATCCGGGCGAAACCGAAGATGATCACGACCAACTTCTCAAATTTGTCGAATCCGTGCGGCTCGATTGGTGTGGCTTCTTCCCGTTCTCTCGAGAGGAGGGGACCCACGCCGCCAACCTTGACAATCAGGTGCCCGAAGGGCTCGTCGCCGAGCGCCTTGCTGAACTGACCGAGCTGCAAGATCGAATGACGTGGGCAAAACGTGACGAAATGATCGGCTCGGTGGTCGAAGTTCTCGTGGATAGTCCTGGAGTTGGTCGAACTTGGCGAGAAGCGCCCGAAATCGATGGCATCGTCAATCTGCCGACTGATCTTTCGCAAGGCAGTTTCGCAACGGTGACAATTGTCGATGCACTTGGCCCCGATCTTGTGGCTGAAGGTGCTTCCGTTCCTGAGGATGATCAGTCATGAGCGATCCCTCCTACGGTCCATCAGCAATCGCCACGCCCGCGAATTACGTCACCATGATCCGGATCTTGGTGTCGCCGTTGCTCTTTGCCATGATCAGCGACAGCCCCAGCGGTTGGATTGTTTGGGCGCTGTGGACAGCGTTAGCTCTCACCGACGGCGTCGATGGCTGGATCGCTCGTCGCCACGGAACTACCCGCAGCGGAGCCTTTCTTGATCCATTGGCCGACAAAGTGCTCGTCCTCGGAGCACTTTTCTCTCTCGTGGCCGTTGATCGGTTTCCGGTCTGGCCAGTTGTCGTCATAGCGGTGCGCGAGGTCTTCATCAGCGTGTATCGGATGTGGTGGGGTCGACGGGGGCTGGCGATGCCTGCTCGGAAGTCGGCGAAATTGAAGACACTTGTGCAATCGCTGGCCGTCGGAGCGGTGCTGTTGCCACTTACAACTGACCTTTTGTGGCTTGGAGATGGGCTGCTCTACCTCGCTACGTTCCTCGCCGTCTTCAGCGCATTTCAGTACGTCTGGGATGGAAGCCGTGCGGCTACAACGATGGACGTAACACCGGAGATCAGCGACGCTTCCTAGGTGGCACCTAACATCGGTCCCTATGCCGATAGGTAGCGAACTTCCTCATGTAAAGAACTCTGCCCCGGTCGGATTCCTTGAACTTTTTTATGACCTCGTCTTTGTTGCTTCGACGATGGTCCTGTCGAATAAATTTTCCCAGGACCCGACTTGGGAATCTGCTGGCCACTGTTCACTGATGTTCGTGTTGGTGTGGTTGCTGTGGTTCCACACCACTGTCCTGATGAACATTGATCGTCGCGACGACCTCATACAGCGCGCTCTGATGTTTCTTCAGATGTTTCTCATCTTTATTCTGACGCTTGAGTTTGTTGACCGCTCGGTTACAAACACTGATCTCATTGGCCTGATTTATGCCGTAGCGGTACTCATTCTTGCGTTGGCGTATCACCGCGTGGCAAACAAGGAAGGTGACACCGGAGCCTGGGCCAGAGGGCGACGCAATCGTCTGATCCTCGCCGGCTTTTTGATGATCGTGGCATTCGTTATCCCCAATGGGGTTACCTTCGTTGTTTGGGGCGTGGCAATCATGTTGCTAATTGTTCCAACGTCAGCGGCACATTCACGCGGTTTGCCAACCGAAGCGCTCGATGAACATCACCTCACCGAACGAGCAGCGCTACTGACCCTTGTCGTCATCGGCGAAGCATTCCTGAAAGTGGCGCTTGTCGTTTCCGAAGGTTCGATGGACTGGAGTGATGTCTCTGCCATCGTCGTCTTGTTTGTGATCCTTTTTGCGCTCTTCAGTATCTATTTTGACGATATTCCCAAAGCCGGAATCCGACCAGGGGTCCTTGCTGGTGAAGCGTGGTTGCTTTCGCACCTCGTCCTGCAGCTGGGTGTCATCGCCTTTGCGATTGGTATGTCGAAGTATCTCCAGATAGCCGATCGTGGTCACGTGCATCATTACGCCATCGTCATTCTGTGCATTGCGTTTACTGGCATATTCGGCGGACTGGCGGGAATTGG
>WLMU01000148.1 GCA_009700115.1 Actinomycetota bacterium
GCATAGATGATGCGATCAGTGGGCTCGGTGCCGCGGAAACGATCGAAGAATTCATCGACGCGTTCATCGAACCGGTCGATCACGCTCAACTCTGGGGACGGTTCGGTCTCTTCGATGCTTGTCACGGGTGACGATGCTAGGGGAGGAGCGAACGGACTCGTTCAGGGCTGGCGGAAACCGTTCGTGCGAGCGGGACGGTCGAGGTCCTCGGCTGGAAATGGGGCATCGTCGGGATTCCCGCCGAATTCGGGGCACCACTGCTGGTAGGAGCACCACGAGCAGAGCCTGGACTTCTTCGGACGGAAGTCGTCACGCTCGCAGGCGGTTTCGATGGCCGACCAAATCGAGGTGACCTTGCGTTCGATCTGTCGGGTTGATTGTTCGGTGGGGATGGTTTCGACGATTGTTGGCGATCCGCCGAGGTAGAGAAGTTGGACCTTTCCGGGACGCTCGCCGTAGATCTGTTCGCACAGATACGAATAGATGTGCACGCCGGTGAGTCGAGATTGTTGGTAACCCTCAGCAGGAGCTTTTCCGGTTTTGTAATCGCTCACGACGAGTTGACCATTGGCGTCGCGTTCGAGTCGGTCGATGATGCCGCGAAGAGTGACACTGGAACCTTCTCTGACAGTGAGCTCATGCTCGACGTGAAGTTCGAGACCGATTGGCTCGATGCTGGTTGGATCTTCGATGTCGAAATATTTGTGTATGAGCACATCTGCATCGCGAAAGAATGTGGCCTGATCGTCGGCATTGAGCGCAAGCTCTTGCCATTCGGGATCGGTGTCGAGTTCTGCTGAAGCATCGTGAAGACAGGTGACGGCGTTGTCGACAGTGCGATCGGCTGCATCGAGAGCGAGGAGACGTTCAAGTGCCGAATGCACCAGCGTTCCCTTAACGGTCGCGACGGTAGGAGGTTGCTGAATCTTGTTGATGGCGGAGAATCGGAATGAAAGCGCGCAGTCGGTAAAGGTCGAGACCTTCGAGGGCGAGAGTGAGGTGGGAAGTTTCAAGGCCATGTTTGGCAGGCTACGCAGACCCAGTGACAGCTGCTGCGGTAAGCGTCACTTCACGTGAGAAAACGCCTCAAGAACAGATGCTGCGATGGTTGCTGGAGCTTCAAGCGGACCAAAGTGGGCGAGTTCGGGAAACGATGCGATTGTTCCGTGAGGCAGCGCTTCGGCAATCGGCCGCCCGAAGATTGCGGGAACGGTGTCTTCGACGCCCATTGCGATGGTGACGGGACAGGTCACTTCGTGAAGTGCAGCAAAGGCATGGTGTGACATGCCGTGGGCGTAGACCTCGGCTTCGTTCTCGGGCGAGCACTTGAGCGAAACGGTTCCATCGTCGTTCTGAGTGAACCCATGGTCGACGTAGACGCGCAGGACTTCTGGATGCAACGTATTGAACGGCGGCTTCGACGCGTAATTCTCGTAGGCCGCGTCGAACGACTCGAAGGTATCTCGGCGACGACGGGCGCCGTTCGAGAGTGGGTTATCGGGATTGTGGCCAGTCACGTGGTCGGTTGGAACCACCACAGGCTCATAGAGGTAGAGCGCCGTGAACGTTCCAGGTCGTGCCTGTTCGGCGAGCAGTAATGACGCTGCGCCTTTGGAGTGCCCAACGCCGAAGGGCTTCTCGAGGCCAATCCCGTCGATGACCGAAAGTACGTCGTCGGCGAATCCGTACCATTCGAGCGGGCGATCCTCGGGGGCAGTCGAGTCGCCGTGTGCGCGCATGTCGATGGACCAGAGATGGAATCCGGTGAGATGAGCTGCGAGTGGCTCCCAGACGCGTCCGTGGAATCCGGTGGCATGAGCAAGTACAAGTGGGGGTCCTTCGCCGCCGAGGTCATGAACCTTGATTTCGACGTCATCGGTGGAAGGAACTCGCATTCCTCCATCCTGCCTCTACGGTGTGCGAGATGGCGCCGGATTCGACCGATTTCTCTGCGACAGGTGACGACCGGTGGCCCGAGGACCAGGTTGTCGATCCAGTGGACGCGGCGGTGCTTGAAGTAAACCGAGCCTTTTATGAAGCGTTCGAAGCATCGGATCTCAATGCGATGTCCGATCTCTGGGTTCATGACGATCGCGTGTTGTGCGTTCACCCTGGGTGGACAGCATTGCGGGGCTGGGCATCAATCGCAGCAAGTTGGGCTGTGATGTTCGATGGACCGCAGCAGATTCAATTCATCGTGACCGATGAACATGTTTGCGTAAACGGTGACATTGCTTGGGTGTCATGCGACGAAAACCTTCTGACCATCGGTGCAAGTGCCACAGTCAACGCGCTCAACGTTTTCGAGCGCGTGGGCGACGGACAGTGGCGGATGGTGGCTCACCACGGTGCGCCGGTGATGATCGCGTCTGACGAAGAGTTCGACGAAGACTTCGACAACTACGAGGAGTGATTCCTCAGCTGTTGGACTTGAGGGTGTTGAGGATCTTCGAAAGTTCGCCGGTGTTGTCGTCGGGGACGATGTAACCCGTTTCGTCGCGAATCGTGTCCCAGTTGGCGGCGATGTCTTCAGCCGTGAGGTTGGGGTTGTAATAGCCCGGGGTGAGGCCGACGAAGAAGCGGGAAATGACACCGCCGGCAGCGGAGTAAACCTCTCCGCTTACCTCGCAAGCTGACGAAGCAAGGTAAGCAACGAGCGGACTAACGAGCGCGGGATCCATTGCCTCCATGAGGCCATCGAAAAGTCCTTCGGTCATGCGTGTCGCTGCAACTGGTGCGACAGCATTGGCTTTGACGTTGAACTTTCGCCCTTCAATGGCGAGCACGCGAGTGAAGCCGACGAGACCCATCTTCGCAGCGCCGTAATTCGCCTGGCCAAAGTTTCCGAGGATGCCCGAGTTCGACGAAGTGGAAATGATTCGGCCGTAGCCCTTTTCCCGCATGATCACGTACGCGGGTTGCGTGACGTAGAACGCTCCCAGAAGGTGAACCTGGATCACGGCCTCGATCATTTGCTGGTCAAGGTTGTGAAATGACTTGTCGCGCAGAATGCCTGCGTTGTTGACAACGATGTCGACAGTGCCGAACGCGTCGACGGCGGTCTTGACGATGGCCTTGCCTCCATCGGAAGTTGCAACGGAGTTGGTATCGGCCACAGCTTCGCCGCCGAGATCGAGGATCTCCTGAACTACGGACTGTGCGGGTCCGACGTCGCCGCCATCGCCACTTACCGACCCGCCAAGGTCGTTCACGACAATTCGAGCGCCACGTCGGGCGAGCTCGAGGGCATGCTGGCGGCCGAGGCCACCACCTGCGCCAGTGATAATTGCGACCTGTCCGTCGAAGCCGATGTCAGTCATGGGGATCCATCCTCTCCGCGTGGTGCACGCGGACCGTGTAGTACGAACCGCAGGATCGTACTCAGAGGGGCCGGTGGGGCACCGCATCGCGTCTTTGGGGACCCTTGAGGCCTTTTATGAGTGATGCGGTCGTCGGTGGGGGCGGCGGTTCGGTAGCGTGGCATTCATGGCCCCGAAGATCAGCACCGAAAAGTTGTTCCGTCGTCTTCAGAAGGTTGTGGCTGCGGTCGATCTTCCCGGTGTTCCTGCCGGGACCTTCGGCAAGGTCTGGTTTGTTTCGGGCGTGACCTGGATTCGCTATCACGTGGCATTCGACAATGGCGCCGAAATTGCCAATGTCGATGGTGCAGAAATCACTGACCGCAAGGTGTGGCTCGCTGCTCAGGCTGTTCGCGATCAAGAGGCGCTCGAAAGAGAACGAGCCGAGCGGCGTGAAAATGCTCGCGCCGAAGCCTTAGCGAACTTGGCCACTGGTCCTGCCGCTCACTGATCGCAGTTTCTACATCCGCGTTCGCGGCATCGAAGGGACGTCCTCATGAAGTTCGGTATGCAAATTGATTACGCGGGCGGTTTCGCTGAATCTGCCGCCAAGGTCGCAGAGTATGAAAAAGCGGGCCTTGATATCGCGTGGGTGGCCGAGGTTTATGGGTTCGATGCGCCGACATTCATGGGTTACCTCGCGGCAAAGACCGAGTCCATAACAATCGGTGCAGGCATTCTCCCGATCTATACGCGCACGCCAACTCTGATGGCAATGACGGCCGCCAGCATGGACACGCTCACAAATGGCCGTTTCATTCTCGGACTCGGCGCTTCGGGCCCGCAGGTCATCGAGGGTTTTCATGGTGTGAAGTACGACGCTCCCCTCGGACGCACGCGCGAAATCATCGATATTTGTCGAATCGTCTGGAAACGCGAACGTGTTACCTATGACGGCAAGTACTACCAATTGCCATTGCCCGCCGGCGAGGGAACCGGGTTGGGTAAACCGCTCAAGATGATTGCCAAGCCGATTCGTGAAGA
>WLMU01000149.1 GCA_009700115.1 Actinomycetota bacterium
CCGGTTCGATCGAACAATGCCTTCAACGGCACGGCAAGGAGATCGGCCGAATGCATCGAGGACAGGGCCCCGTTGCGGCGACCAACAGGAGTACGGACGGCATCGACAATCACGACTTCACGCATGTGGGGATCCTAGGCCGAGAACGTGACAATTCGCCCGGGCACACCGCCAATGGGGTGTTCTAATATCCGATTTTCTTGACCGGGGCCTTGGAGGAACCATGAACGCCGACCATGAGTTGGGCTGCAATCACGACCATACGGAGCAATTGACTCGGCGAATCGACGAGTTGGCTCGAGAGCTCGATGCCCTTCGGTCGGAACTTCAGCGTGGTTCGCTGAGTGTCAACGACGAACGACCGACGGCAGGTGTCGCGTCCACTAATTCGCCCACAATTGCAGAATCAGTCAACGGCGAAGTTGACGGAGAAGAGCAAGCCTCGATGTCGCGACGTCATGCATTGCGCGCCGCTGGTGTTCTCGCTGCTGGCGCAGTCGCTGGAGGCGCAGGGATCATCGCGGCGGCAACTCCTGCTGCCGCTGCAACGGGAAATTTCAGTGGTGGCAGTCCTGCCGTCATAGCGAATGGGGGAGCCGGGGCGGGGTCGGTTGGCGTGGACGCTCAGGTCCAGGGCAACAACGGCGTTGCCGTCGACGCATTCTCATCAGGCACTGCCGGCGTCGGCGTTCGCGGGAACGGCGACCTCTTCGGTGTCTACGGAATTTCGACCAATGGCACTGGAGTCTCTGGCGACACCATGGGTCAATTCGGCATCTATGGAAATTCCGCAGGAGGAACCAGCTCCGCGGGCGTTTATGGCCGATCCATGAACGGGAGGGGACTGCATGGGTATGGGGACGTTGGGGTCTACGCGCAGAGTCTCAACGTGGGTGTATCCATCGATGCGGAGCAAACATCGCTGCGATTTAGCACCGCTGCAACCTCACCGCTTACCTCGGGGGCGACCTACCAAACGCGTGACATCGTGGTCGATAGCGCGGGCGTGATCTGGTTCTGCGTGGCCGGTGGAACGCCGGGAACCTGGCGAATGCTTTCTGGTCCGTCGGCTGCAGGCGCGTTCACCCCAGTGACGCCAGCTCGTGTGTACGACTCTCGTCTCAGCACCTACGCACTACACGGCGTGCTTGGTAGTGGGCAGAACCGCCCTATTTCGGTGGCCAACTCATTCGACGTCAACGGCACACCGGTGACCGCAGACTTCGTTCCCATCGGAGCTACTGCGGTATTCGCGAACGTCACCGTGGTCGACACGATAGGAAACGGATGGCTCGCTATTAACCCTGGGGGCACCACGGCTGTTTCGGCATCAAGCATCAACTGGAGTGCAAGTGGTCAGATTCTGGCCAACGGCATTTCACTCACACTCAACGCAACTCGCCAGATCACGGTTGTCAACGGAAGCTCTGGTTCGACGAACTTCATCATTGATGTCCTCGGCTACTACCGCTGATTGTTGGACAGGTGGGCTAGGCCGCGGCGGCGTGGTGCAGTTCGAGCGTTGCTGGCTCGGGCTGGTGACCGGCCAACGCTGTGGCGAGGGCAGCGCGGGCTAACGCAATGCCCGCAAGGGCACGCTGGCGGGTGGTGTCATCGAGATGCCAAGAGGCAGGCCCCTCAGGGAGGCGATGAACACCGCTGGTGTGGAGGGTGGGTGGCTTCTTCATAGGACTCAGTGTGCCGAAGGGGTGTGACAGTGGAGGTAAAGCGAGCCAACCCATCTACGCTCCGTGCCGTGGACGCAAAGGAATGGCTGGGACTCCAGCCCACACATAACCCCATGCGCTGGTACTTGCCCGTCACCGAGGGCATCTGTAGCGGTCTCGGGACCTTATTTGGCGGCTGTGGCCTTGGCGCAGCGATTGACGCCCTTGAACGGGTAACCGAACGCCCAGTGGTGTGGGCTTGTGCGCAGTACATCAACTACACGAAGCCACCATCGGTGGTTGATCTCGACATCCAAATCGACGCATCCGGCCGCACCACCACCCAGGCTCGTGTCACCGGTCAGGTGGGCGATTCAACGATCTTCATTGTGAACGCGTCGTTGGGAAGCCGCGAGATGGCCGAGACAGGGCAGTGGGTGAGCCCGCCGGAGGTTCCCCGTCCGGAAGATTGTCCACCGCGCCAACTTCGGTTCGATCCTGGCAACTCCATTTCCAGCCGTCTCGATATGCGGATGGCCATCGATGAGCCCGGAACCGGGCACACCGCATTTTGGGTGCGGATGCCCGAGATTCTCGAGGCATCTGCGGCATCGCTCGCAGTGCTTGGCGATTTCGTTCCGATGGGGTTGGGCATGGCGATGACTTCCGAGATCAACTCCAACAGTCTCGACAACACGATTCGTGTCATGAACATCGTGCCCACCAAGTGGGTGCTTGCCGATGTGCGCATCGAAGCTGTGGCGCGTGGGTTTGGTCATGGCCACATTTATTTGTGGTCCGAAGATGGCACGCTCATGGCAACGGCAAGTCAGTCGGCCATGATCCGTCCTTGGAAAGGCAACTGATGGCTCCGTATCGTGGCTATGGCATCACCATTCCGTTCGACCGTGTCCCGTTGCACGCGCAACAAGAGCGCATTTCTGAACTCGCAGGCCTGGGTTATACCGATGCCTGGTCGGCCGAAACCGATGGCACCGATGCGTTCACGCCGCTCGTACTGACTTCTCAGTGGGCGCCGTCTTTGCGGCTTGGCACGGCGATTGTTCCGGTGTTTACTCGTGGCCCCGCGGTGATTGCGCAGAGCGCATTGGCCATGGCTCAAGCTGCACCTGGAAGATTCGTACTGGGGCTTGGAACGTCGTCCGATGTCATTGTTGGCCGCTGGAACGGAATCGCCTTCGATGAGCCCTACAAGCGGGTTCGTGACACTGTGCGGTTTGTGCGCGCTGCGCTCACGGGCGAGAAGGTCACGGAAACCTATGACACGTTTTCTATTCGCGGCTTCAAACTGAATGCCGCTCCCGAACAACCTGTTCCGATTCTCATCGCCGCACTGCGCGAAGGCATGTTGAACCTCGCCGGGAGCGAAGGCGATGGTGCGATTATCAATTGGTTGTCGGCCGACGATGTTGCTCGAGTTGCGCCAATCGTCACCGCCCATGGCGACGATAAGGAAATCGTCGCTCGTATCTTTGTCGTTCCTTCCGAAGATGCCGAGACGGTGCGCGCCCAAGCGAAGTTTGCGATTGCGGCCTATCTCAACGTGCCGGTGTACTCCGCGTTCCACGAATGGTTAGGCCGTGGTCCGCAACTACAGGGAATGTGGGATGCGTGGAAAGCCGGCGATCGGGCCGCTGCGTTAGCGGCAATTCCCGACGAGGTTGTCGATCAGCTCATCGTTCATGGCTCCTATGAGCAATGTCGTGCTCATATCCAGCGCTATATCGACAACGGTGTCACAACACCCGCGCTCGCCGTGCTGGGAATGGCTGGAGTCGACACCGAAGAAGCAGTGCGAGAACTCACTCCTCGCTGAATCTCGGTTGAGGTTTGCCGACTGCTCAGAGCAGCTTGAGTTGCTCGGTGCGTCCGGCCCAAGCGGACAGCGGTATCCACATGACGCCGCCGCGGGGGCCACGTTCTTTCACTTCGACTGCGTCGATGGGCATAGCTCGCATGGCGCCTTTTGAGTCGCAGACGCCGATACTGCCATCGGCCTCTCGGCGCGTGACGGTGCCGTCTTTCCAGCGTTCGGTGTCGCGGCGGCGGAATCGGACTGCCGTACCTGGGGCAAGACCTATTTCAGTGAGTCCGTCGGCGGGAAACGGATCGACGGGTTCGGCCTTCTTGCCTTTGGGTCGACGAACTGGTGGCATTTTAAAACCGCCCCGCCGAAGCATTGATGGTGTCGGCAATGACGTTCATTCGGTCTTGGCCCCAAGGCATCGGCATGATGATGGGGACGTCGACGCCGGCATCGACATAGGACTGCACGGTGGCGTGCACATGTGCAGCGTCGCCCAGAACATCGATGGCATCGACCATGCGATCGGAGACTGCTGCCAATGCGGCTTCGCGATTGCCAGCGGCATGACATTCGCGTACTTGAGCGACCTCGTCGGCGAATCCAGCGCGAATGAAATTGTCGGCATAGGAATCGACCACGATGTAGGAGAAAAGATCTTTGCGGGCAGAATCGCGATGAGGCTCGGGATCGGTGACGCCAACGTGCACGTAGCCGTAGACCGTTGCATCGCCGCCGGCTCGTACTTGTTCGACCGACCACGGAATATGCGACGCAGGTAGATAATTGAGTAGGACGCCGTCGGCGAGTTCGCCAGCA
>WLMU01000015.1 GCA_009700115.1 Actinomycetota bacterium
ATTGGATCGAAAAAGAATTCAAGGTCAGGTGAAGTAGCCATTCCGACACGATAGGTCGGCATTCGCCATTCCGTCAGACCAATATTTTTAGAACGCCGACTCGATGACGGACACTTCTCTACCAACCACACACGCCACGTCAAAGCGCAGCGAACCCGCAACGACATCACGGGCGTTGAGCCACAGCAATGAGAGCGTTCGCAATCTTGCTTGTTTCGACGGCGTTACCGCTGCAGCAGGCGAACCGTAAGCATCGCTCGAACGAGTCTTGACCTCACAGAACACCACCAACCGACCACGCACCAACACAAGATCTATTTCACCGTCTCGACAGCGCCAATTGCGGTCGACAACGACGTAGCCGCGCTGCTCGTACCACCGTGCGGTCAAGTTTTCGCCGTAGGACCCGAGAGCCCGACGACCAGCAGTCAACCGAGTTGAACCTTCAAGGGAGTCGCAGCTCTTCGCGTGGCAACTCTTCGATGTTGACGTCTTTGAATGTGACCACTCGGACGTGAGAAACAAATCGGTTCTGCCTGTACATATCCCAAACCCACGCGTCACGAAGTTCAATCTCAACCCGAGAGCGACCGTTTTCATTCACAACGCTTTGATTGACCTCATTGGCCAAATAGAAACGCCGTTCGGTTTCAACAACGAACCGGAACATGGGACAGACATCTTTGTACTCGCGGTAAAGCTGCAATTCGACATCGGACTCGTACTCTTCGAGATCCTCAGCACTCATGAGCAACTCCCACCGAAAGAAATGCGACCAGCGTTGGTCACCGCCGACCAAAGGTCAGCACGCAGCGCGACTATCAGTCGCGCTTCTCCTTGATCTTGGCAGCCTTGCCGACGCGATCACGCAAGTAATAGAGCTTGGCTCGACGAACATCGCCTCGGCTCACAACTTCGATCTTGGCCAAGATCGGGGAATGGAGCGGGAATGTACGCTCGACACCAACACCGAAACTCACCTTGCGGACGGTGAAGGTTTCATGGATTCCACCGCCCTGACGGCGGATGACAGCGCCTTGGAAGAGCTGCACGCGCTCACGAGTTCCTTCGACCACTCGAACGTGAACTTTGAGCGTGTCACCGGGTCCGAACTGAGGCACGTCGTCGCGGAGGCTCTGGGCGTCGATGAGGTCGATGGCGTTCATTGAAGTGTCCTGGCTGCGATGCCCACCCGAGGGTGGGTCAAGAAGTGAAATCGGGACCGGGTTCGGTTGCCCGAGGGAAGGGTCATGCTAGGCGGAGCGCTCCCCGAACGGCAAAGCGCCGAACGGCCCTTACTCAATGCCGCTGGTCGGGATCGTCCAGCAAGGCCTGTTCCTCGTCGGAAAGTCCCCCGCGGGCCTCGATCAGGTCGGGTCGAGAGGCCAGCGTCCGCTCAAGAGCCCGGGCCCGACGCCAGCGGGCGATACGGCCATGATCGCCAGAGCGCAGAACCTCAGGAACGTCCATCCCCCGAAATTCTGCCGGCTTGGTGAACTGCGGATATTCCAGCAGGCCGTCACTGAAGGACTCATCGCCCGCTGAGGCGGAATTACCCATCACCCCGGGCACAAGTCGCCCTACGGCCTCTAGGACCACCATGGAGGCCACCTCGCCACCACCGAGGACGTAGTCGCCAAGTGAAAGTTCCCCGTCGCAGAGATCTGTCCGAACTCGGTCATCAACGCCTTCGTAGCGACCACACAGGAGCGAGAACCCACCGGAGTTCGCCAACTCCTGCGCCATGGCCTGATCGAGACGACGTCCACCTGGCCCGAGCAAGAACAGCGGTCGGGGTGGGTCGGCAGCTTCGACTGCGGCATAGATCGGTTCGGGACGAAGCACCATGCCCGCTCCCCCACCAAATGGCGAGTCATCCACCGTGCGATGGACATCGGTGGTGTGTTCGCGCAAATCATGAACGCGCACATCGAGCAAACCCTTTGCCGTCGCGCGGCCCAGAAGACTTTGCCCCGCAAATCCCGAGACCATGTCGGGGAAGATCGTGAAGACGTCGATACGCATGGTGACTTAGTCCTCGTCGAGAAGTTCGAAGAGACCGTCGGGAACATCAACAACAAGACGACCCTGTTCGTCGCGTCCTTCAAGAAAGCGCAACGGGACCAGTGCCCCCGTGTCGAGAACAAGCAGATCGCTCGCTGGGTTGTCCTGCACCGATTGGACGACACCGCGATCGGTGCCGTCTGGTTCTACGACGGGAGACCCGATGAGTTCATGCACCCACAATGCGTCGGGATCGTCATCTTCGAGAGCTTCAGCCGAAAGTACGAGACCAGAAATCGCTTCGGCCCCTTCTCTTCCAAACACACCTTCGAAGGCCACAATCCAACGATGTTGATGCGGACGCGATGCAGTGATCAAAAATTCACGATCGCCAGAGAACAGGCGCGTACCGGGAGCGACGCGACCCTTCTCAGTCGTAGTGAGAGCAACGACGACGTCGCCGCGCACTCCATGCGGTTTGTCGATTCGGCCGACCTCGAGGAGGTTCACCGGATCAGTCGAGGAACTCGACCTCGACATCGCCACCGTCACGGGCAGCGGCGGCACGCACGACGGTGCGGATCGACTGCGCAACACGACCGCGCTTGCCGATGACGCGACCCATGTCGCCAGGACCAACGTGCACGTTAAGTACAGACTTACGGCCGCGAGAGTCGAGTTCGATTTCGACGGCGGAAGGATCCTCGACGAGTTGCTGAACGACGTAGGTCAACACAGCCTTGGCTGTGGTGAAGTCGGGAGTTTCTTCCGACGCGTCGACGGTTTCGGCGACGTCGCTCACGACGCTGCGCCGGTGAACTGCTCCCAAGCGCCAGAGATCTTCAGAAGCTTCTCGACAACTTCAGTGGGCTGCGCGCCCTTCTGAAGCCAGGCAACGGCCTTGTCGTTGTCAATGGTGATCTCAGATGGCTCGGTACGAGGGTTGTAGTGACCCACGATTTCGATAAAACGGCCATTACGCGGCGAGCGCGCATCAGCGGCAACGACGCGGTACGTCGGCTGCTTGGTCTTTCCCATCCGCATAAGGCGGAGCTTCACCACGAGGTTTCTCTCTTCTGCTGGTCGTGCAAGAACGGAACTGCGAACGTTTTCGGCCGAACCCATCGGGACGGCTGATTGGCCTTCAATCGTGGCCCGCAATGCCGTCGCGGGCAAGTTGAGAACTCAGCCAAGGCCAAAGGGGTCACTTTCGGGGCTGCCGGGAAGGCCTGGAAGACGTAATCCGCCTCCGGGCTTCGCCCCGCCCAAATCAGCTTCAAAATCCGGCAATCGCAGAGGCGCCTTGCCCTTTGGGGCGACCCGACCACCTCCGGTGGAGCGGCCACCCGGACCCTTTGCTTTGCCTTTAGCGACTTTGCGACGTGACTTAGTAAGCCGCTTGGTTCCGGCGCCGCCCATGCGTTTCATCATCTTCGACATCTCTTTGAACTGCTTGATGAGTTCGCCCACACGAGCGGGCTCGGTGCCCGAACCAGTAGCGATTCGAACTCGACGGGACTGATCGATGAGGTCGGGATCGACACGCTCAGCCGGGGTCATCGAGCGAATGATGGCCTCGACTCGCGCGATTTCACGGTCGTCGATCTGTGCGTTCTTCACTTCTTTGGGAATGCCGGGCATCATGCCAAGCACTCCCGAAAGCGGCCCCATCTTTTTCAACTGCTGCATCTGATCGAGAAAATCTTCGAGGGTGAACTGACCTTCCAGTAAGCGCGTCGCTGCTGCTTCTGCTTGATCCTTTTCGAAGACTTCTTCGGCCTTCTCAATCAGCGTGAGCATGTCGCCCATACCCAAGATGCGGCCGGCCAGACGATCTGGATGAAAGAGGTCAAAGTCGCGAAGTTTTTCACCCGTCGAAGCGAACGCGATTGGACGACCAACAACTTCCTTAACGCTGAGTGCTGCACCACCGCGCGCGTCGCCATCGAGTTTGGTGAGGATGACACCATCGAGTTCGAGGGTTGCGTGAAACGCTTCGGCCGTGTTGACCGCGTCTTGACCGGTCATCGCATCAATGACGAGGAATGTGTAATCGGGATCGACGGCCTCGGAGATGCGACGAACCTCGTCCATCAGTTCTGCATCAATAGCGAGACGACCAGCCGTATCGACGATGACAATGTCACGACCGGTCTTGCGCGCTTCGGTCAGCGCGCTTTTCGCAACCTGCACCGGATTGGTGTCCTCAGAAAAAACAGGGACTTCGATCTGGCGTCCGAGCGTGCGTAACTGCTCTACCGCCGCTGGACGTTGAAGATCGGCGCCAACAAGAAGCGGATGACGTCCCTGGCTCTTAAACCAACGAGCCAACTTTGCCGAGTTGGTTGTCTTACCCGAACCCTGCAAACCCGCCATGAGAACAACAGTGGGGGGTTTTGAGTTATACGTAATCCGAATGGTTTCGCCACCGAGCGTGGCAGTGAGTTCATCGTTGACGATCTTGACCATCTGCTGGCCAGGATTCAGTGCTTTCGAAACTTCTTCACCAACTGCTCGGTCGCGAATTCGCGAACAGAAATTCTTGACCACCGTGAAGTTGACGTCGGCTTCGAGGAGCGCGAGGCGGATCTCGCGCAGCGCTTCATCGACATCGGCTTCGGAGAGCTTGCCTTTGCCCTTCAGTTTTCCGAGGACAGACTCAAACCTGTCTGAAAGTGACTCAAACATCAGGCTGCGACCTCGTTGGTGGCGCCATCAAACACGGCGTCCGCGTCGTGGTCATGGTTGTGATCATGGTTATGCGACATCAGTCCGATTTGTCGGCCAATGACAATGCCAATGACCACTCCAACAGTGACGGCGCCAACAATTTTCCAACCGAGGGCACGGGTGACGACAGCGCTGCCCTTCACCGGTAGCGCTCCGACTTTGAACCCGGCCCGAAAGGTGAGCCCCAGCGATGCAACAAGCACTTTCACCGGAAGAACTAGTGCTCGCCATGCAAAATGAACTGGAAATGTTAAGAGTTTTTTCATGCGAACAATGCCTCCACAAATTCCTGTGCATCGAATGAAACAAGGTCTTCGGCGCCTTCGCCCAGTCCGACCAACTTCACCGGTATACCAAGTTGATCGTGAATAGCGACGACGATGCCGCCCTTGGCTGATCCGTCGAGTTTGGTGAGCACTACACCGGTGAGTTCAACAGCGTCAGTGAACTGTTTGGCCTGAACCAGACCGTTCTGACCAGTGGTCGCATCGATCACGAGAAGAACTTCGGTGACATTTCCGGCACCCTTATCGGCGACACGACGAACCTTGCTGAGTTCTTCCATGAGATTGACGTTGTTGTGAAGGCGTCCAGCAGTATCGGCAAGAACGAGGTCGATATTGCGGGCGCTTGCGGCTTCGACACCGTCGAAAATCACTGCACTTGGGTCGCCGCCTTCGTTACCTCGAACAAATTCAGCCCCTGCGCGTTCGGCCCACATTCCGAGTTGTTCTGCAGCCGCAGCGCGGAACGTATCGCCCGCCGCCATCAAAACAGTTTGACCTTCTCGCACTTCACGGACCCCAACTTTTCCGATTGTTGTCGTCTTTCCAACACCATTGACGCCAACAAAAAGCCATACGGATGGGCCCGATTCACTCGACAACTTGAGTTCGCGATCGAAGCCACTCAGTCGATCGGCCATCTCTGCTTTGAGTGCGCCAAGAAGTTCCTCACCGTTAGAGAGGCCATCGGCTTTGACTCGCGCTCGCAAGTGATCGAGGAGGTCCTGTGTCGATCCAACACCCACATCAGCGAGGATGAGTGCTTCTTCGAGTTCGTCCCAGGTTTCGGCGTCGATCTTTGAGCGACTTGCAATCGAACCCATAGCGCCCGACAACGCCGCACGAGCTTTTCCGAGTCGATCACGGAAACGAGGGCGCTCAGCAACAGCGTCGACGACAACGTCCTCGACCGGAATTCTGATCTCGAGATCAGCAGCGACCTCGGCCTCGACCAGCGAAGCGCGCTCGGCTTCTTCAGGAGGAACAACACGGTCGTCGACCAGCGAGCGGTGCTTCGACGGCGGTTCCAGCGACCCGCGACGATTGCGCGGGGCAATGAATCCGAACCCGACAATCAGGCCAAGGACAACGACGACAGCAACGATGATGAGAATCACAGTCATGGGCTGGCAAGCCTAGTGGGCCGCACTTCTGGCCCATCCGGGCGACAGGCCACGCCCCTTGATGGCCCTTCGGACTCAGCCCCCGACGCGTCGGTGGCCGCCCCTGAGGCGGCCACCGATCGAAATGTGTTGGGGTGTGGCCTGTTACTTGAGCGTGCCCAGCGTGACGTCGACATCAAGCACCTTGCCGTCACGATTGATCTCGACAACAACCTTGTCACCAGGGCTGTAGCCACTGGCCATGCCTCGCAGTTCATCAAAGCTGCGCACCGGCACGCCGTCGACGGCAACGATGAGGTCACCCGATTTGATTCCCGCCTTGTCGGCGGCGCCCCCGCTTGTGACGCTCTGAACATAGGCGCCAGCACTACCCGAAGGTGTCGTGCTTGGACCACTGAGTCCGAGTCCAGCGCGAGCCACGGTCTTGCCTGCAGCAAGTTGGTCAGCAACACGCTTGGCGGTCGAGATCGGAATGGCGAAACCGATACCGGTGTTCTCGCCTGTCTGGCTGTAGATCGAAGAGTTGATTCCCATGATCTCAGCGTTGCGATTCGCAAGCGCACCACCTGAGTTGCCGGGATTGATCGAAGCGTCGGTCTGGACCATGTTGATCACAACGCTCTTTTCATTCGGCACCGGACGGTTCACCGCCGAAACGATGCCCGAAGTAACGGTCTGTTCAAGTCCGTAAGGGCTACCGACAGCAACGGCGATCTGACCAACATGGGGCTTGTCGTTCGCCAACTTCGCTGGCGGGGCTTGAAGACCAGCGGCACGAACAACGGCAATGTCGGTGCCGGTATCGGCGCCAAGAACTTGACCCTTCACCGCGGTGCCGTGCGAATCGCGAACAGTAACTGTCTGCGCAGTACCCACAACGTGGGCATTGGTGATGAACAAATCAGTGTCGTATGCGACACCCGAACCAAGACCTTCGCTGGTTTCGATCTGCACAACTGAAGGGCTCACCATTGCCGCAACGTAGGCAATCGGTTCCTGGCCAGGATCAATAGTGACAGCCGTGGTCGTGACTTGACCATTTGCACTCGAGCTACGAACAACAGTCGTCGTTTTGTTGTCAATGAGCGATCGAATGCCGAAACCAAGGCCAAACAGGCCGACAACAACAACGAGGGAGATAGCAACGCGAAGGAACGCATTCGAGCGGCGCGGACCCGATGAGTTCGTTCGGCGATCCGGTGGAGGTGTCGGTGCACCGCCCCAAGGGTCGCTCGATGGAACCAGTGCAGCCGGAGTCGTCGGCGCCGCTGGAGCGGCACTTTCCCACGACGGAGGCATTGGCGCGGGCTCCCAACCGCTCGCTGGTGCGGGTGGCGTCGGAGGGGACGGGGGCTGGGGTGGCATTGCGGGGGGCTGGTTATCCCAGGTCATAGAAATCGACTCCTGCAGCGGGTTCGGTTGAGATCGTACGGACACCGGACGGCGAACGTGTGGGCAACGTACCGATGGGCAGCGAAAGACGAACGAAAGTCAAAAAGATTTGTTCGCTTGCGTACGACCTCCACGAGATCGCTCAACTCTCCAGTAACGGCGGCGACGGTTGCGCTGGGGCGAGCGCTGGAAGCCAAAGAGCGAACGCCGAGCCATGATCGACCTGTGAGACGAGCTTGACCTCACCGCCATGGGCTTCGGCGATCTGTCGAACAATTGTCAGACCCAGTCCGCTGCGACCTTGTTCGCGCCCCTCTCGTGAATCGCCTCTCCAGAAACGCTGAAACACTCGGTCTTGGTCGACGAGATCGATCCCCGGACCTTGATCTTCAACGGCCAACCACACCCATGGTCCTTCGAGACCACCGCGAAGACGGACTGTGGTGCCTTCGGGCGAATACCGGATGGCGTTCGCTAAGAGATTGCCAAGCGCCTGGCGCAGAGCAAGACGATCACCCACGACCCACAAGCCACCGACTGCCTGATGGACAAGATGAACGCCTGCCGCACTTGCTGGAGCGGTGAATTCTTCAGCGGCCTCATTGATGAGTAACGCGATATCAACCGGATCACGTTCAAGCGAAAGCGTTCCCTTTCGGGCATAGACAAGCAAGTCATCGACCAGTCGCGCCATACGTTCAGATGATCGCTCCACCACTTCAGCCGCGTGTCGCAATTCCTCGGCGCTGGCATCCGGATCAGCAAGGGTTACTTCGAGATTTGTTCGAATCACTGCCAGTGGGTTTCGCAATTCGTGACTTGCTTCATGAATGAACTGCCGCTGTCCTTCGAACGCTTCGTCGAGACGACCGAGCATGTCATCGAAGGTGTCCGCCAGTTGTCGCAGTTCGTCATTCGGGCCGCCTAGATCGATCCGTTGCTTGAGATCGCTCGCTTGAATCTCGCGGACCGAGTTTGAGATTTCACCAAGAGGACGAAGGAGTCGCCCGCTCACGATCCAACCCACAACCAGACTGAGAAAAAAGAGTGCCAGCAAGGCCCAAAACGAATAAACCCGTAACGCATCGAGCGCCCGTTCGTTCACTGCCCTCTGAACCAATTGAGCCTGATCGGGCTGGATGAATGTGATGCCGCCAACTTGAAAAGCCATCGCCGAAATCTTTTGATTTTTCAGCGAATACTGCAGGCCTAAGTAGATGCCACCGACGACAAGTGCAGCAAGCCCAAAGACGAGAATCGACCACACCGCAGTAAGACGGAACCGGATCGAACCCATCCAAGAAGGAAGGCGACTCGATGCTCGATGTGAACGTGAATGCA
The DNA here is from genome assembly GCA_009700115.1 of Actinomycetota bacterium. Taxonomy (GTDB): domain Bacteria; phylum Actinomycetota; class Acidimicrobiia; order Acidimicrobiales; family Acidimicrobilacustridaceae; genus Acidimicrobilacustris. Next base: position 8,876 of record WLMU01000015.1, read on the forward strand.
GACGCGTCCGAACCGTGCTCATCGGGCGAGGTTGATCAACTTTGACTTCGGGTGGATCATCCGCTGGCGGTGGAATGTGCGGATCAATCACGAGTCAAATAACCGATATCCGGAACCGATAAGCGTTTCGATAAGGGGGATCTCTCCATCAAGCGAAACTTTGCGACGAAGCGTCCCGACAGTTACGCGCACGGTATTGGTGAACGGATCTGCGTGTTCATCCCAAACGTGCTCAAGTAATTCTTCTTGTGAAATGACTTCACCAGCATGGAGCATGAAATAGCGAAGTAACGCGAATTCTTTCGCGGTGAGGTCAAGGCGACGGGTTCCACGTTTTGCTTCATGTCGTGCATCATCAAGTTCGAGTTCACCGACGACCGTCACCGCAGACACTGCCCGAGAATCGCGACGAAGCAATGACCGCACTCGAGCCAAAAGTTCAGGGAACGCGAACGGTTTGACTAAATAATCATCGGCACCGTCATCGAGTCCTGACACCCGATCGTCAAGACCATCACGGGCAGTAAGCATCAGAATCCGTGGTTGAGGATCGGCCTGTTCCCGGACCTTGCGGCAAACCTCGCGCCCGTCAGTACCGGGCATCGTGATATCTAGGCACAACAAGTCATAGGTATTGATCATGACTTTGTCGAGAGCGTCATCCCCATCATTGGAGACATCAACTGCATAGCCTTCACGGCGCAAGCCCCGGGCAATCGCCTCAGCCAGCTCAACTTCGTCATCAACCACAAGCACTCGCACGGTATTGACGGTACCGCCCCCGACTCCCCCACCCATTGCACTCGGGGACATCTCATCGCCCCAAACGACCAGCGACAAGGTCTCCGCTCGGCTTTATGGTGTCCTTCGGTCCGATGTGGTCCCCTTCCCACCATGACTGCCACCCATAACGCCCCAACGTCCACGAATCCTTTCCAGGAGCCCCCGATGTCAGATCAGCCTTTCTCCTCAGCGCCGAACGAACGCACCGCCGCGACAGCCACTGAGGCCGCCCTTCTCGAATCAGCGCTCATGGAGATGAAGAAAGTCATCGTCGGCCAAGACCGTGCCATCGAGCGCCTCTTCGTCGGGCTCCTTGCTCGAGGCCATGTACTTCTCGAGGGCGTTCCTGGTCTGGCCAAGACACTCGCGGTCGAAACCCTCGCCACCGTGATCGGGGGCGATTACAACAGACTGCAGTTCACGCCCGACCTCCTCCCCGCCGACCTCGTTGGCACGAGGATTTTCCGCGCTTCGAATGAATCGTTCGATATCGAATGGGGTCCGGTATTCGCCAACATCGTCTTGGCCGATGAAATCAACCGCGCTCCAGCGAAGGTGCAGTCAGCACTTCTCGAAGTCATGGCTGAGCATCAGGTTTCAATCGCTGGCACCACAAAGAAGGTTCCTGAACCATTCTTGGTGCTCGCCACCCAAAACCCCATCGAGAGTGAAGGCGTCTATCCACTCCCCGAGGCACAGCGCGATCGATTCCTCATGAAAATTGTTGTCGGTTACCCGACAGCAGCAGAAGAGGCACAGATCGTGGCCCGCGTGAGCGCAGGAGCACCAAAAGCTCAGCAAAAGCTGAGCCTCGAACAACTCATCGAGTTACAGAAATCCTGTGATGCGGTGCACATTGCACCTGCCGTTGCCGATTACGCCGTTCGCCTTGTCCTCGCCACTCGCGAACCGGCCGCATACGGACTTCCGGAACTTGCCGAACTCATCTCGTGGGGCGGAAGTCCGCGAGCATCGCTCGGTCTCGTCGCCGGCGGACGGGCCCTCGCTCTCATGAGGGGTCGCGGCTATGTCTTGCCTCAAGACATTTTCGATATCGCTCCCGATGTGCTGCGTCACCGTGTTGTGCCGTCCTATGAAGCGTTGGCACAAGGACTCTCTGTTGAGCAGATCCTCGCCCGCCTTCTGTCGACCGTGCACGCGCCAGTCATTGCGCCGTCGCAGAACCCAACCGCTGTCGCCGGCCGGTGAGCACCAAAAAAACGGCGGCCCCCTCAATCGACGGAACCCCCGCCGCGGAAATCCTCCGCCGACTCGAAATCACTGTCACCCGCCGACTCGACGGACTCTTACAAGGCGACCATCGCGGGCTCACACCCGGGCACGGTTCCGAGCCTGGCGAGATCCGCGCCTATCAACCTGGTGATGACGTTCGTCGCATCGATTGGAATGTCACCGCCCGACTCGGCGAGACCCATGTACGTGACAGCGTCGCCGATCGCGAACTTGAAACGTGGATCCTCGTCGATGCATCGGCTTCGCTCGCATTCGGCACAGCAACCTGCGAAAAGCGCGACCTAGCGCTTGCGGCCGCAGCGGCAACAGGATTCCTTACCGCTCGCACAGGAAACCGAATTGGAGCAATGACCATCGGACCCGATGGCGCATCTCCACCGATTCCGGCTCGATCGGGCCGTGTCCACATGCAAGCGCTTCTGCGCCGCGTACTCGGTGCCCTCGATAACCCACAGCCGGGTCGGACCGATCTCACCGCTGGGTTGCGCCGAATTGCCGGCACCGCAAAGCGGCGAGGACTCATCGTCGTTATCTCCGATTTCCTCGATCCAGGCCTGTGGGATACCGCCCTGCGAACCTTGGCGCTTCGCCACGATGTCCTTTGCATCGAAGTCGTTGACCCAGTCGAACTTGAACTTCCTGATGTCGGAATGCTTGTTCTCCATGACACCGTCACCGGTCATGAAATTGAAGTTCCGACAGGCAATGCAAAGTTCCGCGACCGTTACGCACTTGCTGCAGCCGAACAACGGGCAGTGATCGCATCACGAATTCGCACCACAAGTGCAGACCACCTCGTGCTTCGCACTGACCGGGATTGGTTACTTGACCTCGCCCGTTTCGTATCTCGTCGCCGTGATCGCATCGATTCGCAGTCACGTTCTGCCGCGCATGGCTCTGGAAATGTCGGAGCAATTGCCGGAGCGACCCTCACCACTGGAGCCGTCCGATGATGGGTATTTCCTTTCTCAGTCCATGGCGACTGTTGTTGCTTATCGTCGTCGTCGCCCTAGGCATCACCTACGCCATGTTCCAAAAGCGGCGGTCGAAGTACGCCGTGCGCTTCACCAATCTCGCATTGCTCGAATCGGTCGCCCCGAACCGGCCAGGTTGGCGTCGACATATCGCCGCTGCCGTGCAGCTTGTTGCCCTCGCAGCGCTTGTGCTCGCCTTTGCCCAACCAGTACACGATGTGAAAGTTCCTCGCGAACGCGCCACGGTCATGCTTGCCCTCGACGTTTCGTTGTCAATGGAAGCCACTGACGTAAAGCCCAGCCGAATCGAAGCAGCAAAGGCCGCCGCCACTGCATTCCTTGACGATGTTCCGAAACAGTTCAACGTCGGCCTTGTCACCTTTGCCGGTAGCTCGAAAATACGTGTCGCTCCGACCACCGACCGCCAACAAGTTGCGAATGCAATCCAGAACGCTCCACTTGCAGATGGAACTGCGATTGGCGACGCAATCAATTCCAGCCTCGATGCACTCGGTGATGTTCCCCCGGCACCAGACGGCGCAGCGGTTCCAGCGGCAATCGTGTTGCTCTCTGACGGCACCACCACGATGGGCACTGCGAATGCAACAGCGACAAAGCGCGCCTCCGACGAGGGCGTGCCCGTCTCGACTATCGCTTTCGGAACAGCGACCGGAACCGTCACACTTCCAAATGGTCAGAGCGTCAGTGTGCCTGTCGACGCACCCGCACTTAAAACAATTGCGCAGGAAACAGGCGGCAATTCCTACGAAGCAACGACACAGAACCAGTTGACCGACGTCTATTCAAAGATCGGGTCCTCGATTGGATTCGACGACGGACAGTCGTCACTCACCCAGTGGTTCATTGCGGCCTCGTTCCTCACGCTGGCCATTGCGTCAGGGCTGGCGTTGGCCTGGTCCAACCGACTGCCATAAGTCGGACGCTTACGAAGACACCTTTTCACTGACCACCTTCGAGGAGCCACCCGACTGCATCGACACGCCATAAAGGCAATCGGCCGCTTCCATCGTGCGCTTCTGATGGCTCACGATGACGAGCTGTGCGTCGTTACGGAATTCGGCAACGAGGCCAAGGAATCGACTGAGGTTCATGTCGTCGAGGGCAGCCTCGACTTCGTCCATCACGTAGAACGGCGACGGACGACTGCGGAACACCGCAAACAAATACGCCAAAGCGGTAAGCGAACGCTCACCACCCGAAAGTAGTGACAGCTTTCGGACGTTCTTACCGGAAGGCTTGGCCTCGACCTCGATACCAGTGAGTAGCAAGTTGTCGGGCTCGGTGAGCTTGAGTCGACCTTGACCGCCTGGGAACAGCGTTTGGAAGAGGGATTCAAAATTCGCAGCAACATCGGCAAAGGCGGCAGCGAAAACGCTAACGATTTCACCGTCGATGGCACGAATCACCTTCGCAAGTTCACGACGGCTTTCTTTAACATCTTCGAGTTGCTGTTCGAGGAACGTGTGTCGTTCCTGCAACGCATCGAATTCTTCAAGGGCCAACGGATTGATCGGCCCCATCAGGCGCAGGTCGCGTTCGAGTTCGCGTGCTCGACCAGCAGCAGTCGCTCCCTCGGCAAGTTCTGGGCATTCGCTGGCGATCGCCACATCGGGTTCGCAATCGAGATCGCGGCGCAATGCCTCCACCGCGGCTTCGATACGCATTTCGATTTCGGCATGATCGATTTCGGCTCGCTGCAAACGCTCGCGAACTTCACCAAGACCTCGTTCTTGTTCCGAACGCTGGCGGCGAAGACCATCGAGACGGCCAGCGACACCGCGTGCAGCTTCGGACTGCTGACGACGACGCTCACGGAAGTCGGAAAGCCGCCCTTCAATAAGAGAAGAACGATTCTGGACGAGCGCCGACAAACGATCGAGTGCGGTCTGGGTTCGATCGAGTTCCAAACGACGCGCTTCGGCGGCTTCGCGTTCCGCCGCGGCTCCATCAAGACGGGTCTCGACCTCGGAGAGGCGACCGGTGAGGAATTGACGGCGTTCGACAACAGCAACGCTTCGTACTTCGAGATCGCTTCTACGAGAACCAACCTCGGCTGCTTGCTCTTCGAGGCGAGAACGAGACTCGGCCATACGGCGCGCAGACGCAGCCAACTCATTGTCGGCCGCTTCGAGTTCGGGAAGCATTCCTTCGAGTTCTGCAATTCGAGCGTCTTCACGCGTTACGCGCTCGGTGAGTTCGACGAGGTGATCATTCAGCGCTTCCGCTTCTGTTGCGGCATCACGACGATCGGTTTCGGCCCGCTGAAGACGGTCACCCGCTGCAGTGAGGCGAGAATCGTTGACGTCGAGATCGCGAGCAAGCGCTGCTTCGACTGCTGCTGCTTCGGAGAGTTCTTTCCGAGCGGCTTCGAGCACCACCGCCGCGTCAGAGGCACGAACCTCGGCTTCTTCGGCACGGCGAGTTGCATCGTCAAGCGCGGCACCTGTGGCACCAGCACCGGAGGAACCAACACGCCAACCGCTCACACCAAATCGATCGCCACTGTTGGTGACCACGATGGCATCTGGGTACGCGAGCGATGCATCGACGGCCTGGACCCATCCACCATCGATCACAACGGCTGACCCAAGGAGTGCATCGAGCAGAGGCTCGACATCGTGGCGACGGGCACGCACATGCCCCCGCAACGGAGCCCCAATCGGGGGCGCGGTTCGGGCAGATCGTTCGGCCCCGAGGGCCAGCACCGCACCGCTAAGTGATTCGGCGCTAAGAGCTTCAAGCGCCCGACGACCAGAAGCGACACCATCGACGACTACCGCAGCAAGCGCTTCGCCCACGGCGGCTTCAAACGCGGATTCCCAACCAGCGTCGATTTCGACGAGATCGAGAACTGTGCCGAGAACACCATCGATGCCTGCAAGTCGCTCGGTGCCAGCGCGTGATCGAGCTTCGTCGAGCGCGAGTGCAAGTGCTTCAACACGAGCACGCCACGCATGCTGTTCGCTTTCCGCCGAACGATGTACCGACTCGGCCGCTTCAACTGCAGATTCTGCCTTTGAGCGACGAGACTCCGCCGCTTCCATCGACTCGACGAGCGGAAGTTCTGCTGATTCGAGTTCGATCAATTGCGTGCGCAGAGATTCGGTTTCGGTGAGTAGCTGCGCGGCCTTCTCGGCGAGCGCCGTTGCGCGGGTCGCTATGCGATCTCGTTCTTCGCGCGCCCGACCCGAAGCGGTGCGCAACGCAGCGAGTTCGCCACGAACTTCGGCCGCCGCACCAGTGGGAGCGGGGATGCCAGTTGACCATTGCTCTTCGAACGCCAAGCGTTCAGCGGCGAGCAATTGCTCGGCGTCTGCAAGTTCGGCGACTAGTGGAGCAAACCCCTCGGCCTCAGACTCAACCTCGGAAAGTTCCGTGGCCAATCGAGCTGCTTCCGCCTCAAGCGAAGCAACAACACCTTGATCGATTGACGCGCCGCGCAGACGATCGAGACCGCGTCGACGTTCAGTGAGAACAGCCGACAAACCACGAGCTTGCTGGAACAACGATTCATAGGACGCGAGTCCGTCTCCGAGGTCATCGCCACCCATGGCAGTGAGTTCGGCTTCAACCGACATGATCTGCGCATCGAGTTCCGCCAACGAACGGCGGAGGCGTTCTTCTTCTGACGAAAGTTCGGCACGGCCACGCATGCCATTTTCGAGACGAGTACGCAGACCCGCAAGTTCGCGACCGGCGATGAAGATCCGTAATGCGGTGAGTTCAGAGACGACGCCAGCATGACGACGGGCAGCATCGGCTTGACGCTCGAGAGGACGCAACTGGCGACGAACCTCACGAAGAAGGTCCTGCAGGCGAGTGAGATTGCCCTCGGTGGACATCAGGCGACGCTCAGACTTTTCCTTGCGTCGGCGGTACTTCAAAATGCCAGCGGCTTCTTCGATAATTGCCCGACGCTCTTCTGGTCGAGCATTGAGCACCGCATCGATCTGGCCCTGCGAGATGATCACATGCTGCTGACGGCCAACGCCGCTGTCGGAAAGAAGATCCTGGATGTCAAGGAGTCGACAAGGCACGCCGTTCAGCGCGTATTCGCTGTCGCCCGAACGGAACAACGTTCGAGTGATCGTGACCTCGTTGAACTCGATGGGGAGCATCCCCGACGCGTTGTCGATGGTCAGACTCACTTCAGCGCGCCCGAGAGCAGCGCGCTTCGTCGTGCCAGCAAAAATAACATCGTCCATTTTTTGTGAACGAACAGCCGAGGGAGCTTGCGCGCCAAGCACCCAGCCGATGGCATCGACCACGTTGGATTTGCCCGAACCGTTCGGACCCACCACAACGGTGACGCCTGGTTCAAGATCAAGAGCTGTCGTATCGGCGAAGGACTTGAAGCCCTTCATCGTGAGTCGTTTCAGATACATCAGACCTGGCAGACCTCGCAGTAGAAGGTGGACCGACTCGCAACCTTTGTCTTAACGATGTCGTTACGACGACACCGACGACATGGCTGCTTGTCGCGGTCGTACACCTGATGATGGCTTTGGTAATCGCCGGCCTTCCCGAACAGATCGACATATTGCCCATCGCCCAGAGTGGAGCCGTTGTACTTAATTGCTTCGTGCAAAATCTCGACCAGCGAGCGATAGAGACGGCGGATTTCCTGCGTCGTAAGTGAACCGGTTTCACGATCGAAACGAAGGCCCGAATCGAAAAGGATCTCGTCGGCGTAGATATTTCCGATACCAGCGATCATCGACTGATCGGTGAGGAAGGCCTTGAGCGACTGGCGCTTCGAACGAAGGAGGTGCCCGAAGTCGACCCAAGACATCGGGGTTTCGACGGGATCAACTCCGAGGTTCGAAAGTTCTTCGATTTCTGAGGTGATTTCGTCGGGAGTCGCCAGAAACATTTCACCGAATGTCCGAGGATCGACGAATCGAAGTTGGCCACCTTGCGTGAAGGTGATCGTCACGTGCGTGTGCTTTTCGACCGGATCCTTGATTGCGTTGCGACGCAACTGCCCAGACATACGCAGATGCACAACAAGCACCTGGCCGTTGTCGAGTGGCATCAGGAGATATTTCCCTTTGCGTTGCGAGCCGGTGATTTTGGCGCCTTCGAGCCCCGAAACAAATTCGGCAGGAGTCTGACGTTTGATCGACTTCTTCCCGACTGTTTCAACGGTTTTCACCTTGCGACCGACAACTTCTTTTTCAAGCTCACGGCGGATGGTTTCTACTTCGGGCAATTCAGGCATCGTGCTGCCCACTCTCATGGTTGGGGACGGTCACCGTTGACAGATAATTGAGCGCGGCCTGCGCTGCGCCCTGTTCGGCGACCTTCTTTGATCGACCTTCACCCTCACCGATGACGTTGCCGTCGATCGAAACGCGAGCAGAAAATCGTTTCTCGTGGTCGGGACCTTCGGCCCCGAGTTCATAGACCGGCGCAGCGGCGAAGCGTCGCGCCGTGAGTTCTTGAAGTTGCGACTTGAAATCGCCGTCGCCTGGTTCCTCGGCGGCCGTGGCGATCGATGCTCCGAAGAGACCAAGGACCACATCTCGAGCGGCATCAATTCCGCCATCGACATACACAGCGCCGATGATGGCCTCCATAGCGTCGGACAGGATGGATGCTTTCGACCGGCCGCCGCTGGCATCTTCACCTTTGCCGAGACGAACCGCCTCGCCCACGCCGAGATCGCCGGCGATTTTCGCCAGCGTTGGTTCGCTCACAACTGCTGACCGAACTTTGGCTAGAAGCCCTTCGGGCATCTCAGGGTGAGTTGTGAAGAGGTAATCAGTGACCACAACGCCGAGAACGGCGTCGCCGAGGAATTCAAGTCGTTCATTCGATGCCGTGTGCCCGGTCTCATAACACCAGGACCGATGCGTGAGCGCGAGCGTTAAAGGCCCGGGATCGGAGAACCCGTAACCCAGACGTTCGACCAGCTCGGCAACTGCGTCGGTGCTCAGGACCTCAGCCCAGCTTCGCCATGACGTAATCGATGGCGTCGCGCACGGTCTTCAGATCGGCGAGATCTTCGTCCTCGATGCGGAATCCGACGCTGCGCTCGCCCAGTTCTTCTTCAAGGGCTTCGACCAATTCAATGAGCGCAAGGCTGTCGGCATCGAGGTCATCGGCGAAGGAATCGCCCTCGTTAATGGCAGTGGGCTCGGTCTCGAGGATGTCAGCTAACCGGTCACGGACCAGATTCAGGACGAACTCTCGGTCGATGGGGCCTTGTTCGACATGGGTCTCTGCGGGCACAGCGGTCTCCTCGGACGAAAACGGAACGTCCGGATCGTACCGGAATCAAACTTTGCCCGCTTGTGAAAACCGCAGGTCGGAACGGCATCCGACCAGCACCACTTCTGGTCAGTCAGCGGGCCGGACGGTGGCAGCAATATGGCCGACCACATTGGCGGTCACCATGTCGGCAGCGACGCGAACCGCGTTGACCATCGCTCGATCCGACGAGGATCCGTGGCTGATGATGCAGACACCATCAACTCCGAGAAGCATCGCTCCACCAGTGTTCTCTGGATCGAGAGAGTCATACAAAGGAAGAAGAGAAGGCCACAGAGCTGCTGCAGCAGCGCGAGCCTCGTCAGAAGAATCAAACGCAGCGAGGAGCGAGTTGATGATCGACTTCAGTGAACCCTCGAGAGTTTTGAGCGCAACGTTTCCGGTGAAACCATCGGTGACAACAACGTCGACATCGTCGGTCATGATGTCGCGACCTTCGACATTGCCGATGAACTGTGCGCCGGTTGCACCGATCCAAGAACCTTCGGCCAGCAACTTGTGCGTCTCTTTGACAAGCGGATTGCCCTTTGTTGGCTCTTCGCCAATCGACAGCAAACCAACACGCGGCGACGTGACCCCGAAACGCTGTTTCGCAAATACTGCACCCATCTGAGCGAACTGAACGAGCCAATCTGCACTGCACTCGGCATTTGCTCCGGCATCGAGCAGCACGGTGGGAGTGTCGAAGCCGGGAACAGGAATCGGCGTTGCAATTGCAGGTCTTTGCACGCCTTTAATGCGTCCCATCCGCAACAAAGCGCTCGCCATCGTGGCTCCGGTATTGCCCGCGCTCACCATCGCTGAAGCTCTGCCATCGCGAACTGCTTCAGCAGCACGCACAAGTGACGAGTCCTTCATTTTTCGGACACTTGATCCGGCATCGGCATCCATTGCGATGACTTCAGATGCTTCGATGACTTCTAAACCGCCGGTATCGCCAAGTTCAGCAGCGCGTCCGACCAAGACAACGGGAATACCAAGTTCGTCGACGGCGCGGCGCGCGCCAGCGACGATTGCACTGGGAGCGTTGTCGCCCCCCATGGCATCAACAGCGATGGGAAGCATGAAGACCCCTCGGGATCAGTCGACGTTGAGAGCCTGGCGGCCGTTGTACCAACCGCAGTTTCCGCACACAACGTGCGGACGCTTCACGGCGCCACAACGCGGGCAGGTGCTGCGGGCCGGGGTGGCGATGCGCCACGCTGAGGCACGACGGCTACGGCTCTTGGACTTCGAGGTCTTCTTCTTGGGTACGGCCATGGTCGTTCCTGATTCGGGGGGCGGCACACAGAGCCGCTCGCGGGACCGGGGGGTGCCCCGGGCAGACGGAGGACTCTACTCGCCGGACTCGTCCGGTTCGAAGTCCAGATCTGCGAGGGCTGCCCAGCGAGGGTCGGAGACGGGTCCGGGGTCAGTATCGCCCTCGGTTTCCTCGACCTCGATGGCCGTCCCAGTTGGGAACGTTTCAGGGGCTGGACCACGACATTCCTCGTCACACAGTGGCGCTAGGGGCAGCGCAAGGAGCACCGCATCTCGCACCATCGGCTCCAGATTCACCATGTCATCGGCCATCGCATAGGTCTCGCCCTCGACCGGTCGAGGTTCAAAAATTTCTCGGACCTTGGCCACCGAACGGCTCTGCATTGGTTGCAAGCAACGCCGGCACTCCCCATCCCAAGGGGTCGTAATGGTGCCCGTGGCGACCAGACCGTTACTCAGCGATTCAAGTTCAAGATCGACATCGATCGACGCTCCCTCAGGAACCGCGGCCGACGAGATTGCGAGTCCCGCGAGCGCGACCGATTCCGTGAACTGACGGCGAGTCCCTGGATTTCGACGGAGATCGGCGATGCCGACCACCAGTGGCCGAAAGGTCATCGACTACGAGTAATCCTGATCAAAGAAATTCGCGGCAGCGTCGCGGATCGTTTGAGTCGGATGATTCGATGACGGCGGCGGAGGAAGATCCGAATAACGGTCGTCGACAACGGTCAGACGCGGACGTTCTTCGTACTCATCGTCGAAGGGAAGAGACCCTTCATCCCACGAGTCGGCATCGGCATTGACCATGCCCTCTTCGTCGTACAGCGCTGGTGCGCCGTCGAGTTGAGAAAGTTCGTCGTAGACCGAAGGCGGCGTCGGCGGCGCACTGAAGTCGCCAGACATATCACTGCCATCGTCGAACCCCATCGGAGGTCCTTCGACACCGTGTTCCGCTGCGGCTGCTGCCTCGGCAAGGAGATTTGTTCCCTGCAACTTGGCCCGACCAGCTCCAACAAGTTTCGCGGTGCGCTCCAAAACGATCTCGAAACTGGCGAGTTTCTGATCGCAGAAATCTTCGACCTCGTGACGAAGCCGGCGAGCGTCGGCCTGGGCGGCATCGACGATGTCGTAGGCCCGCTGTTCTGCGGCCTTTACGACCTCGGTGCGTTGCACCATTCGCTCTGCTCGGGTGCGAGCCTGTTCAATGAGGTCGTCGGCCTCGTGGCGAGTCCTAGCAAGGAATTCTTCACGTTCTTTGAGCAGCCAGCGCGCCGCACGGAGTTCTTCAGGAAGCGACTCAAGCGCTTCATCAACGAGCCCGAGTACTTCGTCTTTCGAGATCATTGACGACGCCGACAGCGGAACGTCGCGCGCGTTTTCGATCATGTCGCGCAGCGTCAGCAGGACGTCCTCTGTCTCGGCAGGGTGATACTGCGCACCCACCGAGGGAGGTGTGAGATCGAGCTCAATATCGTGATCGTCGAATGAGGGATTGTCGTAGTTACTCACGATCGATACTTCTCCTGGAGTCGTTTGGCTACGGCGGTCGGCACCATGGCCGTCACATCGCCACCGAAGCGGGTGATCTCTCGCAACAACTTGGACGCAAGGAACGAATTCCCTGAAGCCGACGGAATGAACAGTGTGTCCACTCCCGAAATCTTGTGATTCATTTGTGCCATCTGGAGTTCGCTCTCGAAATCCGAAACGGCACGCAGACCCTTCACGATGAAATCAGCTTCCATCTCTTTGGCAAGGTCAACAACAAGCGATGCGAACATCGTGACCTTCACATTGCCAAGAGGCGCAACAGACTCCTCGAGCATCTCGCGGCGTTCTTCGAGAGTGAAAAGCGGCTCGCCCTTCTGGGGATTGCGCATAGCAGCGACGATGACTTCGTCGAAGAGACGCGACGCAGTCGCGATGATCTCAAGGTGACCGTTATGGATCGGGTCGAACGATCCCGGGTAAAGCACTCGGGTCACGGAGACTCCGGACTGTCGGGGGGCAGTAGGACGCTTATGAGCGTACCCCCGTACCTCTTCTCCTTTTGTGCATCCCATCCTGCCGGAACTGCGATCGGGCGCGCCGATTCAGTTACAACGACTCCTCCTGCAGCAACGATGCCAACAAAGCCGAGGACTTCTGACCACAGTTCGTCTTCGGCGGCATAGGGCGGATCGATGAGCACAAGATCAAAGCGCGATTGTTCTGAACTCGCAGATGCCGACGCTTGACGCAACCAGGTCACCGCATCTTGCGGTGCGACAAGTGACTGTTCGATGAATCCCGTTGTCGCCAGGTTGGTCGCAATCGCCTTCCGTGCATCACGACCGTTGTCCACAAAAACACAAGAACGAGCACCTCTCGAGAGCGCTTCGATCCCGAGGGCGCCTGAACCGGCGTAGAGATCGAGCACCTTTGCATCATCGACCGCGCCAAGACTGACGAGTGAATTGAACATGGCTTCGCGCACACGATCGAGCGTGGGACGGGTATCGCTCCCTTCCGGAGCGATCAATCGACGTCCTCCAGCTTCACCGGCCACAACCCTCATGACGGCGACCGTACCCTGTGATCATGGAAGCCGAACTCGGAATGACCTGCGTCGACTGCGGCGGGACGCTCCACCCCTTGTCCTACCCGCCCGAAGACGGCTGGGACCCGGGCGATGTCGTGGCCTACCGATGCCCAGACTGCAACGAACGATTCGACATCGTCCTCGGTGATCCCTCCGACGACGACGATCGTTACTGACCTACGGTCACACCATGGGTATCGACGCTGACGTTCAAAACCTCGTTGGCCACTATTGCGATGCAGTACTTCGTGTTGACGTCGCCGAATTCGCAAACGCATGGACCGAAGATGCTCGTTGGCTCATTCCCGGCGACGGAATCATCGAAGGTCGCACCGCAATCACCGCAACGTTCGAAAAGATCCGCCCCTCTTTTCATCAATGCGTGCAAGAAGTACTTAATGGCACCATTTCATATGTCGACGGCGAAAACGCAACCGCGCGCTGGCAGATCCGCGAACTTCAGTGGCGTGAGGACGGAACGGTGAGTGAACTCATCGGCGTGTACCACGACGTCATGGTCCGCGGCCTCGACGGCGTCTTGCGGTTTGCTCAGCGCGATTTCGAATTGATTTACAGCGGTCCGATTGATGGAAGCGGAAAGCTACGAACGCCGCGCACGTTGTAATCAGTCGACGTCAAGCGTTCAGTCAAGAAGTGCCACGAGGATGTCAGCGAGTTCTGCGGGACGAGCCACCATCGGTGAATGGTCACCTGACATCTCGACCACATCGGCACCCATGCGTTCTGCCACCGCTCGCTGGCCATCGACCAGAAGAATCGGATCGTCAGTGCACACGACGTAGGTGCTTGGAGTTGAACGCCATGCGGCCTTTTCGACGATGACAGTTCCGCCAGTATTTCCCGAACGAAGTTTGGTCGCCCATTGAGCGGCCTCTTCAGGATCAATGTCGGGATAAAAGACCTGCGCGGCGAATTCGGGGTCGATGAATGGAAGCCCATCGTCGTCAACGCGCATCGTGGTGAGGAGTTGCTCGCCGTAGGTCATCGGCCCGCCGCTGCCCAACTCGCCTGAGTCGGGACCCAGTGCGGTGAGGTACACCAACCGTTCAACCGATGGGTGATTGCCGGCAACCGTGACTACTGCTCCGCCATAGGAATGGCCAAGCAAAATAACTGGACCGTCAACGGCATCAAGCACTGCAGTGACTGCTGCGGCGTCTTCGGTGAGATCAGTGAGCGGAAGATCGACCAGAGCGGTTTTCACACCGCGAGCGTCGAGCTCTGAAACGAGTGTCTCAAAACACCAACTGCCGTGAAATGCCCCATGAGTAAGAACGATTGTTGTCATGCGGGCACATTAGGGCCGACTGCTCAACTTTTCATGAGGAAGTCGATGTCGTCTGCTTTTAAGAAAAGGTCGACCTCTTCGGCCAGTAATTCGTGCTTGACGAGGTCGGGATCGCCATCGAGAAGTTCTATTGCGACCTCACGAGCGATCACCACCCATTCACGATCACGACGCAGCGAGGCCAACTTGAGGTCGTTCTGACCCTTCTGCCGCTCCCCCATGATCGTTCCCTCGCCTCGAAGGTCAAGGTCGACTTCGGCAAGTTCAAAACCATCAGTGCTTCGAACCAACGCTTCGAGACGAGCCTCACCATCGGGGGTTTTGGATTCGCCGACGAGCCAACAAAAGGACTTCGCTGCACCTCGACCCACTCGACCACGTAGCTGGTGCAACTGGGCAATGCCGAAACGCGTTGCATCAAGAATCACCATGACAGTTGCGTTGGGAACGTCGACGCCGACTTCAATCACCGTTGTCGAAACAAGGGCATCGAGTTCGCCGGCACGGAACTGAGTCATGACGGAATCTTTTTCATCGGACTTGAGTCGCCCGTGCAACAGGCCCACACGCAATCCCACAAGTTCGCCGTTGGTGAGTTCTTCGAAGGTTTCCTCCGCTGAGCGAACCTCAAGTTTTTCGCTCTCTTCAATCAACGGACATACGACATAGACCTGTCGACCCTCGGCGATCTCGTCGCGAACCTGTTGCCAAACCGCGAGCTCGTCCATGTCGCTTTGAGCCCACCTGGTCACAATCGGCGTTCGACCAGGAGGAAGTTCGTCGAGAACAGAAACATCGAGATCGCCATAAACCGTCATAGCTGCAGTGCGCGGAATTGGTGTTGCGGTCATCACGAGCACGTCGGGCATGGCATCGCCAGCACCCTTGTCGCGCAATGCAGCGCGTTGTTCAACACCAAAGCGATGCTGTTCATCGATCACCACAACGCCAAGCGACTTGAACTCGATGCCTTCGGAGATCAACGAATGGGTGCCGATGACGATGTCGAGATTTCCCGTCGCCATATCTTCAAGAATCTTTCGACGATCAGGTGCCGATATTCGATTCGTAAGTTGTGCAACACGCAGCGAGCGATCCATGCCCGCGCCACCGAACAAATTGCCTTCGTCGGTATCGGGAACCGTGAAATCCTCGAGCAGTTGTTTGATGCCGAGATGATGCTGCTCGGCGAGAACTTCTGTGGGTGCCATCAGGGCAGCCTGATGTCCACCTTGCACTGCAACCAACATCGCGCTCACAGCAACCACGGTCTTTCCTGAACCGACGTCACCCTGCAACAAGCGATGCATCGGGTGGCCCTTGGCAAGATCTTCATTGATCTCGCCAACCGTCTTTGCCTGCGCTCGCGTCAGGTCGTACGGAAGCACATCATGGAATCGCTTCACTAACGGACCGCCGCCATCACCGGCCACATGGGCAATACCAACAGCCGTTCGTTCGAGTTCTCGCTTGCGACGAACAAGCTCAATCTGAACGCGCAACAACTCGTCGAACACCAGTCGCTTTCGGGCAGCAGCTGATTCCTCCATCGATTCGGGCATGTGGATGGCACGAAACGCTTCAGTCCGCGCAACCAGGTCGAGTCGGTCGAGCAATTCTTCGTCGAGCGGTTCGGCAAAATCGCCCGCTCGGCGCAAGGTCTCCTCACAAAATCTGGCGATGTCCCAGGATGCAATCCCCGCCTTTTCAGACTGCCCATAGACGGGGAGAATGCGGCCGGTGCGATTGCCGATGAGATCGACAACCGGGTTCGTCATCTTTCGCTTTCCGCCGTAAAGCTCGAGCTTTCCGAAGAAGACCGCGTCGAGGCCCGGTTGCAATTGCTTCTCGCGAAATGGTTGTCCAAAGAACGTGACATCCATCGACGCGGTGCCGTCGGTAACGGTGACGATCACCATCGACTTGCCTTTACCTGTGCGGCGCTGTGTCGATCGCTTCACGTTGACAAGAATTGCCGCCTCTTCGCCTACCTCAAGATCGGCGATCTTCGCCTCCTTGGTGCGATCGATGTAACGGCGCGGGTAATGCATGAGCACGTCGAGTACTGAACGAATGCCCATCTTCCCGAGGGAGGCCGCTTTTGTCGCGCCAACACCTTTGAGTTCGCTTGCCGGCAAGTTGGCGAGTTGCGCCAACCGACGTCCCACGATGTCGCTCACTCGATACCGAAGAGATAGGGATAAAGCGGCTGCCCGCCATGATGCACTTCGACCTCGCAGCCAGGGCGATTGTCCTGCACCCACACTTCGAGGTGCCGAGTGGCGGCCGGCGTTGCGCCTTCGCCTTCGATGATTGTCACAATTTCGTGATCGCCGCTCACAAGGTGCGAAAGCAGACTTGCACCCGCATCGGCAAGGTCTGGGTCGATCGCGATGATTCCGTCTCGGGCAATACCTAGCCAGTCGCCTTCGCTAATCGGACCGGCATCACTGCTGGAATCACGAACGGCGCGGGTGAGTTCGCCAGCAACAACATGAGCTGCCGCTTGGGTCATCGCATCGGCGTTGGAAGAAGCGGTGCCTTCTGGGTCGTAGGCCAGCAGCGACGCAAAGCCTTCAGCGACCCCGCGCGTGGGCACGACGCGCACGTTCTTGGTGGTCATGGCGTCAACCTGTTCGGCCACCGGGATGATGTTTTTGTTGTTCGGCAACAACACAACATCGTCGGCCGGCGCGGCTTCAACTGCTTCAAGCAGTTGCGCCGTTGAAGGGTTCATCGTTTGGCCACCAGTGACAATCACCTGCACGCCGAGCGAATGAAAGATGCGACGAATGCCATCGCCAACCGAAACAGCAACAACCGCGCACGGAACGGGGTCGTGCGTTGTTGCCGGTTCCGGATTCATGGGTTCGGCTTCGCGCACCCAACGTTCTTCTTCAACTTCTTCAAGAAGATCGGTGACACGGATCGAACGCGGTCGACCAATTTCGACGGCGGCGTCGATGGTTGCACCAATGTCGTCGGTATGGATATGGCAATTCCAGATTCCGTCGCCGCCGACAACCACGATCGAGTCGCCAAGGGTCGACCAGACATCTTTAAAACCAGGCACCGCTTCATCGGGTGCTTCGAGGAAGTACATAACTTCGTAACGAAGGCCCGCAAGCGAACCATCGTGTGCGCCATCACCGTGCGCAGCATCGAACGCGTTGAGAAATTCTGCAGAGGCGCCTGCAGGATCTTCGGCCGCTTCGGGAATCGGGCGACTACAAACAACGTTGAGCGCAACGTCGAAGAACAGCATCAGGCCGGTGCCACCGGAATCAACAACACCCGCATCGGCCAAGACCTGCAACATCTCAGGTGTGCGCGCGAGCGCATCGGTGCCCGCCGCGTGAGCGGCCTCAAGGACACCAAGGAGATCCGAACCAGCATCGGCAGCAGCGCGACCACCTTCGGCAGCAACACGCGCAACAGTGAGGATCGTTCCTTCGACAGGTTTCATTACCGCGCCATAAGCAGCGGTCGCTGCAGCATCGAGCGCAGTGGCGAACGTTGCACCGTCGATTACCGCAGCTGATCGGAACTCGGCAGACAGGCCGCGCAGGATCTGCGAAAGGATCACACCTGAATTTCCACGTGCCCCCATAAGTGAGCCGTGCGAGATCGCCTGACACGTCGCATCGAGATCGGCCGCCGCCCCATCGAGCTCCGTCACCACCGACGCAAGCGTGAGGGCCATGTTCGTTCCGGTGTCCCCGTCGGGCACGGGATACACATTCAGTCGATTGATGGTCTCTCGATGAGCGGCCAAGGCGTCGGCGTACCCCCGGATAAGCATCCGGAGGTCATCGGCGGTCAGGCTGGAGGCGATAGACATCGGCCGAGAGACTACCGAGGCCTTCGCCCTTGGGCGCAGGACACGGAAATCGAGTTGATTCAGGCCGGTCAGACGCCGAATTGGGCCCTCGGGGGCTCGCTGCTACCATTCGGCGTTCGAATCTTCTGACGTCCCGGAGTGTGTTGTCATGGCAGCTGTATGCGAGGTGTGCGGAAAGCACCCATCGTTCGGTATGGCGGTAAGCCACTCCCATCGCCGCACCAAGCGACGTTGGAATCCGAACATTCAGCGGGTTCGAGCCGTGGTCAACGGTTCAACCAAGCGCGTCAATGTGTGCACGTCGTGCCTTAAGGCCGGCAAGGTCGTCAAGGCAGTTCGCTGACCGTGTCTGCCGGTCCTTTGCAGGGAGTCGTCAAGTCCTATGACCCGGTTTCGGGCGTGGGCACCATCATCTGCGACACGGATCTCAATGATTACGAGTTCACCCGCAGCGCCCTCGAGGGTTCGATTTTCCGTTCCTTACGCCAGGGTCAGCGAGTGGTCTTCGATCTCGACGGTGGGTCTCTCGCCACTCGTCTTCGCATGGGCTCAGAAGCCGATATGGGAACACCCGGATTCGAACCGGCCCACCCCGGCAATACACAACATCCACAAGGCGGCGGAGTTAGCTGAGTGCCACACGGCACACCTAGCGTTTCGACGACAAAGGGTGTCGTTGAATCCTCTACGCTTCGCTGATTCACCAGACGTTCACCCAGAGGCAATTGCCTTCACGGGAAACATCCACACGTGCAACTCGCATTCGACAATGACGTCGGAGGAAACATGGCCGGTCAGACAACCAACCAAAAGCTGATCGACTGGGTCGAACAGTGGCGTGAAATTCTGCAACCCGATGACGTCTATTGGTGCGATGGTTCAGCCGAAGAGTACGAGCGCCTCTGCGCACAACTCGTCGAAAGTGGCACCTTCCGCACGCTGAACGAAGCGAAGCGTCCGAACAGCTACCTCGCACTCTCCGACCCAGGCGACGTTGCTCGCGTTGAGGATCGCACCTACATCTGCTCCGAACACGAAGTCGATGCAGGCCCCACGAACAACTGGCGTCCGCCGGCTGAAATGCGCGTCGAGATGACCAAGCTCTACACCGGTGCCATGAAGGGCCGCACGATGTATGTCGTGCCGTTCTCGATGGGGCCGCTCGGTTCGCCGATTGCGCACATTGGTGTGCAGCTCAGCGACTCGGCCTACGTCGCAGTGAACATGCGCATCATGACCCGCATGGGTCAAGGCGCACTCGACGTTCTTGGTAACGGTGAATGGGTTCCGTGTGTGCATTCGGTTGGCATGCCGCTCGCTGCCGGTCAGGCCGATGTTGCATGGCCCTGCGATGCCGAGAACAAGTACATCGTGCACTTCCCTGAAACCAGCGAGATCTGGTCCTACGGTTCGGGCTACGGCGGCAACGCACTGCTCGGCAAGAAGTGCTTCGCATTGCGTATCGCTTCGACCATGGCTCGTGACAACGGTTGGATGGCCGAACACATGCTCATCCTCGGCCTTACCTCGCCTGAAGGCGTGAAGAAGTACGTCGCTGCTGCGTTCCCGTCAGCGTGTGGCAAGACCAACATGGCGATGCTCATCCCCACCCTTCCGGGTTGGAAAGTCGAAACCGTTGGTGACGACATTTCCTGGATGAAGTTCGGTGCCGATGGTCGTCTTTACGCCATCAACCCCGAAGCCGGTTTCTTCGGCGTCGCCCCTGGCACCTCGGCCAAGTCGAACTTCAATGCACTCGAATCCGTGAAGGGCAATTCAATCTTCACCAACTGCGCACTCACCGACGATGGCGACATCTGGTGGGAAGACCTTTCCGAGGAAGCACCTGCACACCTCATCGACTGGAAGGGCAATGACTGGACTCCGGCCTCGGACTCCCCCGCTGCTCATCCAAACGCTCGCTTCACTGCTCCTGCAGCGCAGTGCCCGTCGATCGCACCCGAGTGGCAAGACCCAGCTGGTGTGCCGATCTCTGCAATTCTTTTCGGCGGCCGTCGCGCTACCAACGTTCCGCTGGTGACCGAATCATTCGATTGGCAGCACGGCGTCTTCCTTGGCTCCATCATGAGTTCGGAAAAGACTGCAGCTGCAGCTGGCGTCGTCGGCGAACTTCGTTTCGATCCTTTCGCCATGCTTCCATTCTGTGGCTACAACATGGGCGATTACTTCAAGCATTGGCTCGAGATCGGCGAAGCAACCGACGCTTCAAACCTCCCCAAGTTGTTCTGGGTGAACTGGTTCCGCAAGGGTGACGACGGTTCGTTCCTGTGGCCTGGCTTCGGCGAGAACTCTCGTGTTCTCAAGTGGATCGTCGAGCGCCTCGAAGGTACCGCCGGCGCCAACGACACCGCCATCGGTCGTGTCCCGAGTGCATCCGACCTCGACCTTGGTGGCCTCGACATCGACGATGCAACCATCACCACGTTGCTTTCGGTAAACAACGACGCATGGCGAGCCGAAATCCCTCAACTCGAAGCGCACCTCGACACCTTCGGTTCCGAACTTCCGTCCGAACTGCGAGACGAACTTCGCGAACTCGAAAAGCGTCTCGGCTAATTCCGATTTACTCCACGAACTGAACGAGGGCGGGGCTTCGGTCCCGCCCTCTTCGCTTCTGACCACGACGAGTGGCGGTAGAGCGTTCTTTCGGCAACGATCACGGTCACGCTTTTCGAGGGGGGCTCGTGGACGTTGACCGTCGTCTGACACATGTTGAACTTCTGCACGCGCCAGGCGAGCGCGCGCTGGCCACTCGAGTCTTTGAGCTTCTCGGTTGCAGGGTGTCCGATAGTGGTGGTCACTGGTTCACCGCATTTATCGACACAAACCTTCGCGATTACGCCAACAATTCGTTCTATGCCTCCGAAGCGCCGGCCGAACAGTTGGCCATCGAGGCGGCGATGGGTGATTTGGTCGAGGGATGGGTTGAGATGGTTCGTGCTGCGCCGCAAAAGTCCCCACATTTTGGATTGCGAGTCGGCACGATTGAAGAGCACCGAGCCATCATCGAAAACATCCGCGACGCATCGACAAACGATGACGATTTGCGCGGTCGCATCGAAGTACTCGGCGTGTTCCCGCACGACGCTCCTGATGCAATTGCAACCAACATGGACCAAGCATTCATCTGGACGAACGTGTTTGCGTCTGGTCCGCTCCGACTTGGTCAAGTGATCGAACTGCAATGGCATCTCAATCGAGAGCCAGCCTGAAACTCAGCTAGCTGCGCCGACGATCATCGCTCGGATACCGAGGCCCATGATGAACAGACCGCCCAATCCGTAAAGCAAGTACTTCTTGTGCGAAAGCTGATGGCGATAGCTGTAAATGAGACCAACAGCAATAATCGCAACGAAGCCATAGAACATGTGGAACTTCGGCGCCTTGAGGCCTTGTCCGGCAACCATGCTTACGCCGAGGCCAACCTGCACGAACACACTTAGTTCGACAACCACGATGAACCACCACAGAGCGCGAGTCCGGAGTGATTCGATCCAGTTCGCGGCTAACGCCCAACTGCCGGCAAGGGCGTTGCCAATAATGACAAACCACGCAAACGACTCATGAAGGTTGACAAGCATTCGATCTGACCCGAACTACTTCGTCGGGCCGACAGAGACGACGGGTTCATACGCCCACATCTCGGCGCCCACCCCAACTGGTCGTTCTGCACCAGCACCGCCGG
>WLMU01000150.1 GCA_009700115.1 Actinomycetota bacterium
GGCGTCTTCACACTCCCGACATCGGTGACCAAACCCTCTGTGTCTTGGAGAGCAAGCGCGACCTCGTCTGCGATAGCTCCCACAGGTGTTGCCACGAAGGTGAGATCGATACCAGCCACGAAACCATCGGGCGCTACGGAGTCGATCGCCCCAACTGCGAGTGCTCGCTCAAGGCATTCGGGCGAACGATCGCGCCCAACAACGCGCCAACCCGCTTCTCGAAGTCGCAGACCGACCGAACCACCGATGAGACCGACCCCGATGATCAGGGCCGATTGCTCTCTTTGATGTGGGCTCACGACGTCACTCCGGGAGGTCGTCGCGTAGCCCGCTCGCGCCCTCGAGGTAGACGTGACGCAGATCTGATCGAGACACAGTCGTGTTCAGATGCATCAGCACACGAATACAAAGTGGCGTTGCCCCTTGGATGTCGAGTTCGCGAGCGCAGATAAGCGGAATGTCTCCAAAACCAATGTCGCGTGCTGCCGACGCAGGAAACATCGAATGAATATCGTCAGTAGCGGTAAACAGGACGCTGATGATGTCGTCGTGATTCACACCATTACGTACGAGCATTTGCTCAAGTAGATCGATTGTTCGCGTCCGAATCTGATCGGTTGTGTCGCTATCGATTGTTGTTGCGCCACGAAGCGCTCGAACTGCAGAAGTCACGGTCTGATCCTAGAGGGGTGATGTCACTTCGCTGAAGGTGTTTCCTCAGAGCGTGGAACGGCGGCTTTTTCGAGAGATCGAAGTTCGGGCCCAGTTAAGGCTCGCCATTCGCCTGGCTTCAGTTTCCTGTCGGCCAGTGGTCCGATCCTCGTGCGGATCAGACGAATCACTGGATGGCCCACGGCCTCGCACATTCGTCGGATCTGACGGTTGCGGCCCTCATGGATCGTGAGGCGGAGGATCCCAGGGCCAACCAGTGCCGCCTTGGCTGGCGCGGTGAGCCCATCTTCGAGTTCCACGCCCTCTCGCAGAATCCGAAGTTCCCCGCGAGTCGGCTCACCCTCAACGTGGGCGATGTATTCCTTCTCGACACCAAACGATGGATGTGTGAGTCGATGAGCGAGATCTCCATCATTGGTGAGCAGGAGGAGACCTTCGGTATCCATGTCGAGTCGACCGACGGGAAACACCCGGGGCTCGTCTGGTACCAGTTCAAGAACCGTGGGACGTCCGTGCGGATCATCAGCCGTGGTGATCACGCCGGTTGGCTTGTTCAGCAAGAGGTGCACGATCCCTGGCCGGATGCCGATGATGACCCCGTTGATTGCGATCTCATCGTTATCAACATCCACACGACGACCGAGAACCGCAACCTCGCCATTGACTGTGATCGCGCCGTCGGCGATGAGGTCCTCGCAGACCCTCCGACTACCGATTCCGATGCGGGCCAGAACCTTTTGCAGTCGCTCCCCTGTTCGATCCTCGTCGTTCACCCTTGTCCGTCCCCGTCGAGCAAGTCGCCCAACGAAGGTCGAACACTCTGCATGCCTTCGGCCATAGCTTCTTCCGCAACCCTGAGTTCTGCTTCCGCCGAATCAACCCGGAGGCCGATCTCGAGCGCTTCAACAACATCTGCACCGGGAACGAAATCAGCGATCGATGGAAGCTGCGAAAGAGAATCGAGCCCCATCTTCATGAGGAACTCTGGAGTGGTACCGAACATCACCGCTTGGCCCGGCCCCGGATCACGAGCGACTTCACCGATGTAGCCACGTTGTTCCAAGGTTCGGACGACGCTGTCGACGCCCACCCCGCGAATCGATGCGATCTGAGCGCGACTGATGGGTTGTTTATAGGCAACAATCGCCAGCGTCTCAAGTGCAGCGGCAGAAAGCTTCGCTGACTGACCTTCGAGAACAAATTGCTCGATGTACGGCGCTTGATCGGGGTGACTTTGATAGCGCCAACCGCCAGCAACTCTCACCAACTGAAATCCTCGTTGCTCAGCGGTGTACTCACCAGCAAGTTCCGCTAACAACGCATCAACTCGATCGGCAGCAAGACTGGTTAACTGCGAAAGCATCTCGGTAGGCACAGGTGTATCGGCGACCATGATGATCGCTTCGAGTGCTCGCTTGTTGTCGGCAGACATGGTGAACCCTTTAGCCGTCGTAGGTGTCGATGCCGGCGAGGTCCGCCACACCGAGAGCCGGAGATCCGACCCAAATGATTTCGATGTCACCGAATGCCGCCGGTTGATCGAGTTCGATAAAACCTTGCTTGAACAGTTCGAGCACCGCCAGGAAACGAACGACAATTTCCAGCCGCTCCACCAGTGATTCAGTGAGACGACGGAACGAGACTCGCCCAAAGCGTGGGAGTTCGTCGATCAGTTCCTCAACTGCTTCGCCAACACTGACCCGAACACTATGAATGTGTTCGATGCTGACGGTTGGAACAAGCTTCGGAGTCATCGCACGGATGTAGGCGGCCCTGACATCGTCGATATCGACGCCCTCAAGTAAGTCGGGGGCGAGTTCCAGATAGCGCTCATCGAGACCGGCGCGACGTGGGACGCACAATGCTGCATTGTCGAAAAGCTCGGATAGGACGTGGGCCGCATCTTTGAAGGTTTTGCAGTCGAGCAAACGTGCAATAAGGAGGTCTCGCTCCTCCCACAACGAGAACTCGTCGTCGAGATCGAAGTCGGTGTCGTCGGGCAGTAAACGCTTGCACTTGAGCTCGACCAGAGTGGCGGCAATCAGCAGGAACTCCGTCGTGATCTCGAGATCGACGTGTTCCATCTTCTCAATCTCGACAAGGTAGGCATCGACGATGCGAGCAAGAGAGATTTCGTAGAGGTCAACCTGCTCGCGCAGGATGAGGTGAAGCAGCAGGTCGAAGGGACCCTCGAAGACTGACGTCTGGACCTCGTATGGCACATGCCTACGTTAGAGGGGTCTCGGGGTGCCAAAGTGCATCTAGGTCCCGGCAGGTGGCCCCTGACCTCTAGCATCGGCCCCCATGACGCGTGTCTTCTCGGGCATCAAGCCCACCGGTCCGGTCCAGCTCGGAAACCTCCTCGGAGCGCTTCGCCACTGGGTCACCGATCAGGACGAGGCCGACACAATTTTCTGTGTCGTCGATCTTCACGCTTTGACCGTCCCCCAGGACCCTGCCGAACTGCGTAGCCGCACCCTTGAGCTCGCACAGTTGCTCATTGCTATTGGCATCGATCCCGCCCGAACCATTCTTTTCGTGCAGAGCCATGTTCCCGAGCACGCCGAACTCTCGTGGCTCATGGAATGCACTGCTGCGTTCGGAGAATTGCGGCGCATGACCCAGTTCAAGGACAAGAGCGACAGTTCAGAGTTCGTCTCGGCTGGTCTCTTTACCTATCCGGCTCTCATGGCTGCCGACATTCTTCTCTACGACACCGATCGCGTTCCCGTCGGCGACGATCAACGCCAACACCTTGAATTGTCACGAGATCTCGCCATTCGATTCAATAGCAGGTACGGCGACACGTTCATTGTTCCCGAGGCAGCGATCGCGAAGGTCGGAGCTCGAGTTATGGACCTCCAGCATCCAAACAAAAAAATGTCGAAGTCAGAAAACTCACCCCAGGGCACGATTCTTGTGCTCGAAGACCTCGATGCCGTTGCGAAGAAGATCAAACGGGCTGTCACCGATACCGACACCGACGTTCGCTTTGACGTTGCCGAAAAGCCTGGCGTTTCGAATCTTCTCTCAATCCTGAGCGCGTGCACAGGAACGGCGCCCGATGAACTCGCCGATTCCTACACTCGCTACGGAGATCTCAAAACTGCGGTCGCCGAGGCCGTTGTCGAGACATTGCGACCGATCCAAGATCGTTTCGCTGAACTCGCAGCCGACCCAACCGGCACGGCATCGATTCTCGCAGCTGGTGCCGAAAAAGCACGAGCGATTGCCGGGCCCGTCCTCGAACGGGCCCGAACAAATATCGGTCTGTTACCGCCGCTCTAAACGCGACGGAAACGTGGTTCTCAGGGAGCCATCGATCCGCCGTTGGCGAAACCTGATGGCGTATGGCGTCCGGCGCATGAGTGTTCAAACAATCCGTAGCCGACCTTGCCGTCGAGCGTTGCCTTGCCGACGTGATCAAGGATGCTGTACTGAGTTGCAATCATGATGCCGGGATCTGACTGATTCGTAAGGTCGTAGGTCGCGGTTTCGATCCAGTCGCGACCGCGCCACACACCGTGTGTCCACTGCGGGTCGGGTCCGTAACCGCAACCAGCGGAAAGTGCGACATGGCCAAGGCATTCAACCTCGACAACGAGTGGTGATCCGTCAGCAGCCTGA
>WLMU01000151.1 GCA_009700115.1 Actinomycetota bacterium
CGATGACTATCGCCGTGATGGTGGAGATCGTTGCGTAGATGAATGTGCGGATGATCACCGTGGAGTTATCGGAAATCACAGTTGAGTAATTCGACAGCCCGCCGCTTTGAAGCGACAACCTTCCGAGACTGAACAGTGGAACGATGAAGAAAACCAGGAGCCAGAGACCACCGGGCGCAATGAGGAGCCACGGGGTGAACCATCGCCGTGCTGGAACGCCGCTCTCGTCCCCGCCGCGATCACGGCGAGGGCGACGAAAGCGCGACGGCGCGGCAGCAGCGGTCATCGAGCGGTGTTACTGCTCTGTTGCCGCAACGAAGGCGCGTGAAACTTGTTCGGTTGCATCGGGGCTGATGACATCGAATTCGTACAGCGGCGGCGTTGCTGGCGGCACGATGAACGGGCTCGTCTTTGCTGCCGAAGTCATGTACTGCGTGGCTCCCTCGACGGGTGGGATGTACATGATGCTTTCGTACAGCGGTCCGGCAATAGCGGGGTCGTACACATAGTTGAGGAGTCTGTTGGCGCCTTCAGGGTTCTTCGCGCCGACGGGGATCATGGCGTTGTCGACCCACAACATTCCGCCTTGGCGCGGAATGACCCATTCGAGACCGGGGTTATCGGCTTGCAACTGTGCGACGTCGCCGGACCATGCAACAGCGATCCATGTATCGCCGAGCGCAAGATCTTCGGTGTAGCTGTTGCCAGTGACCTTTTTGAACTGGCCGGCGTCGCGTGCTTTAGCGATCTTGTCAACGGCAGCAAGCATCTGCGGAACGGTGCCGGTGCTTGGGTTGTTGCCCATACCGAGCATCGTGAGTCCAACCGTGTCGCGCATTTCGTCGAGGATCGTGACCTTGCCCTTGAACTTCGGATCGAAGATCGCGTTGACGTCAGTGATCTTGCCGCCAACTTTGTCAGGCCAGTATGCGAGACCGGTTTGACCAACTGACCATGGAATGGACTTGGTGCGTCCTGGATCCCACGAAGGATTGGCAAGACGGGAAATCACATTCTTTTTGTTGGGGAACGTGGTGGCATCGAAAGGCTCAACAAGGTTGTCGGCGATGTAGGCCGCGGCATTCCACGAGGTGAGCACGATGAGGTCAGCACCGATTCCCTTGCCCTTTTCGAGCGTGGCTTGGTATTTGGTGTTGAACGACTCGTTGCCGTCGATGCTGTTCTTGTAATTGACCTTGACGCCGGTCGCAGTGGTGAAGCCCTTGAGTGTGGGCGACGTGCTCGGCTCATCGTCTTCGATATAAAGCGGCCAGTTGAGAACGGTGATGCCACCGTTGTTGCTGCCACCGCTGCTGCTCGAACCAGAGCTGCATGCAGCGAGCAATGTGGGGCCAACAGCGAGGCCGCCAAGGGCGAGACCACCCATGCCGAGGAAACGTCGACGAGACGTTCGGTGCTGGGCCATGGCCTCAAGAATTTGGGGGTCGATGGGGTTGCTCATGTTCGGTCCTCCTGGTGGTGCGGTTGATTAGCCCTCGACGACGATGTCATCGAGAGTGCGGGGTTGATTCGGCGCGTCGGGTAAGACGCACGCTGCTGTTGGTGTCCACGATGCCCAAACACTGTCGCCGGGGCGAAGCAGTGGAAGATCGGCATCGGGTTCGATGTTGGCGATGATCGGCGAGCCATCGGGTGCGCATAGTGCAAGCCGGACGACTGGCCCTTGGAATGTGAGATCAGTGACGGTGGCATTCACTGCTTGTAAGCCACCGCTGGGTGGGTTCACAGAAATCGAGATGCGCTCGGGGCGCACCATGAGCGTGACGGGCGCGCCAGCGCGAACAGAATCCGCAACGCAAGAACCGCTGAGCGTCGAACCACCGAGCACACTCACTGTCGCCGAAGTTGCTGAACGGTCGGTCACCGTTGCAGACCAAAGATTTGCTTGCCCAATGAATCCGGCAACGAAGACAGTTGCGGGATTGTCGTAAATCTCGGTGGGAGTGCCGATTTGTTCAACACGCCCATCGGACATGACTGCGATGCGGTCGCTCATTGTGAGCGCTTCGTCTTGATCATGGGTGACATAGACGAAGGTGATGCCTACTTCACGCTGAATACGTTTCAGTTCAAACTGCATTGCACGGCGAAGTTTGAGATCGAGTGCCCCGAGAGGTTCGTCGAGAAGAAGGGCCTTGGGAAGATTGACGAGTGCACGAGCAAGAGCGACTCGCTGCTGCTGACCACCGGAAAGCTGCGCAGGTCGACGACTGGCAAATTCGGTGAGGCGAACGACCTCAAGAATCTCGCTCACCCGCTTTTTGATCGTTGCCTTGTCGACGTTCTTTGCTTGCGGGCCGAAGGAAACGTTGTCAAAAACATTCATGTGCGGGAACAACGCGTACTGCTGGAACACGGTGTTCACGTCTCGCTTGTTCGGTGGAACCTTGGAGACATCAACGCCATCGAGTCGGATGGCACCAGATGTGGGTTGCTCGAAACCGGCGATCATCCGCAGGGTTGTGGTCTTGCCACAACCGGAGGGACCGAGCATCGAAAAGAACTCGCCTTGCCCGATTGAGAAATGGGCATCGTCGACCGCGACGAAATCGCCGAATCGCTTCACGACATGATCGATCTCGATGACTGGAGCGGAAAGGTCGACCGCAGTCTGAGACGTCATAGCAATTGAGTTCTCTGTCAGCTCTCACCCCTCCGCGATCACAGGTGCGCCGCACCCGGTGGAATTGATAAGGATCACCCGAATTTGGGCTCACTGCAAGAATTGGGCCATTGCGAGTTGATGAACAATGGATTTTGGCGTTCGGCCCGCGAACATCCCTTGCGGTTTGCTCCCTCGTGGCCCACGATGCGGTGACGGAAATCGGCACGAGGGGTAAACGTGGCTCATCTCAATTTCATTGGCGGGAAGTGGGTTCCCGCTCAAAGCGGTGCGACCGATGAGGTCGTGGCTCCGGCTACGGGTGCGGTCATTGCCTCGGTTCCCTCTAGCGGAGCCGCCGACGTCGACGCCGCAGTCGTGGCGGCGAGTGCCGCATTTGCGGAGTGGGGCACGGCCACGCCGAGGTCTCGGTCGGAAGCGCTGCTGGCGCTGGCCGATCGCCTGGAAGAGAACATCGACGAACTCAAAGCCATCGAAGGGGAGAACGTCGGCAAGCCGATCTCCATCATTGACTTCGAATTTGATCTGACGATCGACAATCTTCGGTTCTTCGCCGGAGCGGCGCGCACGATGGACGCGCAAGCCGCCGGTGAGTACATGGACGACCACACGTCGATGTTGCGGCGTGATCCGCTTGGCGTCGTTGCCGGCATTGCACCGTGGAACTATCCACTCAACATGGCGATCTGGAAAATGGGCCCCGCGCTCGCAGTGGGCAACACCTTCATTTTGAAGCCGTCAGAGTTGACCCCGTTCACGGCATTCCGTCTGGCCGAACTCACTGAGGGAATTCTTCCCGCAGGCGTGTTCAACGTTGTCGCTGGTCAAGGTGAATCAGCGGGCGATGCAATTGTTCGTCACCCAGGTATTGCGATGTTGTCGCTCACTGGCGATGTGAACACCGGCAAGATGATTGCGCGCAACGCGGCCGACACCTTGAAGCGAGTGCATCTTGAACTTGGCGGCAAGGCGCCGGTTGTTGTGTTCGATGACGCTGATATCGAAGCGCTTGTCGCGACGCTTACCGAAACTGGCTATTACAACTCTGGTCAGGATTGCACCGCACCCTGTCGTGTCATTGCTGGGCCGGGCGTGTTCGATGATCTTGTTTCCGGATTGGAAGCATCGGTTGGCGCTCTTATCACTGGTGATCCGAACGATGCCGCGACGAATGTCGGTCCGGTGATTTCCGCAGGGCAACGAGATCGTGTTGAAGCAATGGTGAGTCGAGCGGCGTCTGGTGGCGCTCGAGTTGTTGTTGGCGGAGCAGCTCTCGATCGACCGGGTTTTTTCTATGCGCCAACCGTTGTTGCGAACCCCGCGCAGGATTCGGAACTGGTGCAGCGCGAAGTATTCGGTCCGGTTATCAGCGTGCAGAAGTTCTCCGATGAAGCACAGGCGTTGGCTTGGGCCAACGATGTCGATTACGGCCTTGCCGCATCGGTTTGGACACGGGATGTTGGTCGTGCCATGCGAATGTCCCGTTCGATGATGTTTGGAACGGTGTGGGTCAACGACCACATTCCGATTGTTTCGGAATTCCCCCACGGCGGATTTAAGAGCAGTGGCTATGGCAAAGACATGTCGAAGTACGCCCTTGAGCACTACACCGAGCTCAAGCACG
>WLMU01000152.1 GCA_009700115.1 Actinomycetota bacterium
CCGCGCTGTCTGGCGCCGATCTCGTGGTTGTCGAAAACCTCGGGTCCATCCCCATGAATCTTCCCGCCTCAATCGCTGTGGCCAGAGCCCGTCAAGGCCTGCCAACGATCTGGCATCACCACGATCCGGCGTGGCAACGCGGCCGCTACGCCGATGTCGCTGAACTCCCTCCCCGTGAGCAGACTGAAAGCGGGCAATGGCGCCACGTCACAATCAATGAACTCACACGCCAAGAGTTCCTTGACCGAGGCTTCGCGGCGACGACCATCCGTAACGGTTTCGATGTCCACGCCACGATGGGCGACCGAATTGGTGAACGAGCACGGCACAACTTTTCCGACAATGAACTCGTGATGGTGCATCCAGTGAGGGCCATCGAAAGAAAGAACATTCCGCTCGCACTCGAAATCGCACAGCAAGTCGGTGCGACCTACTGGCTCACAGGCCCCGCAGAAGAAGGTTACGAAGCAACCCTCGATGCCTTGCTCGCTGAGGCTCGCTCGAACGGAATCAACGTCATCCACGAGCCATCTACTTCTCTCGCGGACATGTACGCCGCCAGCGACGTCGTGGTCTTCCCCTCGACATGGGAAGGCTTTGGCAATCCGCCGATCGACGCGGCAATTCACCGCCGGCCAGCAATCGTCAGCCATTACCCCGTTGCCGATGAGCTTCGATCCCTCGGATTCACCTGGTTCGATCCCAACGATCTTGAGGCATTCAAAACTTGGAGTGCTCAGCCTGACCAGTCGCTCCTCGACCACAACCGTGACGTCGTGGAATCGACCCTTTCGCTTGAAATCATGCAAGCGGCGCTAACCGACCTCCTCAATGAGGCAGGCTGGTTACCGTGACCGCTTCACCCGATTACTCAAATGACCCAGTGCGCGTGCGCCGAGCCAAGATCGCTCGAGCAGCGTCACTCGCACAACGAATCGGCTACTTACTGTTCGCCGTTGCCGTCGTTCTCTTTTTTATTGGGTTCTTCGCAGGATTCACCGGCGGCCTCGTCACGACGATTGTGGTCCTGATGGCGATTGGCTCCGCACTCCTAGCCCCCGCAATCGTTGCCGGATACGCAGTGAAAGCCGCCGAGCGCGACGACCTGGAAAACGGCCGCTAACTGCCGATTCAGACTGGCGAAAGTCCGCGGAGACCCGCCCAAGCGAGGCCCGCCACCTGCACTGCGAGCTCATCAGCATCGAGATCAATTTCCTTCTCGAGCCAGCGTCGACAGGTGCTTTCACCGAGTCCGACAATTCCGTAGGCCAACAAGCGACGGCGTTCGGGTTCGAGACCTTCAGCAACGATGAACTCGGCCACGGTGTCCGCCATTTCCCGTTGCACTTTGGCGGCTTGTTCAGCGAACTCGGGATCGCGACGAACTTCACTGTCGAACAACACAGTGAAACCGTCACGATTGGTATCGACCCAAGTGAACCAAGCTGCGAATCCCGCTTCAACCTGAGCTCTTGGCCCATCGGTTTCCGATGACGCCGCAGCATCACGAACGGCGGAACGAAGTCGAACTGCAACATCGGCCAGCAATTCGAGGAATAGTTCGCGTTTCGATGTGAAGTGTTGATAGAGCACCGGCTTCGTGACGCCGGCGGCATCAGCAATGTCGTTCATCGACGCGTCGCGGTAACCCAAACGCGCAAACGTCGCCAGCGCTGTATCGAGCAGCTGGTGGCGACGTTCAGACGCAGGAAGACGAGAACTCACGATTGACCCACTGATGCTGGGTCTCAGAGTCCGGACTTCTCGAGGATGTGCACGCCACAGGCCGAACCAAGGCCGATGACATGTGCCAGGCCAACCTTGGCGCCTTCAATCTGACGAGCGCCTGCTTCACCACGAAGGTGGTAACAGATCTCCCAGATGTTGGCGATACCAGTTGCTGCGATGGGATGACCCTTCGACTCAAGACCACCCGAAACATTCACCGGGGTCTTTCCGTCACGCGTGGTTGCGCCCGACAGGAAGAAGTCAACCGCATTGCCTTCGCTGCACAGCATGAGGTTGTCGTAATGAACAAGTTCGGCTGTTGCGAAACAGTCGTGAAGTTCCACGAGGTCGAGATCGTCCGGACCAACACCAGCAAGTTCGTACGCCTGCTTGGCAGCAATACGGGTGAGCGTGTTGACGTCGGGAAGGATCTGACAGGCCTCTTGGTACGGATCGCTCGTAAGCACCGACGCCGAAACCTTCACAGCGCGCTTCTGCTGTTCTTTCGACAATGTGCGCAACTTCGCACCAGAGACAACGACCGCTGCCGCAGCACCATCGCTGTTGGCCGAGCACATTGCACGGGTGTTCGGATAGGCGATCATGGGCTCAGCCATGATCTGCTCGACCGACATGTCCTTCTGAATGGCCGCAAGCGGATTCATGGTGGAGTTGAAGTGGTTCTTGGCAGAAATACCCGCGAAGAGTTCAAAGTCAGCGCCGTCGTAAGGATGCTGATGCAGGTATTCCATGCCGACCTGAGCAAACACGCCGGGCATCATGTCCGTGCCGAGCTTGCCTTCGAAACCAGATACCGCGCCGTAACGACCGGCAGGAGTCCATTCGTCGGAAGCAGCGACGCCGAAACCAGCGCCGAGCATGCCCGCGCCTGAAAGCTTCTCGACGCCAACGGCAAGACCCATATCGCATTCGCCGGCCTTGATGGCCATGATCACAGTGCGGAGTGCGGTTGCACCGGTTGCACATGCATTTGCAACATTGAAAACGGGAATACCGGTCTGACCAATCTGCTTCTGCAGTTGCTGACCAATACCGGCCGCGGCACCCATGAGATTGCCAGCGGCGAGGACGCCCATTTCCTTGATGGTGACGCCACCGTCGGCCAACGCAGCGAGCGCAGCCTCGGAAGCAAGATCGACCACGTCCTTGTCCGGATGCTTTCCGAACTTGGTCATGTTGATGCCGAGAATCCAGATGTCATCGTTTGCCATTGTCAGTCCCCTCAGTTCACCGGCTCGAAGCCGTAGTTGATGGCTTCGGTGCCTGCAGTGTCGGCGCCGATTGAATAGGTCGTAAGTCGAACTTTCTGTCCGAGCGCAATATTCGCGGCTTCGGCAGGTGTATTCATGAGTTGGCCGCGCACGCTGGTGCCCCCGAGGTCAACCACCACTGGCACATAGTCGTCAGCGCCGGGCATGAACGCCTTGACGATCGTGAACGAACGAATCTCACCTTCAGTGGCGATGTCGGTCTTTTTGAACGACGTGCCGCCACACGATGCGCATGCATTGCGACGGTCAAAGAACTTTGCACCACAGTCGGTGCACTCGTTGGCGACCAGGTGCGGAGAGTCTCCGAGCACCAGGTAATCGACCATTGGAATTTGCTGAGCCACTGCTCCCCCTTCACGACGCCGGTGCGCCGTTGTATGGACTTCGGAATCGTACGGCAGCGCGGGACCTTCTCCGTCACTGACCAGAGAAACTGGCATTTCGACTGCTACATTCCGCCGATGGAATCGCTGCCCGCCATCAGTCGCCGCAAGGCGCTGGGCCTCGGATTGGGCATCGTCGGAGCAATCGCCCTGGCTCCTAGCTCGCTCGCTAATGCGACCGTTACAGGCACAACTGACCCATGCCTCGGCGACGCTTCAGGTTTCACCGGCTATTGGCAAGGCCCGTCGAACCCCTACAACGAAGTGAATCTCGGAGGAACGGCTTCACCGGGACCAAATCTCATTCTGAATCCGTCATTTGAAGACGGTGCGCCAGGGACAACTGCGCCAAGCTGGACATTCGTTCCACCGCCACCGCTGTGATCCCTGGCGGCGCCTTGCGCACGAAGTGGGTCCCCGAGACCGCTCTCAATTCGCGAAAAGCTCGCCGTGCGATTCAAGAACTCGGGCGACATCTCACACAGGCCGGTTTCATCAACCGATTCGGGCGACTGCAGATTGACGACGAACGCAATGCGGACCTCGCCGAACTCGCACTAGGCAAGTACATCGACGTCGCTATTGCCGCACGTTTTCTTGGGGGACCACAGTCGCTTGTGGCACTTCTTGAAACTGGCCTTGCCACGATCACCGAGGAACATCGATTCTCGCTTGCGTTCGAAGTGCTCTCTGATGGCAAGGCGATGGCTCTTCTACCGTTTCTTGATTCAGCCTCTGAAGTC
>WLMU01000153.1 GCA_009700115.1 Actinomycetota bacterium
GTGCAGTCCGAGATCTGTCTCAGTTGCGCCGCGACTGAGATGGCCGGCGCCCGTTCGATTGTTGAGTCCTATTTTTCGTGCGTGAAGGCTGGTGACAAGAATGTCGCCGAACTTTTCCATGATGATGCTCAATTGATCGGGCTCGGAACAGTGGTTGTTGGTCGCCCAGCAATCGATCAGTTCTACGCAGCATCTATTGAAACAGGACGGCCTCAGCCGTCTTTGGTCGGCGGTCTCTTCGTTGAAGGCGATCGCGTTATTGCTGAATTGCTGATCGAACTTGCTGGGCAAGCAACCATGCATGTCGTGGATCTTTTCGAAATTTCCGGAGAGAAGATTAAGTCGCTGACGTATTTTGTCGCTGATCATTCGTAGGCATGGCAATTACATCCCGGTGAAACGCTGAACTAAACGCGATCGGTACAGTTTCCCGGCGTCGCTGCGGGGGAGTTCGTCGACAAGAAAAATACGCTTTGGGGTTAGTTGAGAACCCAATTGCTCTTTGCAAAAAGCAATGGTCGATTGGATTGTCTTTTCGGGATCGGCGCCGAACGGGAGAACAAGTGCGGCCGCCACGATCTCGCCGAACTCTTCATCGGGAAGTCCGAACGCTGCTCCATCCAGCACGCCGGGAGCGGTTGCAAGTGCCTCGTCGATGCGGGCCGGATAGATGTTGACACCGCCGGTGATGATGCACTCGGCAGTTCTGCCAGCGAGGTAAAGGTAACCATCGGAATCGATGTGCCCTCGATCGCCAACCGTGTACCACTGACCGCTTTCGTCGTAGGTCGCTTGCGTTTTTGCGTCGTCGCCGTGGTAGTGGAATGCCGTGGCACTGAAGAACCACACCGTACCCATCTCGTCGGAATCGGCTGGTGAGCGATCGTCGCGTCGAATGCACAGTCGGGATGGATCAATGCGTCCAACGCTGCCGGGATGCGCGAGCCACTCATGGGGCGTGATCCACGTTCCCGGCCCCTCACTGGCTGCGTACATCTCGTGAATGACAGGGCCGAACCAATCGAACATCGCTTGTTTCGTTGCGACCGTGCACGGGCCCGCCCCATGGAGAACAAATCGCAGGCTTGAAACATCGAACGATTCCCGCTCGGGTACCGCGAGCATTCGGTTGAACATGGTGGGCACAAAGAAGGCATGAGTAATGGCGTGACGTTCGATGAGTTCGAGAACCTGGAGTGGTTCAAATCGGGTGGTGACGATGACAGTGACTCCGGCGCCGAGAGGCCACTCAAGGCAGATGCGGCTTGGTCCGGAGTGATACAGCGGAGCGGTGCACAACATGGAGTCGCCGTTATCGCCGTTCATGTCGAACATGCCCACCATCGCTTTTCCGGCAGCGGCAGCGGAAGCCGAAGGCTGGGGGGAGTGGCGAACGCCCTTCGGTCGACCGGTAGTGCCCGACGTGTAGATCATTTGTGTCCCGCGTTGACGAACCGGAGCCGGAGAAGGTGAAGACGTGAGCGCGTCGGCCCACGGCAGAAAACCGTCGATCGAGTCGCCGATGGAGATGCGAAGAGAGATGGCGTCGGGGGCGCTGCGGGCTTGGTGAGCAAAGACGGATTCGGCAACGAGGGCTCGTGCGCCCGAATCAGTGAGGACGTACTGCACATCGTCGGTTTCAAGATGCCAGTTGACCGGGAGCAGCGTGAGACCCGCACGCAGCGCTGCCTCGTAAGTCATCATCCACTCAGGTCGGTTCGTGGAGAGCACCGCAACCACGTCACCTGGTTCAAGCCCATGAGTGACAAAGGCTGATGCAAGTGCGTCAACCGACGATTCAAGTTCGCCGTAAGTGATCGTCTCGCCGTTGGATGTGACAATCGCTGGTCGATTGGGATCGCGCTGAGCGAATGCTGAGATCTCGCGCCCAACTGCATGGAGTTCTTCGTCGATCACGTTTGGTCCTCGCTAATTGGTGCGGATCGCCCCGGTTTCCGATGGTAGGCCCTTCGCCCGGCGTTTCTTGGTTAGCAGATCTTGATCAATGGCTTCTTGCCCATCGCTGAACCTCTACATCGGGCGGTGCACCCGGTGCAGGGGTTTCCCAAACACTTCGGCTGGCTTCTCATTAGTGTCGCTTTCTATGACATTGACGCTGAACAGTAGGTCCGACCTCGTTGAGCCAGCAGCACGATTGTTGGCCTCAGCTATTGATCTTGGTGACGGGGGGACGGCGGAGCAGCGCCGGATCCTTGAACTGGTTGTGCACAACATTTGGCATCGTCCTGATATCGATGTCACGTCGCTTGAGGCAATGAGTCTCGAGGAAGCAGAGATTTTTCGTTCCGACAAGGTCGTTCACCGTCGCTTGCGTATGTTTCTTGTGTTGCTCGAACTCTGTCGTCATCCGCTCTCAGAGGAACAGGTCGTTCGAGTTGATGCATACGCGTCAGCGATCGGAGAGATCGATGACGCGGGGCTCAAACTTGCACGCGAGCTAGTTAGAGAATCTCATGAAGATGCAGCCGATCATTTTTGGCTTGCTTGGTCTTCGGCGAGAATAAAGCTCAGTGAAGCGGTGCTTCTTGAGCGGTACGAGCGGATCGGTGCGGTAGATCCTGAACTCGTGGCAATGCTGAAACGGCTGGGTGAACTCCCCCGGGGGACTCTTGGTCGCGAATACGTCGAGTTCTACATGGAATACAAGTTCCAATTTCCTGGCGAAGGCGTTGACAATCCCGCCTTCTTTGTTGGCCACGACATGACCCATCTCATCGCTGGGTTCGGACCGACGGGCCCGGAAGAAGTTGCACTTTCGGCAATGCAGTTGGCAATGAACGATTCCGATGAGCACTGGATGGTTTTTCTCACATCAATCGCGGCCTATGAAGTCGGAATCAGTTCTGGCACATCCGATTTCGCAGCCAAAGATGGAGTTCTTACGAGAGAAGGTGCCCCCGAACTCGTCTTCGAAGGATTCGAGCGCGGTTCCAAGTGCTCCGGGGACTTCTCAACGGCCGATCATCTCTCGATGGCACACCTACCGATTTCTGAGATTCGTGAGATGTATTCGGTCCCCGATCCGTCGACGCCATTTCCACCCTTCATCGATTAATTCGCACAAGGTGCAAAACGAGCGAAGGCCCCGCCGAGGCGGGGCCTTCGTCTTGTACATCTGAAGATGATTACGAGAGACGCTCGATAATCATTGCCATGCCTTGGCCGCCACCGATGCACATGGACTCCATGCCGATGGTGCCGCCAGTGTCCTCAAGGCCATTGAGGAGCGTGGCCATGATGCGGGCACCGCTCATGCCGAAGGGATGGCCGAGTGCAATTGCGCCGCCGTTCACGTTGAGTTTGTCCCAACTGATACCGAGGTGCTTGGCCGACGGAACAACCTGCGCAGCAAATGCTTCGTTGATCTCGACGAGGTCGATGTCGCTGATGCTCATGCCGGCGCGAGCCATGGCCTGACGGCAGGCTTCGACGGGGCCGAGGCCCATGATCTCGGGATTGAGTGCGCTGACGCCCGAGGAAATGATGCGAGCGATAGGAGTGAGGCCGAGTTCCTTGGCCTTGGTTTCGCTCATAACGATGACAGCAGCGGCGCCGTCATTGAGCGGGCAGGCGTTGCCGGCGGTGACAGTTCCGTCCGGACGGAACACGGGCTTGAGCTCACTGAGCTTTTCCTTCGTGGTTCCGGCGCGGATGCAGTCGTCCTGTTTGATGACAACCGGGTTGCCATCGGCATCGACGGTGTGGATCGGCGTGATCTCACGTTCGAAGAAGCCGCGCTCAAGGGCTGCAGTTGCACGCTGTTGTGACTGTGCTGCGAATTCGTCTTGCTCTTCGCGTGAGACGTTTTCGAACTGAGCAACATTTTCTGCGGTCTGACCCATGCCGAGGTAGTAGTCGGAGATGCCGGCGGCGAACGGCGCCCAAACGGGAGCACCACCCGTTGCACGCTCGGCGGTGCGAGCTTCAGCTGCACTCATGAGCGGGTTGTGTGTGCCTGGCATGCCGTCGGACATTCCGAGACCGAATTGGCTCACGGTTTCAACACCAGCGGAGACGAAGATGTCACCCTCGCCAGCCTTGATCGCGTGCGCAGCCATACGAATGGTTTGGAGTGACGACGAGCAGTATCGGTTAACGGTGACGCCGGGGATGTGACCCA
>WLMU01000154.1 GCA_009700115.1 Actinomycetota bacterium
CGACCTGTTGTCGTTGACCTTGGTACGGGCTCGGGAGCGATCGGACTTTCTTTAGCGGTAGAAGTCGAACGTTCCCAGGTGTGGATCACCGATGCGTCCGCCGATGCTCTCGTAGTCGCGCGTTCAAATCTCGCCGGTATTGGCAGAGCCGCCACTCGAGTGAGCGCGGTTGAAGGATCGTGGTTCGAAGCGCTCCCCGAAGAACTGCATGGAACGATCGACCTGATTGTTAGTAATCCTCCCTACGTCGCGATCAGCGATGAGGTTGAGGATGTTGTTCGAGATTGGGAGCCGATGTCAGCGTTATTTTCGGGCGAGGACGGACTCGATGACATTCGAAAAATTGTGACAGGCGCAGCGACTTGGCTACGTCCTGGTGGAACGCTGGTTCTTGAGATGGCCCCCGAACAAGTTCCTGTTGTCCTTGAACTCGCCAACGCGTGTGGTTTGACCGGTGGCATGAGTTACCCGGATCTGGCCGGCCGACCTCGCGCAGTCGTCGCGCGCCGGAGCAACTGATCATGCCTATTCTCCTCGCCCTTCTCTCCTCAGCGCTTTGGGGAACCTCGGACTTCTTCGGAGGTACGGCCTCGAAGGCAACGCCATCAACGACCGTGTTGTTGTGGGCGAGCCTTATTGCGCTGCCGGTCATGACGGTCATCGCCGTCATCAGTGGTGACTTGGTTTTTGATTCGACAGTGGTGGTTTGGGGAATTCTCGCTGGAGTGGCGTGTTCCATCGGGATCGTCTTGCTCTACCGGGGTCTCGCAACTGGCCCAATGGGCGTTGTCGCTCCGATTGCCAGCACGTCGGTTCTGGTTCCAGTGGTCGCTGGGTTTGTGCGGGGGGAGAGTCCCGGAGCGATTCAGACGGTCGGGATCGCAATTGCTGTCATCGGTGTGATTCTGGCTGGGGGGCCGCATCTGCGTGATTTCCGCACAGGCGGTCATCGCCCGATTCTGTTGGCGCTTGGTGCTGCCTTGGGGATCGGTATTTCGTTGCTTGCAGTCGCGAACGGAAGCGACCACAGCGCTTACTCAACGCTGCTTGTCATGCGGGTTGTTTACCCGGTATTGCTCTTTGCGATCGTTCTCGCGACACGCGCGCCACGCAGGCCGGCAACTTCAGTGCTGCCGATGGTTGCTATTGCGGGAATCGGCGATGTTGTTGCCGTGACGCTCTATGGCGTTGCAACAACATCGGGCTCACTGCCCGTTGTCGCTGCACTGGCGTCGATGTTCCCCGTGATGACCCTCGTGCTTGCGCGTCAAGTCCATCACGAGCGTCTCGAACGCGAGCAGTGGATCGGAGCGGCGTTGGCGCTTATTGGTGTGGTCGTGGTTGTCACGACCTGAGGTCGCGAGTTTCAGAAATGCCAGGGATAGGCGGACCAATCAGGGTCACGCTTTTCTAAAAAGGAATCGCGTCCCTCGGCAGCTTCGTCAGTTCCGTACGCCAACCGGGTTGCTTCGCCAGCAAAGATTTGCTGTCCCACGAGTCCATCGTCGATGAGATTGAACGAGTACTTCAGCATTCTCTGAGCAGTAGGGCTCTTGCCGTTGATCATTGCTGCCCATTCAAGAGCAACCTTCTCTAGGTCGGCGTGAGGAACAACTTCGTTCACTGCGCC
This sequence comes from Actinomycetota bacterium, assembly GCA_009700115.1. GTDB lineage: Bacteria > Actinomycetota > Acidimicrobiia > Acidimicrobiales > Acidimicrobilacustridaceae > Acidimicrobilacustris. The sequence goes on from WLMU01000154.1 coordinate 1,631, forward strand.
CATCTGAAACATTTGCGCGGCGCTGTATTCGCGCCCCAAGAAGAAGATTTCACGAGCGAACTTCTGGCCGACCTGGCGTGCGAGGTATGCGGAGCCAAAGCCTCCGTCGAAGCTCGCGACATCGGCGTCGGTCTGTTTGAACTTCGCATGCTCTTCACTCGCGAGTGTGAGATCACAAACCACATGAAGGCTGTGGCCGCCACCCGCTGCCCAACCAGGTACGACACAAATGACGATCTTCGGCATGAAACGAATGAGGCGTTGCACTTCGAGAATGTGAAGTCGACCGCTGCGCGCCGGATCAATTGAGTCCGCAGTTTCGCCGTCGGCGTAGCGGTAGCCGTCTTTTCCTCGGATGCGCTGGTCGCCGCCCGAACAAAACGCCCAGCCTCCGTCTCGGGGCGATGGTCCATTGCCGGTGAGCAGGACACACCCAACATCGCTCGACATGCGGGCATGGTCAAGGGCCCGGTAGAGCTCGTCGACGGTTTGAGGGCGGAACGCGTTACGGATTTCGGGTCGATTGAACGCAACCCGCACCGTTCCTTGATCGACAGCGCGGTGATAGGTGATGTCGACGAGGTCCTCAAATCCAGCGATTGGGCGCCAAGCAGCGGGATCAAAAAGTTCCGAGACCATGAATTCCTCCGGTCGGATCAGGCGGGTTGCGCCTACCATCGTCGCGGACGGGGGCACCCGTCCATGCCGAAAGGTGAGAAATATGTTCGGGAAGCGGAAAAAGGCAGTGGATGGCGCCGCTCGATTGCGAGGGCTGGCCTTCTTCGAGGGGTTCAGCGACGCCGATCTCGACCGGGTTGCGCAGTTAGCCGACGATGTCGAGATCGAAGCGGGCGAGCTTCTGATCGATCAAGGGCGAGTCGGGCAGGAGTGCTACGTCATCGAATCGGGCCAAGCCGAAGTATTCGTCGGCGAGGAGCATCTCGTTACCGTCGGTCCGGGCTCGATGGTCGGGGAGATGGCCCTCGTGGATCGGCGACCGCGCACTGCGACAGTCGTGGCCACGACCCCGATGGCGTTGCTTGCGTTCGACACCAAGGCGTTTCAGAAACTCTTGAGCGAGATGCCCAAAGCGGAAGAGCGTGTGTATTCACTGCTCGCCACCCGCCTTAAAGCGAATTTGAAGGCCGACTGATTCGTTGACTTTTTCAGTCGATGGAAACAGTTCCGTCTGCCGAGCGCCGCGCACCTGAACCGACGAGTTCTGTTGTCATCGCCGCATTCATGAATTCAGCGTCGGAAGACCTTCCCCACGAACGTTGACCACTTGGTGTGCGTGTCGCAACAAGTGCGTGACTCGGAACATCGGCGAACACGACGGTTGCGCTTTCGATCGTGACATCGCCGGTCCAGGTATCGTCACATTCCACGCGAGGAAGCGCGTCGACTTCGGCCTGAGGGTTGGAGTGGAGGTACGCCCCGGCGATGGGTGGAGTCGTTGACGCGATCAACACCGCGTGTTCGGTGGTGTAACCGCCATTGGCGGTGCAGAGACCGAATGCGCCCGAGTCTTTTCGCAACGTGTCGACCATCGTTGCGAGACCGTGTGTGACGTAATTGTTGTAGGGCCCTCCAGCAAAGGTCATTCCGCCAGTCACAGTGAGTGGTCGAGACGCGCCGATGCCTCCCCACCCGGTTCCGTTGACGTTGGAATCAGGAATCAACCCGAGTTCGAAGGCGCCTATCTGAACTGCGGACGGGAAACACGAATAGAGGTCGAAGTACGAAATGTCATCGGGACCGTGTCCAGCAAGCGCAAATGCATCGCGACCGGCAGTTCGAAGCGCGGGGGAGGAGCACAGGTCAACACGATTGGAAATATTCCAGTGGTCGATCGCTTCGGTGCCTGCGTGAAGAAACACCCAGCGATCTCGAGGTACGCCGGCTCGCTCGGCCGCGGCAACCGAGGTGATGATGAGCGCGGCTCCCTGGTCAACCTGATTGTTGGAACAGAGCCGCTTTGTGTACGGCCAAGTGATCATGCGGTTTTCGGCGGACGGCGTGGTGATCTCGGGTCCGGAAAGGGGAGTGCGAATCCATGCGTTTGGATTCGTTGCCGCGATTTCCGAAAACGCCGACCACAGTGAACCGATTCGGTCGATGTGTTGGTCGATGGTCAGACCAAGGCGAGCTCGGAGCGCAATTTCGAATAGCGGGTAAATGTCGACGGGCATCTGCAGGCCCCGAGTACTTTCCATCTCGTTCACAAGCGGGCGTTGGTCACCGATTGACTCCGCCGGGGCAACGTCTTGAGGCTGCGTCGACCATTGCGGATCAATGCCTGCTTTCCGGAGACGGGAACGGGTCCGAGTGGCCTCGCCGCCGGAAAGGACAATGACATCGGCGTCGCCGCGCTGAATATCTGCTGCTGCTCGAGCAACCATGACTCCGGCGAGATTCCCACCGATGACCGAAGTGGCCAGGCGGCGAGGGGAAGCGCTAATCCGTTC
>WLMU01000155.1 GCA_009700115.1 Actinomycetota bacterium
ACCAACGAGATCACCGAGGCCCCCTCGCCGGTCTTCGCATTCTTGATGTCACCCAGGCTCTTTCGGGCCCCTATTGCACGATGATGCTGGCCGATCTTGGCGCTGACGTCATCAAGATCGAACCGCCGACCGGGGACATGACAAGAAACGCCGGTCCCTTCACCGCGGAAGATACCGAGCGCGCCTACGGCGGTTATTTCGCATCAATCAATCGTGGGAAGCGATCGATTGCCCTTGATCTCAAAGATCCTGACGACTGCGAGATCTTCCTCGCGTTAGTGCGCACGGCCGATGCGCTGGTTGAGAACTCGCGCGCGGGAGTCATGGATCGTCTCGGTCTCGGGTACGAGACGTTGGCGGCGGTGAACGATCGACTTGTGTACACCGCCATTCGAGGCTTCGGTGATCCCCGAACCGGAAAGAGCCCGTATGTCGACTGGCCCGCCTTCGACATCGTTGCCCAGGCAATGGGCGGGCTGATTTCGGTGACAGGAGCGGCTGACGGAACCGTCATGAAGGCTGGTCCGAGTATCGGAGATATTTATTCCGGCGCGTTGGCCACGGTGGGGGTGCTCGCTGCGCTCGTGTCCGCGCTTCGTTCCGGCAAAGGGCAGTTCGTTGATGTCGCAATGGTCGATGCGGTGCTCAGCCTTTGCGAAGGCGCGGTGTATCAGTACGACTACACCGGCGAGGTTCCCCGGCCGTCGGGAAACGGTCATCCGATCATTGCGCCTTTTGATGTGTACCCAACGCTCGATGGTCACTGTGGAATTGCCGCCGGCCAAGAAGTGCTCTTTCGCACACTGTGCGATCGCATGGGTCGACCCGATCTCGCAACTGATGAACGCTTCGCTGAGTTTCATACGCGAGTTGCGAATCGTGTTGTGCTCAACGATGAAGTCACTGCGTGGTCGCGCACCAAGACCACAGCAGAAATCGTTGCATTGCTTGGAGGCGACGTTCCCGTTGGTCCGGTGAACACGATGGCTGACGTTTTCGCCGATCCTCATTTTGCCGGTCGCGACATGGTCGTGGAAGTCGAACAACCCGATGGCTCCAGACCAGTGCACCTCGCCGGCCAACCGATCAAGATGAGTCGCGACCACACTGGTGTCCGATCTCGCCCACCGCGACTCGACGAACACCGCGATCAAATTCTCAAAGAAGCAGGACTTCAATGACTGACTCATTAGGAACAGACCCGATTGTTGTGACGAAGGCCGAATCGGTTGCCACGATCTGGCTGAACCGTGCCGAGAAGCGCAATGCGATGTCACACGAAATGTGGACAGCGTTGGCTGAGTCCTGCCATGAACTTGCTCATGATCATTCGGTTCGAGTGTTGGTAGTGCGCGGAGTCGGCGGACATTTCTGCGCTGGTGCCGACATCGGCGGATTCAGCGGTGGAATGAGTTCGGACTACCAATCACAAAACCGTGAGGCTGAAGAATCACTCGCAGCATTTCCGCGACCAACCATCGCGTTCATTACTGGTTCGTGCGTAGGCGGCGGCGTGCAGATTGCGGGTGCTTGCGATCTTCGCTTTGCCGACACTTCTGCGAAATTTGGGATTACGCCGGCTCGCCTCGGCATCGCGTATCCGACCTATGCCTTGGAACGCGCCGTTCGGTTGGTTGGTCCATCGGCAGCAAAGCATTTGTTGTTCTCCGCGGAATTGATCGATGCAGAACGCGCGCTGCGTATCGGACTCGTTGATGAAGTCGCCGAACCAGACGCTGCGATTGAACGCCTTGAAGCGTTTACTTCACTGCTAGCCAATGAGCGTTCACTGCTCACGCAAATGATCTCGAAGGAAATGGTCAATGAGGTCGCTGCGCATGGAGCGGTATCGGCAGCAATGATCGAGCGCTGGGCGCCGATTCTGGCCAACAATCCCGACATGCCCGAGGGCGTCGCCGCCTTCACCGAACGCAGAGCACCGCAATTTGTGTGGGTGCCGGAAGAAACGTCCTAAAGTCCACACCACGTTCATCAAGGGGGCCCCACTATGACTATGAGCATTGAAGAGATTTCCGACCGCATGGAGATCCAGGACCTGCTCGTCCGCTATTGCTACGCGGTCGATCACCGTGATTTTGAAGATTTTCGAAACGTCTTCACCGCTGACTCGGTCATTGATTACTCAGTGTTCGGCGGTTCTGTCGGTGGACTTGAAGACACCATCGCGTACCTCAAAGAGGCGATGCCGATGTTCGCCTCGTTCCAGCACATGATCTCGACCAGTCGCATCGAACTCAACGGTGACAGCGCCAAGGTGAAGACCATTTGTCACAACCCGATGGTGATGCCAATGGGTGACGAGGTTGTCGTGTTCACGTGCGGTCTTTGGTATATCGATGACATGGTTCGCACCGCCGACGGCTGGCGGATTGCCAAGCGCGTCGAAGAGAAGTCCTACATGAAGGACATGCCCGGAATGGCTGCTTCGGGTCCTGCAACCACCTGAGCGTTTTCACCGTCGCCGGTGAACATCAACTGACAGGTACCCTTCGTTCCGTCTCCTGACGGAAGGTTGTGCCATGTCGACGCTCGCACAAAGAGTTCAAGCGAAGTCCTACGACCGAAGATGGGCGATCCTTGCAGTCCTTTGTTTTGGGCTGCTCGTGATTGTTCTGGACAACTCAATTCTCAACGTTGCTCTTCCGACGATCCAGAAGGATCTCAACGCATCGTCGAGTGATCTGCAATGGATCGTTGACTCCTACACGTTAGTTTTCGCTGGTTTGCTGCTGACAGCTGGCGCGCTTGGTGACAAGTTCGGTCGGCGCGGAGCAATGCAAGTCGGTTTCATTCTCTTCGGTATTGGTTCCGTCGCATCAGCGTTGGCCACAACTTCTGGCCAGTTGATTTCAACTCGTGCCTTCATGGGTATTGGTGGTGCGCTCATCATGCCGGCCACATTGTCGATCATCACGAATGTGTTCCCACCGGAAGAACGTTCAAAGGCAATTGGCGTGTGGGCCGGAACAGCAGGACTCGGTGGCGCATTAGGCCCCTTAACTGGTGGCTTTTTAGTTCAGCATTTCTATTGGGGATCGGTGTTCCTCGTGAACATTCCGATTGTGACGATTGGTCTGATTGCAGGCATCTTCCTCATCCCAACATCGAAGGATCCTTCGGCCCCTCGACTCGATCCCGTTGGAGCGGTCCTTTCGATCGTTGGTCTGGCGCTGCTCCTGTTCGCCATCATCGAAGCACCCGATAACGGTTGGGGTTCAAGCCAGACGCTGCTTTATGGCGGTTTAGGAATTGGACTTCTCATCGTGTTCGGAGTTTGGGAAGCGAAGAGCGATCATCCAATGCTCGATGTCACGTTCTTCAAAAAAGCGAGGTTCACTGCCGCGGCTGGTGCGATCACGCTGGTGTTTTTCTCGATGTTTGGTTCGTTGTTCTTGTTGACGCAGTACTTCCAGTTCGTTCTTGGGTACACCCCGCTCGAAACTGGCATCCGAATGTTGCCGTTTGCGGCAGCGATGATGGTCATTGCTCCGCTCAGTTCACGAGTGGTTGACCGCATTGGCTCCAAATTCACGGTCGCCCTTGGTCTTGGCCTCGTCACGCTCGGATTAGTAACCATGGTCGGGCTGCAGGTCGATACCCCGTACTCAAATATTTTCTGGCGACTCATGCTGATGTCGGCCGGGATGGGTCTGACCATGGCCCCGGCAACGGAGTCGGTCATGGGGTCGCTGCCGCTTTTCAAAGCCGGTGTCGGTTCAGCGGTCAATGACACCACCCGCCAGGTGGGCGGTGCCTTGGGCGTGGCTGTTATTGGTTCGGTCCTGGCGACTACATATGGCAATCAGGTGCGCGATTTCCTTAGTGGCCTTGGCCTGCCACTTCCGCAGCCATTCATCGATGCCGCCCACAACAGCATTGGTGCGGTGCAGAACGGAATCGTTCCGATGCTTCAAGACAAGGGCCTCACCGAGGTGGCGGATGCCGTGAGTGCCGAGGCAAATTCGGCCTTTGTGAGCGCCGTGCATTGGGGTGTGCTCACCGCTGCTGCCGCAACTGCGATCGGTGTGGTGATGGTGCTGTTCTTCCTCCCCGCCCGAGCTCGAGCCGCCGAT
>WLMU01000156.1 GCA_009700115.1 Actinomycetota bacterium
CCTTTGCTTCGGGAATGGGTGCAATCAGCGCGGTGGTGTTGGGACTGTGTTCGAAGGGCGATCACATCGTCACGCAGAACCAGTTGTATGGAGCAACACAACTTCTGTTTCAAGCGGTGTGCCCGCGTTTCGGTATTGATGTCACATTTGTCGATGGCACCGAACCAGGCGCGTTTGCTGCTGCGGTGATCCCCGGGCGCACCACCATGATCTACGCCGAGACTCCAGCCAACCCGAGGCTCGACCTGGTTGATCTGGCAGAACTTGGCGCCATCAAGGGGCCAATCAAAGTTGTCGACTCGACCTTTGCGACCCCGCTTGCGCAACGTCCGCTTGAGTTCGGTATTGATCTTGTGGTGCATTCGGCCACGAAGGGAATTGCCGGACATAACGACGCAACAATCGGCGTGGTTGCGGGATCTGCCGAGAACATCGATTGGCTCTATTCGTTTGCAGTGATTCAAGGCGCGGTGGCGTCACCGTTCGACGCCATGAACGCGTTACGTGGACTGCGAACCTTGGGCGTGCGGCTTGAGCGTCAAAGCAAGAACGCGGGCGTGTTGGCCCAATTCCTCGAATCGCATGCCAAAGTGAAGACCGTTCGCTGGCCTGGCCTTCCATCACATCCGCAATATGAATTGGCACAGCGTCAACTTGATCTACCAGGTGGGCAGTTGGCCTTTGAACTCGAAGGCGGTCTTGACGAGGGCCGCACCTTTGTTGAAGCGGTGCAGATTGCGCAATTGGCGACGTCACTCGGTGGCCCAGAAACGCTTGTGACGCACCCCGCTTCAACCACGCATGTGGCGTTGAGCCCTGAGGAACTGGCGGCTGCAGGGATCGAACCCTCAACCATTCGCGTATCGGTTGGGCTTGAGCACGCCGACGACCTCGTTGCCGACTTCGCCCAAGCCATCGATCAGATTAAGTAGCCGTCATGCCGGAGATGCTCGAGGTTGAGATCTACCGGCGAGCAGCGGCAGCAACGTTGGGTCGACGCATCGTTGCCGTTGACGCGCCTGACACATGGTTCCTCAAAGGCGGCACTGATCAAGGCTCAGTGGTCGCTGCGTTAGTTGGTCGCTCATTCGTCACTGATCGCCGGCGCGGAAAGTTGTTGTTGCTCGACACGAGTGATGACGGGCCCACCCTTGGGTTGCGTTTCGGTATGACAGGTGTGTTGGAACTCGACGGGGTTGCCGCAATCGAGGGTCTCGAATATTCGAGTCATCGAAAAGATCCCGCGTGGGAACGATTCGCGGTGCATTTCGATGGCGGGGGAGCGTTGCGTCTTCGCGATCCGCGTCGTTTAGGTGGAGTGGAACTTGATCCCGACGAAGATCGCCTCGGTCCTGATGCTGGCGATGTTTCGGCCGTTCAGTTGCGTGCGATCCTGGCGGACAGCAACGCCCCGTTAAAGGCTCGACTCATGGATCAGGCGCGCATTGCCGGCTTAGGAAATCTTCTGACCGATGAAACCTTGTGGCGCGCTGGCTTTGATCCGGCCCGAGCCGCGGGTTCGCTGACTTCCGATGACGTTGCGAAGTTGAGGAAGACGATGCGCTCGACGTTGCGCGTGTTGGGTCGGCGAGGTGGGTCGCATATGGGAGACCTTCAGGACTCTCGACGGCGCGGAGGGTTATGCCCGGACGATGGAGCAGCGTTGCTGCGCAGGACCATTGGTGGCCGCACGACCTACTCCTGTCCTCAACACCAGCGTTGATCGCTCGGGTTTCCATGTGCCGCCGGTCTAGGGTTGCTTCCGTGATCCGCCCGTCTTCCCCTCGCCGAACCTCTGTCGCGGGCGTGAGTGGTGCGGCGCTGATGCTCATGATTGCAATGTTCGTGATCGGCGCTGGTCCTGCAGGGGCACTTGATCCACCAGCTCCAACCGTTCCGCCGGCACCGACCACTGTTGCGCCGACACCGACCACCACGGCGCCCACAACGACCACTGCAGCGCCGACCACGACGGAAGCACCGCAGACGACCACCACGCAGCGCTACACATCGACCACCCAGCGCAGCACAACGACGAGTTCCACCTCGAGCACCTCGAGCACGACGACGTCCTCGTCCACAACAACAACAGTTATCGCAACAGCGGGGTCGGGCAGCAAGGGTTCCGGTGGCAAAAGCTCGCCGTTCTGGTCCACCGGGAAAAAGATTGCGGTTGTCGTGACGTTGCTGCTGCTGGCCGCCGTTGCGATGGCGGTGCTCACCTACTTCTACTGGAAAGCGACTCGCCCAGGGGTCGCGCCAAACGGTGACAACGATGCCGGCGGTTCCGGTGGGATACCCGACACGACTGGTCCTGTTGGTCCCCTGAGTCCGATGTTGGCCGAGGCGTTACGTCCCGATCCGTTTGTGACTCGCGACGATCTCGGTCTTCTCTGATCTAGCGTTGGGCCATGGCCAACGAACTTGATCTTGATGCAATGCTCCAGCGGTTCCGAGACCGGGCTGCAGCGGTAAAGGGTCGTAACCTCCCGCCAATTGGTGGCGATGAGCGGGCCCGCTTCATCGAACAAGCGCAGAACGATTTTCAGGACTTCGCCATCATTGCTGACGCCGCCGCGACCCTTGATGACGGCATCCTCACGCTCACCATCGACCTTCGTCCCAAGGGCTAAGCGCTACGTGCTGCTGCCAATGAGTACACGTTTTGATGACGCAATCGCGGCGATCGATGCTGCCAACGCCGATGATCCATTCACCGTCACTTATGCCGTTGATGGCGTTGAGGTGACTCGCCCCAAAGAACTCGCCCATTCAGAGTTGATGTGCGAGTGGGTGAAGACCCTTGATCCGGATGCTGACGACGCGCAATTGCTCGCTGCGCGCGCTCATCATTTGCGGCGATGGGCCTACCCGCGTACCGAGCAACCCGAAGGGCGCGCGGGCTATTTGAAGTGGCGCACAGAAGCGCGCAAGCGTCATGCAACGTTGGTGGGGGAGATCCTTAGTGGCGTTGGTTACGGCGTTGACGGCGATGACACCATCGAACGGGTGCAGGCGTTGGTTTCGAAACAAGGTCTTGGCAAAGGCGGGCTTGCCGCTGTCGATGGCAGGTCGCCAGCAGTGCAAGTGCACGAAGACTCGTTGTGTCTGGTGTTTTTGCAGACGCAGTTTGTTCCTGTTGCCACCCAACTTGGAGACGAGAAGATGATCGACGTTCTCGTCCGCACCGTGCCAAAGATGGGTCCTCGCGGTCAGGCCGCGGCGTTGGCGCTCGACCTCGACCCCCACTGTGCATCGCTCGTCGCCGCTGCCCTCGAACGATTAGGTGCAGAGGCCTAATTCCCTTCGGTTTTTGCCATGGCAGCCGCCATTGGTAGGGTGTCTTCTTCTGCGGACGTGGCTCAGCTGGTAGAGCATCACCTTGCCAAGGTGAGGGTCGCGAGTTCGAATCTCGTCGTCCGCTCCAATTGAAAGAACCCGGCCTTAGGGCCGGGTTCTTTCAATTGGGACTGGAAGTGGGGCCGAGAACCGTCGGTCTGCCGGTCTCCTGATAACAGTCCGTGACATATGGCCTACCCGGGAGGAACCCCAAGCGGCCCTTGGGATCGCCTATCCAAATATGTCAGTTTCATTACGAATGGGTTGCGGTTTGTAATAGGACCATGTGAGACTTCACCCCTCATGTCGACCCCCCGACGACCGCTCCGCTTCGTTTTTCGCCTCCGCACACTGGCTGTGCTGCTCGGCTTCGCTGTTCTCGCTGGCCTTGTCGTGCCGCCCGCAGGCGCCGATCAGCTTTCCGATAAGCGAGCCGAAGCGGCCAAGATCGCTGCCCGTCTGAACCAACTCGACGGCGCCATGATGGACGTCAACGCCCGATTCGAGGCGGCCAACTTCAAACTTCAACAGGCCGAGGCCGCCGTGGCTGAAGCGAAGCGCATGGCCACCATCACTAAGGCCGAGATGGAAAAGCGGGCCGGCGAACTTCGTGGGTACGCCGTCAAGGCCTACAAGGGTGGAACCGA
>WLMU01000157.1 GCA_009700115.1 Actinomycetota bacterium
ACTGCGCCTTCGGCATCGAGACAGATGCCATCGGGCGCAGCCATGTGTGCTGAGAGGTCGGCCCATACGCGTCGGTTCGAAAGTGAACCATCAGCGCCAATGTCGAACGCAGTCAGTCGAAGCGCAAGCGTTTCGGCCACGATCATTGTCTTGCCGTCGGGCGTGATCACCATTCCGTTGGGAAAGATCAGGCCAGCGGACGCAACGTTGATTGTTCCATCGGGATCAACGCGACACATCACAGTTGTGAGCGAATCGGGGTCGGCGAATAGCCCTTCAATCCCCTGCTCTTCGAGAAACACTTCGTAGTCGAAACCGAAGTTGCCGACATAGGCGCGCCCTTGGTGATCAACAAGAAGATCATTCGCGTGCCAGGTGAAGTGACCGCCGAGATCGGCGTGCACGGTCAGCGACGAGCCATCCCAACGCATGAGCTTGCGATCGAGCATTGACGTAATGAGTAGATCACCGTTGGGCAACCACCCGAGGCCAGACGGCTGCGACTCCACTTCAACGATGCGTTCGTTGTTGCCGTCGAGGCCAATGGCGTGCACCGCGTGGTCGTAAAAGTCGGAATACCAAAGTCGGCCCTCGTGCCACCGAGGGCCTTCACCGAAGAACAATCCGTCCTGAAGGATGGTGGTGTTCAAGACGGCAATTTGGCGTTCTTGACAACGGTGCGCAGATGAGCTGCATCCGCTTCAAGAATGTTGCCCTTCGCTACCGCATCATCAAGCGCTGCGATCCACGCAGTATCGAACGCCGGCCGACCGTTTGGAAGTGCCCACGTCGTGAACGCTGCTGGCGGAGGGGTGATTGTGGTACCGAATAACCGGCAAGAGGCAGAAGCCGTCTGTCCGAGTCCCGACAACGTCGCAACCGGCACATCGACCTGCGGTGTTCGAATACCGCCGGTGGCATTGCCCTTGGCATCCAGTGCAAAGACATCAGTGTTGACATTGAGCAACGGGCGCGACTCGGGAGCTTTGCCAGTGCGAATCCAATGATCGAGCGAGTTCAACGCCGATCGCAGGACATAGGTGTGCGGTCCCGTGTTGATCGGGATCGGACAGGAAATGATGCCACCGTAAATTGAAGCGGGCGGTGTAAGCATCGCTTGGAACAACGCTGCGTCTCCGGCACCATCACCGTTATCAGTGTCGCCAATACCCAAGTTGTAGGCATCGGCATGCGCAGCGCCCGCAACTTCCCAGGATCGAATCATGTCGGTATCGGGTTGACGAGCCCCGATGAAGTTCAGTCCCTTGCCCAACATGTCGGTTTCAGAAAGGAACTGCAGAACGGGAACCTTGAGATCGGTTCGAATGCGCTGATCAGCAGGCATCTTCACATCAACATTCAGCGCCGCACCCGCGTTGCCGCGACTGTGGATGAGATAACCATCCCAAATGTCAGTCTTCGGTCCGACTGCATTGACATAGGTGGTGAGTCGGAATGCAGATTGCGACTCGCCAATGGCAATGACTCGCTCAGGCTTCAAGCCGCCGAGCAGCACGTCGTTCGCAAACCAAGCAGCTGCGCCGGTTTGTGTGTACATGTCATAGGAGTACTGATCGCCAGGATGCACAAGCGATCCGTAGCGTGCGGAATCAGCAGCCTTGAGTGTGAGACCGCCAACGAGGCCCATTGATGGTCCGCCATCGATGCCAACCACCTGAGCGGAAAGTCCCACCCACGCGTAACCCTCGCGAATGAGTTCAACGTGTGTGTAAGTCCAGTCCGGCGCGGCGTCGAGACCACCGGAAACGTTTAACCATTCAACGATGACGTTGCCATTGAATTTGCCGGGGTCGGTTGGGCGGCGAACGATGGCACGTGTCTTGTATGCAGCGGTTGTCGCTGGTTCAACGTTCCAATTTCCATCAGCAGTTAAGGCTTCGGCCGACTGGTATGCCGTCGCAGTTCCACTGATAAAGAACTCCGACTGTGCGTAACCCGCAGCGGCAAGGTCAGTGGTGCCCTGAGCAATGAATGCCTTACCGGCGCCGCCCGTTGCAGGAACAACGGTTGGCACGGTGACCGAATCACGCGACGGAGGTGAGTGTGCAATCACTTTGGAACCTTTCGTCGATGAGCAAGCCACGAGCCCAACCGCCAAGAAGGCGACGGCCAAAAATGCACCTAACCGTTGCGAATTCTTCATTGGAATCACTTTCGTCGTGGGTGCCGAAATGGCGAATTACTGCAGAACCTTTGAAGCTTTCGCCGCGGCGATTAAGTGTTCAACGTCGTCGTTGAGAATCGCCCCAGCGGTGGCGGCCTTCTTGGTTGCTTCGCTGAACTTGGTGACGAACGCATCGTGGGTCGCATATTTCGTCGTGAGTGCGGCTGAGGTCAACGGAACCGTGCCACCGAACAACGAACAGAAGGCGTTGCCCTTCTGCCCTAATCCGGTCAACACGGCAATGGGAACATCGACATGAGGCGTTCGGATACCACCCTTCGCAATTCCCAGTTCATCGACGTTGTAACCGGTTCCCGCAGCATCAACCTCGAGTTGCGGTTGCGAAACCGGAACCTGCTTCTTCGTGATCCAAAGATTGAGATCGCGCAATGCGGCACGAAGGATGTAGGTATGCGGCCCTGTGTTGATTCCATCAGCACAGGTGATGAGGTTGTCATAAACGCTCTTGGGCGGAGCAAGCATCGAATTGAAATAGGTGATGTCGTTCTTGCCATCGCCAGTATCAAACCCACCACCACCGAGGTCGTAGTAGTCGGCGTGCGCAGTTCCGGTCGCTTCCCAGCCACGGAACGTGTCGGTATCGGGCTGACGGGCTTTGTTGTAACCCTTCGCGCCAGCAACATCGGTCTCGGAACTAAACGTCAACACCGGTTTACCGAGATCCGTTCGAATCGTCGTTCCGAGCGGCGGAGCCATTGCTGGCAATGGATCGACAGAGAGCTGCGCAGCACTTCCGCTTCGACTGTGAATGAAATAGCCATCAAAGACTTTGGCTGTCGGTGCGACTGCATCGACGTACGTGGTGAGTCGACTCGCTGACTGCGATTCGCCCATCCCGATGACGGTCTTAACTTTCAAGTCGCCGAGCAATGTTGAAGCATTACGACGAACAGCAGCGCCAGCTTGGCTGAAAATGTCGTAGGAGTAGTTGTCGCCAGGATGTGAGAGTGAGGAATAACGCGCAGGATCGAATGACTTCAGGACGCGATCAACACCGATCACCATGCCCCCGCCTTCAATGCCAACCTTCTGCGCCGAAACTCCAACCCAGGCGAATCCCGATCGAATGATTTCTGGCGCCATGTAGGTCCAGTCGGGGGCGGTATCGAGACCAGCAGTGACATTGAGCCATTCAACAATGACTGTTCCGTTGAACTTCTTCGGATCGCTGGGACGACGAATAACAACTCGCGACGCATACGGAGCGGTTCCCGCACTGCGAGTCGTCCACATTCCATCGGCGGTTAATGCCGCGTCGCTTGTGTACGCCGTTGCGTTTCCTGACAAGAAGTACTCGTCTTCTTGATAGCCCACTGTCTTGAGATCAAACACGGTTGACGGTTGACCGTCCTGCGGGGGCGTGGGGGCAAGAACAACGAATCCTTTGCCACCACTTATTGGTCCCTTAATTGTTGCCTCAGCAACAGGACTTGAAAACACCGTCGTGGTCGTCGGAGACGAGTCCTTTGACGATGAGCAGGCTGAAGCAGTAGCGCCGAGCACCACAACTCCAATAACCGCTGCCAAGAAACGTAAAGAAGACTTGTGCCGCATTGTTCCCCCCAGATCACTCTTGATCAACGTTGAGATCTTTTCACAGCCTCGGCGTTCCATGCGGCCTCGGACCTACGATCACGCGATGAGTCAAACCTTTGTGCGTCGTGTGGTCACAGGCATCGATACCGCTGGGCGTCATGTCATTAGTGGAGACGG
>WLMU01000158.1 GCA_009700115.1 Actinomycetota bacterium
GGCAAGTGGTTTGTGTACCTGATGTTCCGATCGGATCGGGGCTGGCGAGTGGGCCAGACCAAATCGATCCGCACCGACAGTCGGGGTTATCGGCAGTTGGGATACCGAGTCAGATCAGTTCAGGAGCACGCTGACGCGCTTTGGGTACTTCGGGTCTGTGGAACCCAAGCCGAGGCCTCATATTGGGAGGAGTACTTCTCCGTTGCCTACGGCATTCCCACGACGTGTTTTCATGCGCAGGGCCGCGATCTCGCGATGGACGACGAATGGATTCGCCGTCTTTACGATTCTGTCGACACGTTCACGAATGCGAAGGAACTTCTGTCAGAAGAGTTGCTTCACCCCGAGTTCCCTCACCATCAACCGCAAGCGGGTGAACGTCGAGCGCTCGTCACATTGGCGATGTTCGCCGACTCACGGGGCACTGTGTCCTACCACCGCATTCAGTGGTCCTCGAGTTGCTCAGTCACCGCAGCGCGACTCGAAAATGAAGGATTCAACGTTCGTCAAGGAAGTAGACCGGGAACGTTCCGTTTCGAGACTTCGCGCCGTGACTATCTCGAAGCGGTGGAACTGGCTCGCAGGGTCGCTGACGTCGGTGGACTTGAAATACGTCGTCGCATGGTTGTTGCGGGAACGACCTATGACTACATGCCGCTTTCGCATCTCCGTGAAGGAGCGAAGGTTCTCGTCCAAGAAGGCGACTCGTTTACTGAAGTTTCGGTCGACAAAATTGAAACCAGTCTCTATTCGGGCCCTGTCTACGACTTCACGGTCGATCCGACTCATTCCTATGTGGCAAATGGAATACTCGTGCACAACAGCGTCTACGGGTGGCGTGGCGCCGACATCACCAACATTCTCGACTTCGAAAATGCGTTCCCCGATACCACCGTGCTGTTGCTTGAACAGAACTATCGCTCAACGCAAACAATTCTCGACGCTGCGAACGCGGTCATCGACAACAACATGTCGCGCCGTCCGAAAGAACTCTGGACCGAAGCAGGTGCTGGTGAAGCGATCATCCGTTATCACGCCGATGACGAAGCCGATGAAGCACAGTGGGTCGCGAATCAGCTGAGTCATCTGCACGACAGCGGTCGTCGCTGGGGCGATTGCGCCATCCTCTATCGCACGAATGCACAAAGCCGTCTTGTCGAGGAATACCTCATGCGCGTTGGCATTCAGTACAAGGTCATCGGTGGCACGCGCTTTTATGATCGCCGAGAAGTAAAAGATGCACTGGCGTATTTGAAGGTCACAGTGAATCCGGCCGACGAAGTCAGCGTGAAGCGCGTCCTCAATGTTCCCAAGCGCGGCATTGGCGAATCGTCAGTAGGCCGACTCGACGTCTATGCGCGAAGTCACGAACTCACATTCTTTGATGTACTTCGTGAAGCTGCCGCCGCAGGCGTTACGGGCAAGGCCCTGAAGGGAATTGATCAATTCCTCAAAGTCATCGACGAACTCACGTTGTTTGTCGACAAGGGCCCGGCAGCCGTGATCGAAGCCGCGCTGCAGCGTTCGGGATACGTCGAAGAACTTGAAACCGAACACTCAATCGAATCTGAAGGTCGTCTCGAAAATCTTGCCGAGCTCGTAGGGGCGGCGCGTGATTTTGGTTCTATCGATGAATTCCTTGAACAAGTAAGCCTTGTTGCTGATACCGATGCGCTCGACGAAGACGATTCAGTAGTTGTCCTCATGACGTTGCATTCAGCCAAGGGACTCGAATTCCCTTGCGTGTTTCTTATCGGTTTAGAAGACGGAATCTTC
Organism: Actinomycetota bacterium; assembly: GCA_009700115.1. GTDB lineage: Bacteria > Actinomycetota > Acidimicrobiia > Acidimicrobiales > Acidimicrobilacustridaceae > Acidimicrobilacustris. The sequence goes on from WLMU01000158.1 coordinate 1,777, forward strand.
CCGCATATGCGCACGCTCGGTGACCCCGATCAACTTGAAGAGGAACGGCGTCTCGCGTACGTCGGGATCACTCGCGCTCGCGAACGTCTCTATCTGAGTCATGCCTGGGCTCGAACCATGTTTGGAAGTACGCAGTACAACCCGCCCAGTCGGTTCCTCGACGAAATTCCCGCTGAGCTCGTTGAGTCTGTGCAGGGGAGTCGTCGACCATCAAGAAGTTCTTCCGACAGTTCCTCTGGTCGCACATGGGGAGCGAACCGCGGTTCCGGTGGTTCCAGCGGCGGCGGGATTTGGGGCAGTGGCGGACGCACGCAAAAAGACAACGACGATTGGTCGGGTTCGGTCATTGGTGGCGGTGGGCGATCGCACCGTGACGACGTCATTGATGCGGCGCTGAAGCCCGCTCCTCCCGCTCCGAGTGGGGCCGATGCCCTTGGGCTCAAGACCGGTGACGATGTCCGCCATGGCAAGTTCGGCGAAGGCGTGATTTTGGCCATTGAAGGCGCAGGCGATAAGGCCGAGGCCGTCGTGAGATTCCCCGGATTCGGCGAAAAGCGGCTCCTGCTGGCCTGGGCGCCGCTGGAGAAATGCTGAGAAAATGTTTCTGACGACTTGTCAGATCCGTTAGGGTGCCCTAACATTTGTCTTGTAAGGCATACCTAACACTCGACCCTCCCGAGGTCCATCATGTTCTCCAACTTCCTTATCGGTCTCCGCGAAGGACTCGAAGCGTCGCTGGTTGTCGGCATTCTTGTCGCCTATTTGGTGAAGACAGGCCGCACCGAACGACTTTGGGCGGTGTGGGTGGGTGTAGTGATCGCGATCGTTGGCAGCCTTGGATTCGTCGGAATTCTCGAACTCACCTCAAAGTCGCTCGATGAGCGTTCCGAGATCATGTTCACGGGTGTGATGTCGATCATCACCGTGGTGTTCCTGACATGGATGATCTTTTGGATGCGCAAGACCTCGCACAAACTCAAGGGTGAACTCCAAGGGAAAATGGACCACGCAATCGACATGGGTTCACTCGCACTGGCTGTTATGGCTGCGGTTGCTGTGGGGCGCGAAGGACTTGAGACCGCGCTCTTTCTTTGGACCAATGATCAAGCTGCATCGGGTGGCGGACATCCGGCCGTCGGTGGAGTCCTTGGTCTCCTTGTTGCGGCGCTCTTCGGTTACTTGCTCTACAAGCGGGCCGTGACGTTCAACCTTTCAACGTTCTTCAAAATCACCGGCGCACTTCTGATCATCGTCGCGGCTGGTGTGCTCGCCTATGGAATTCACGAGTTCCAAGAACTCGGATGGTTGCCCGGTGAAGACTCGATTGCACTCAATATCTCGTCATGGTTCGACGGTGAAAGTTGGTACGGCAGCATTGCCAAGGGCCTTTTCAACTTCACTCCTGCCATCACCGTCCTGCAGATGGTGGCGTGGTTCGTCTATGTGGTGCCGACAATGTTCTTTTTCTTCCGTGCGTCATCGGAACCCTCAGCATCAGCGATCACACCCGATTCGCCTGCTGCATCCGCAGACACGACTCAAGCAGGTCTCCGCGCATAACCCAGTCGGGTCGCTGACTTAACTGGATGTTGTCGATGTTGTCGTGTCGCCATTGAGGTTGACGATGACTTTGCCGTTGTCCGAGATCGTCACCGGATAGGCGAGCAGGCCAGCTCCGTCTTCGGCGATGATTGTGCCATCGCATGGGTCGCGAAAGCTGGAGAGCGAGGGCTGCCAGGAGAGCGTGCAGTTGCGCGCTTGGCCCGGACGGCGAGCATCGAACGCATACCAACCGGTCGTCACGTCGTCACCGACGTGCTGCAAGAAAATGTCGCGCTTGCCGCTGGAAACATCGGAGAACAAAAGCGGTCCTCCGTCGGCAATGTTCCGGGCGCGGGCCGAGGCTGAACCAGCGTCATAGGTGTCTGATCCGAGTTTCACCTCGACCTTGCCGGCTTCGGTCAGAGAGGGGATGGCAACCACAAAGAGAAGGAGGACCAGGGCGATCCCAATGGCAATGCCGGCAACCGCCAACACGACCGATCGAGATGTGCGTCTGCGGCTTTCCTGCACGGGCATGGCTCCAGTATCGCCC
>WLMU01000159.1 GCA_009700115.1 Actinomycetota bacterium
CACCGCTCTACGCAGCCGAACAAGCACCCACCCGCCTGCGCGGTCGATTCGTTTCGATCTACCAACTCGCCATCACGATGGGCATTTTCGTTGCCTATCTCGTAAACCAAGCGCTCATCAGCAAAGACACGTGGCGAGTCATGCTCGGCATTTCGGCTGTTCCCGCCGTCTTGTTGTTCCTTGTCATGCTGCCAATGCCTGATTCACCCCGATGGTTTTTGAAAGTCGGCCGCAAGGACGACGCCATTAAGGCACTCAGCAAAGTTCGACCCGATGTGGATGCAACCGCAGAAATCAACGAGATCGAAGAAGCCTCACGCGAGGAAGATGAAAGCCCAGCGACGTGGGGCGAAGTCTTCTCAAAGAAACTACGCAAGCCACTCATGATTGGTATTGGTCTGGCCGTGTTCCAGCAGATCACCGGCATCAACGCCATCATTTATTACGCGAACAAGATTTTCGCTCAAGCCGGATTTGAAACTCCGCAAGGTCAGGCTGCAGCCACGACTTGGGCCATTGGTGCAGTCAACGTCCTCGCCACGTTGATTGCGGTTGTGTACGTCGATCGATTTGGCCGCAGGCCACTGCTGTTAGCCGGACTCGTCGGCATGACGCTCTCGCTGACCACCGTTGGCATCACATTCCATTTCATGGACAAGGCCGATACCAGCGGTGCCGGCGCAGGTGGGCCGACAACTGCTGGTCTCATCACGCTCGTTGCACTCGTGGTGTTCATCGCGTCATTCGCCTTCTCACTCGGACCCGTGGTGTGGACTGTGATCAACGAGATCTTCCCGAACCGAGTTCGCGGTCGTGCCGTCGCTGTCGCCACTGCTTTCAACTGGGGATCAGCCTGGCTCGTGAGCCAGTTCTTCCTCACCCTTATTGAATCCATCGGCAACTCTGCGACCTTCTACTTGTTCGCATTTTTCTCTGTCCTCGCCTATGTCTGGATCTGGAAGCGAGTCCCAGAAACTAAGGGGCGCACGTTCGAGGAAATCCAGATGATCTGGGAAAATGACAATCCTGTGCAGTCCCAGCGCGACGCTGGCACGCTGTAACCACCCGGTTAGCTGACCGGGATACCACGACCCGGGAGACCACCGTGCCTGATGCAGTAATCGTTGACGTCGTTCGCACCCCTGGCGGTAAGCGAAATGGATCCTTGTCGGGTTGGCATCCAGCCGACCTCGCCGGCGAAGTTCTTTCAACCCTCGTCGAACGAAACGATCTTGATCCTGCGCTCATTGAAGACGTACTCATGGGTTGCGTCTCTCAGGTTGGCGCACAGTCACTGAATATCGGACGTAATGCCGCGTTAGCAGCGGGCTTCCCTGAAACCGTCCCGGCCACCACCATCGACCGCCAATGCGGTTCATCACAACAAGCAGCGGCATTCGCCGCACAAGGTGTCATGGCCGGCGTACACGACATCGTGATCGCTGCTGGTGTTGAAGTCATGAGCTTGGTCCCCATGGGCGCGTCGTTTGGTCAAGGTGTTGGATTTCCATTCGGCTCGCGAGTTGAAGCGCGATACAAAGATGCTGGCGGACTCATCCCGCAAGGGTTGTCGGCCGAACTCATTGCCGAACAATGGAATCTCAGCCGCGAAGAACTCGATGAGTTTTCTGCTGAATCACAACAGCGCGCGGCCCGTGCCCGCGACGAGGGTCGTTTCGAACGAGAAATTCATCCAGTCGAGGCCCGCCGACGTGACAAGGACTCCGGTGAGATCATTCCCACCGACGGGATGTTGCGCAATGACGAAGGAATCCGCGACACCACCACCGCCGAGTCACTCGCTGCACTTAAGCCGGCGTTCACTCCAGACGGCGTCATCACTGCGGGTAACTCGTCACAAATCACCGATGGCGCGTCAGCAGCTCTCATCATGAGTGAAGCTGCGGCTTCGAAACTCGGACTCACCCCACGAGCGCGTTTTCATTCCTTCTCACTCGCAGGTGTTGATCCGCGCATCATGCTCACCGGACCAATTCCGGCGACGATAAAGATCCTTGAGAAATCCGGCCTGTCACTCGATGACATTGACCTCATCGAAATCAACGAAGCATTCGCTCCAGTTGTGCTTGCGTGGCAACGCGAACTCGGTGCCGACATGAACAAGGTCAACGTGAACGGTGGCGCAATCGCTCTTGGCCATCCGCTCGGCGCATCCGGCACTCGACTTCTCGGCACCCTGTTGTGCGAACTCGAGCGCACCGGTGGTCGATACGGATTGCAGACCATGTGTGAAGGTGGCGGTCTCGCGAACGCCACCATCATCGAACGGCTCTAACCTCCTCACATGGCCACCACAGAACCCATCGACGAACACGGACGGTGGCGTCCCAAACATCCGGTCATTGACCTCCTCGCCCTCGCCGGCGGAGTGGCCGCCGTTCTCGCCGGGTACGCACCGTTCAAGGTCATCGTGGCCGGCCTGGTGGCATGGCTCATCCTCCGTATCGGTGTGTTGATGCTGGGAGGGATGGCCCGTCCTATTCCTGAACCACCCCCTGTGGGTGAACTGCGAAAAGTGAAGATCACCTACCGCTGCGAGATCTGCGGAACAGAAGTCCGCATGACCGTTGCCCCCGACCAAGATCCTGAAGCCCCAAGGCATTGTCAGGATGACATGGTCATGATGACGCCCATCGACGACCTCTAAATCGTTCTCCACAGTCTGTGGATAACGATGGGAGTGGTCACCGGCTGTTTACCCTGTGTTGGGGCCCACTAGGGCGTCCGCGCAGACAGTTATCGGTACTGCGTTGCGGCGATGATCCCGCCGAGAATGAAGCCCAAGCCGCCGAGAAGCCACCAATTACTGGCCGCACCGGGCAAGAACAGATCCACGTAGTGGAAGAAGATCACAAAGAGCCCAATAAGGAAAAGAGCAAGCATGACCACAGGCAACCATGCGGGGCTTGGGGCGTGGAGTGTTGCCGATCGGGGCGTGTAGCGGGTTGAGGCTGCCGGCCCGTCATGGGCGGACTCGACCGACTTCTTGGTGGGGCCACCCTTTGGGGTCACGCGGCCGCCAGTACGACGAGAGGATGCAGGGCGCTTATCGGTAGCCATAGATGCCGAGCGTAGCGGGCGACGGGAAACTCGTCAGGCGCGAGCGGCCCCGGCCGATAGGGTCCTCGGGCGATGGCCGCACGCATCCTTGTCCTCGATAACTACGACTCGTTCGTCTTCAATCTGGTCCAATATCTGGGCGAGTTGGGGGCTGACCCGTTGGTGCATCGCAGCGACGCGCTCACGATCGAGCAGATCGAAGAACTCGCTCCCGATGGTGTGCTCATCAGTCCTGGTCCTGGTCGTCCCGAAGATGCCGGCCTCTCCAACGAGGTCATCACCACATTCGCTGGTCGCGTTCCTGTGTTCGGTGTTTGTCTTGGCCATCAATGCATCGGTCAGGTCTACGGCGGCGATGTTGTGCGTGCGCCACAACTCATGCACGGAAAGACATCGCTTATTTCGCACGAAGGCAAAGGTGTCTTTGCCGGCCTTCCCGACCCGTTCGAAGCCACGCGCTATCACTCGCTTGTTGTCGACCGCGACAGCGTGCCCGAGTGTCTTGAGATCACCGCACAAACCAATGACGGTTTAGTGATGGGACTTCGTCATCGTGACTTCGATGTTGAAGGCGTGCAGTTTCACCCGGAATCGATTCTGACCGCGGGCGGACATCAGCTCGTGGGCAACTTCCTCGAACGCTGCGGCCACTAAGCGATACGCACAACCGAATTGGCGCGGCCCAAAGGCCGCGGCCGATTTAGTTCGTTGACGTTGTTGTTGAAGC
>WLMU01000016.1 GCA_009700115.1 Actinomycetota bacterium
GCGAACTCCGTAAACGAATTATTCGTCGGATCCGCATCGGCCAACACCTTCGTGATCGCCGCGGTCAACGTGGTCTTACCATGATCGATATGACCCATCGTGCCCACATTCGCGTGGGGCTTGGTCCGCTCAAACTTCTCGCGTGCCATGATTTCTCCTGGTGCCTTTCGTGGCCATTGCCTGTATTAGTAACTCTTGGATTTGTACGTCTGACTTGGGTACTGCGAACTGTGTAGTGCGAACTGGGTAGTGCGGTTGGTGCGGATTTCCTGCATTTTGCACCGAGTGGGAACCGAATTCCCGGTTGGTGTCGGCGGTCGGACTTGAACCGACGACCACTCGATTATGAGCCGAGTGCTCTGACCAGCTGAGCTACGCCGACATGGCGGCCGGTCGGGCGAGAGCCCCTCCGGCACAGAGCCCCCTGACAGAATCGAACTGTCGACCTTTTCCTTACCATGGAAACGCTCTGCCGACTGAGCTAAGGGGGCGCGTCGGGCAAGCCCGACAAAGGAGGCGTCATCTTGGCACGCCCCACAGGGGATTCCCAACTCACGACCGGAGCCGCCGGTACGGTGACCGGTGTGAACCTTCGTCTCGCCCGCCCCGAAGATGCCGAAGCGACCCGTGAGATCTACAACATCGAGGTCACCGGTTCCACCGTGACCTTCGATCTGGTCCCCCGGTCGCTCGAGGACCAACTGGCCTGGCTCGACCAGCGTTCTGGGGCGATGGCAGTGGTCGTGGCCGAAATCGACGGCCAGGTTGTGGGCTTTGCCTCACTTTCGCCCTACCGAGACCGGCCCGCCTATGCCACCACGGTTGAGGACTCGGTCTATGTCCATGCCGATTTCCGCGGCCAAGGGGTGGCCCGGGCGCTTTTAGGCGAACTTCTCGACATCGGCGCAGCCCGCGGATTCCATTCCGTTATGGCCCGGATCGTTGGCGGCCACGATGCCTCGATCGGACTTCACCAATCCTTGGGTTTCGCTGCGGTGGGGACCGAACGGGAAGTCGGCCGAAAATTTGGCAAGTGGCTCGACGTTGTCCTGATGCAACGGATGCTCTGAACCCAAACGGTGCGCTCCATCTCCTTCGGGAGATGCCCATTCGGAGCCCCCACACTGCTCCGCTAAGGTTCCCCCCTTCAGGGTCGGTGCCCGAGTGGCCAAAGGGAACGGGCTGTAAACCCGTCGGTTCTGCCTTCGATGGTTCGAATCCATCCCGGCCCACCATCCGGCTCCCCGCCCATCGGGCGGGGCTGCCGGAAGGAACCCACTCACCTTCGCCCCGGGGCGATCGGTCGAAACGAGGAAATCCATGCCGAGCTTCGATGTTGTGTCCGAGGTCGATGAGCAGGAAGTTCGCAATGCCGTCGATCAGACGTCACGCGAACTCACCACCCGCTTTGATTTCAAGAACACCAACTCATCAGTCGAATACAAAGAACTCTCCATCGAGATGAAGTCAGCAAGTCCCGATCGGCTCAATGCCGTTCGTCAGGTTCTTGAAGAGAAGTTGGTCAAGCGCAAGGTGTCACTCAAGTCCCTTGACTACGGCAAAGTCGAAGACGCCGCCAGCAGCACCGTTCGCCAAACCATCAAAATCGTTGCGGGCATTTCCAGCGAGAAGGCTAAATCCGTCAACAAGGCGATCAAAGAACTCGGCCTTAAGGGTGTTTCTTCACAAACTCAAGGCGAACAAGTTCGCGTCACTGGGAAAAAGCGTGACGACCTACAGGCCGTTATCGCAGGGCTCAAAGAGGTTGATCTCGAGATCCCATTGCAGTTCGAGAACTTCCGCGACTAACGCGAAACGAACTACTCGTAGTACCCCGAGTGGATGTAGACGCACGGAATTCCTTCGCCATGGAACATGTCGGCATTGCGGCGATCGTCTTCAAACGCGAGTTTCAATTCGAATCCAAACTCACGTAACTCGCTAACGGTCTGTTGTTTAAATTGCCATGCTTCCTGACCTGATCGATCGGGACGCATACACAACAAGTCCCAGCGCAATTCATGACGAGCAAGCCACTCAAGCGTTTGCGGTTGCACGCGTAACGGGCGCGCCGTCAGTAAGACCACATGAAGATCAGGCGCTAAAAGACTGAGTAATCGTGATACTTCATGAATGACTTCGTCCTCGCCACAGGCTTCGAAAAACGCGTTCCAATCACGATTGGCAATGTGGTGTTGACGATCACTGGCGTTCGACAGCACGCCATCCATATCGAAGACAACCGTGGGCCCCGGCTCAACTGGACCGGCTCGCCAATGCCAATTGTCGTGCGGCGCGTTCACGCTCCGCTACCAGGACCATGCAGCGCGCTTTCACGGATGGCGTCAACAACAGACGGATCGGCCAAGGTCGTGGTGTCGCCTAATTCATGACCATCAGCGATGTCACGCAGCAGTCGGCGCATGATTTTTCCGCTTCGGGTTTTCGGGAGATCGGGGACGATAATGACGCGCTTCGGACGCGCTGTGGGCCCAATCTTTTGCGCGACATGGGCGCGTAACTCATCGACCAATGCATCGTCAGCCACCACTCCCCCGCGCACAATGACATAACCCACAATGGCCTGACCAGTGAGATCGTCGGTCGCTCCAACAACAGCAGCTTCCGCAACAGACGTGTGATCGACGAGCGCGCTTTCAACCTCGGTGGTGGAGATTCGATGGCCCGACACATTCATGACGTCATCGACGCGACCCAACAACCAGAGGTAGCCGTCTTCATCGATCTTGGCGCCATCACCAGCAAAGTAACGACCGGGATACCGGCTCCAATAGGTGTCTTTGTATCGCTCAGGGTCGCCCCAGATGCCGCGCAACATCGATGGCCACGGACGCGTCAACGTCAGATAACCGCCGCCATGTTCGATGGTGTGGCCTTCTTCATCGACAACTTCAACGCCAATTCCCGGCAATGCCATGCACGCAGAGCCAGGTTTGAGGGTGGTGACACCAGGGAGCGGCGTAATCATTTGGCCGCCAGTTTCTGTTTGCCACCACGTATCGACGATCGGACAACGGCTTGCGCCGATGTGTTCGTGGTACCACATCCAAGCCTCTGGATTGATCGATTCGCCAACCGAACCCAATAAACGAAGCGACGAGAGGTCGTGCTTCTGGGGCTCTTGTTCTCCCCACTTCATGAACGTACGAATGGCGGTCGGCGCGGTGTAAAGCTGCGTGACGCCGTAGCGCTCGATGATGTCCCACATGCGATCTTTGCCCGGCGTATCGGGAGTGCCTTCGTACAGCACCGACGTCGCACCGTTCACAAGCGGTCCGTAAACGATGTAACTGTGACCTGTCACCCAACCGATATCAGCCGAACACCAATAGATGTCAGTTTCAGGCTTGAGGTCGAACACGTATTTATACGTGAACGCGACCTGCGTGAGATAGCCACCGGTGGTGTGCATGATGCCCTTGGGCTTGGCCGTGGTTCCTGAGGTGTAAAGCAAGTACAGCAGCTGCTCGGAGTCCATTGGTTCTGCTGGACAGTCAGCCGACGCAGACCCCATGAGGTCGTGGTACCAGTGATCGCGACCTTCCACCATCGTGACGTCGGAGTTGGTGCGTTGCACAACCACAACATCAGTAACTGATGGGCACGAACCCACGGCATCGTCGACATTGGGCTTCAGTAGTGAAGCGGCGCCGCGTCGGTAGCCACCGTCGGCAGTGATGATGACTTTGCATTCGCCATCTTGAACGCGATCAATAATCGAGTCCGGCGAGAACCCCCCAAAGATCACCGAGTGAGCAACACCAATTCGGGTGCACGCGAGCATCGCCACCGGAAGTTCCGGGATCATCGGCATGTAGATCGCGACGCGGTCGCCCTTCTTGAGTCCAAGACCTTTCAGCACATTGGCGAACTTCTGCACCTCTTCAAGAAGGTCGGCATAGGTGATGGTGCGCATATCGCCTGGTTCGCCTTCCCAGTGATACGCAACGCGATCGCCGATGCCATTGGCGACATGACGGTCGAGGCAATTCTCAGAAACGTTCAGGGATCCACCGACGAACCACTTCGCAAAAGGGAGTTCCCATTCAAGAGTGGTTGTAAAATCGGAGTTCCACGTGAGAAGTTCGCGAGCCTGACGCGCCCAGAATGCTTCGTAATCAGCATCGGCCTCGCGATAGAGCGAATCGTCAGACGTCAGCGCGTTCGCCTTGAACTCGGCCGACGGCGGAAACAACCGGTTCTCGTGGAGATAGTCCTCAATCGTCGGTTCAGTCATGACACTCCCCGTAAACGGTGGGCGACTGCTCGCCCTTGGCGCTGCTGATCCTACCGGCCGTTTCCGGAACGGTCCGATGCCTCGTCTCGCATCTCAACGGTCCATTCGAGAACAACGAAATCGCCCAGACCACCCGATTCAAGGAGTGATTCCGCTTCCCCAATCCTGCTTCGTGCACGGAGTGCTTCCACGTCTGGAGCTAAGGCTTTTTCGCTCCAGACCCGACGGCCTTCGTCTACAAGGTCGGCGATTCCTAATCTTTGAAGGAACTCTCGTTGGGTCGTCACCAAACTGGGCTCACACGCAGTGGCAAGTTGATCGATTGCGATATCGGCAGTGATATCGCAGGTTCCCGGCGCATCAAGCGGATGGCCAGCTCGTTCCTGAGCAATAAATGTGCGAAGCCATCCCATGTCCGGGCGGCCAGCGATCTCTTCCGTCGTAGCGCCGTAATCGATGGCTATCACTGTTCCTCGATCGAGTCGATCAATTGCTGCCATCAGCCATTGCACCGCATGTTCCTGAAGCGGCATCCACTCCCCCGCCACCGCCGATGACAACACAAGGGCAAGTGACGCGGGAACCTCGGTTGAAGCAACCACAAACTCAAGACCATCTTCGGCGTGTCGCACGTCGAGTCGTTCGAAGTTCCCTGCGCCATCGTGTCGAACAATGTCGAAGGCCAGATTGTCGAGCAGTTCATTGGCCAGAATGACGCCGGTAAATCCATACGGTGCGATCGGGCTCGAGGCGAACTGTGGGCCCGGGGTGAGGCTGTGCACAAACGTGTCAACAGCTGCAGCGTCGAGGTCGCCCATCCAACCTTCAAGGTGGTCAGCATGCACCGCGCGTTGTTCTGCAGAACGTTCCACCATTAGGTAGCGAAGTGCCAACGCGCATTCTGGCACCGCGAAGGCAATGGACCGAGCGAGCGTTCCGGGCCCCGCTCCGAACTCAACAACGACAAATGTTTCGGGAGAACCGAGGGCCAACCATTCCTCATCGAGTCGTCGAGCAATCAACGCGCCAAACAAGGGGCCGACTTCGGGGCTGGTCAGAAAATCGCCACGACGACCCGCTCGGCCAACTGTCGCGTAGAAACCAACTGACTCGTCATAGAGCGCAATTTCCATGTACTGCGAAAACGACACCGTTGTTCCGATCGGAAACCGAGATCGGAACTCGTCGGTCATGATCGTTCAGCGCAACGCGAACCTGAGTGGTTCAGCGCAGCAACGAGAAAAGATTGACCTGGTCGGTGAAGTGCGTAAGCGCACCTGGGAAGACACCCCATACGAGGGTGACGGCAACCGTGATGATGAGTGCGAACGAAAGCGAAGCCGGCACCTTGATTGGCGTGCGATCGCCATCGGGGGCTTCGTCCATCCACATGACACGAATCAGGCGGCCGTAGTAGCCAAACGCGATCACCGAGTTGAGGCCCACTATGACAGCGAGGATGTAGCCCGATGCGGTTCCGGCCGAGGTCAGCGAACTGAAGATCGAGAGCTTGGCAAACCACCCTGCTGCCGGTGGAATGCCCGCGAGGGAGAAGAGGAAAATCGTCATGCACACCGTGAGCGTGGGGGCATAAGAGAACAGACCGCCAAAGCTCTTGATGTCGCCGGAGCGAGTCTTGCGAGAGACCGCAAGGACGACGGCGAAGGCGCCGAGGTTCATGCCGGCGTAAATGAGCAGGTACACCACGATGGACCGGAGCGCTTCGCCGCCAGTGCCGAGCGTGGCGCCTGCAACCGCAAGCGGCGCAAGGATGTAACCAGCCTGGGCAATACCGGAGTAGGCCAGCATGCGCACGACATTGGTCTGGCGAAGAGCAATGAGGTTGCCAACAGTCATCGACAGTGCGGCAAGCACCCACATGAGTGGTTCCCAGACATCGTGACGACCGTAGAAACCGATGAACAGCACGTTGAGGATGGCAACGAAACCTGCTGCCTTCGAAGCGACCGCAAGGAACGACGTGACCGGGGTCGGTGCACCTTCGTAGGTATCGGGCGCCCACTGATGGAACGGAACGGCCGACACCTTGAAAGCGAAACCGATAAGAACGAATGCGATGCCCAGCGTGATAATCGGCTGTGAAGAAACATACGAACCGAGCTCAGCGCCGATGACGACCAACAAGGTCGATCCCGTGATTCCAAAAATCAGGGACATGCCGTAGAGCAGAATTGCCGAAGCAAAAACGCCCATCAGGTAGTACTTCAAACCCGCTTCGTTGCTCTTCTGATCACGCTTCCGCCAGGCTGCGAGCATGTAGGCCGGGATGGAAACAAGTTCGAGCGCAATGAAGATGCTGATGAGATCACGAGCCGATGCCATGACCATCATGCCGAGGATGGATGAGAGGAGGAGTGTGTAGTACTCGCCCTCGTGATAGTCGCCTTCGGCGATGTAGTTAGTCGAAAGCAGAATCACGACGTAACCGGCAACGAGGAACAGTGCCTGCAGGATGAGTGCGTAGTTGTCGACGACAAATCCACCGCCGAACATCACGCGGTCTACTCCGTCATAGGCGAGCGTTGCGATGGGAATCAGCGCAACGAGCAAACCGATACCGGCGACTGATGACGACGCCCATCGTGAGCGCTCCCCAGTGAACGCGTCGAGGACAATCAACACCACGATGGTCGCAGCCACGATGATTTCGGGCGCGAGTGCGTGGTAGTCGACGCTGGGTGCGTTCCAGGCGAAAGTCAGCAACTGGGCGAGCAACGGATCAGCCTCCGAGCCCGTTCACGATCGCAATTGTGCGCTCAACCGCACCATCGGTGACCTTGAAAATGATGTTGGGCATGAAGCCGAGCACAACGATGAGCACGAGAATTGGCGTCCAGGCCAACCACTCGGTGAACGTGACGTCGTGCAGGTGCGGATCGTCTTCGTATTCCTTCGTCGGTACGCCAAAGCCCACTCGCTGATACATCCACAGCAAGTACGAAGCGGCCAGCACCGTGCCGACCGCAGCGATCACCATGAGCACACGGAAGAACGCAACGTTCAGACCAAGGCCAGGGTTGTAGGCAGACAAGATCGCCGGGAACTCTCCCCAGAAGCCAGCCAAACCGGGAAGACCGAGCGAGGCCATCACTGAGAAGCCAAGGATCCAGCCCATATGCGGCATTGACTTGAGCATTCCACCGAGGCGAGAAATATCGAGGGTGTGATAGCGGTCCTTCGTGGAACCAGCGACAAAGAAGAGCATGCCGGTGATGAGACCGTGGGCAACCATGCCGAAGATGGCGGCTTGGAAACCAAAGGTGGTCAGCGTGGCGATACCAAGCATCACAAAACCCATATGCGAAACCGATGAGAACGCAATGAGTCGCTTCATGTCCGACTGCGCCAAACAACACAGCGCTCCGTAGATGATGCCGATAACTGCGAGCAGGCCGATAAACGGTGCCCACTTTTCAGCAGCCCCCGGAAGGATCGGAATGGCAATGCGGATGAAGCCGTAGGTTCCGAGCTTCAGGAGCACTGCAGCAAGGATGACTGAGCCAACCGTTGGTGCTTGAGTGTGCGCGTCAGGCAACCACGTGTGGAAGGGGAACATCGGGACCTTGATACCGAAGCCCATAAACATGCCACCGAAGATGAACAGGGCTGCGCCGGTCGAGATGCCTGTTGCCAATTCCGGCAGGATGCGCATGTCGAACGAATGCATGAGTTGTCCGCCGACCTCGATCGGATCAGACAGGAAATACAGCGCAAGGAAGGCGACGATCATGAGCGCCGAACCAAACAACGTGTAGAGGAAGAACTTGAGCGAGGCATACTGACGCTTCTCGCCACCCCAGACGCCGATCATGAAGTACATCGGCAGAAGGACAACCTCGAAGAAGACAAAGAACAGGATGAGATCCTGCGAGACAAACGTTCCGAGCATTCCGGTTTCCAGAATGAGGATCAGGATGAGGAACGCTTTCGGGTTCTTCGGCTCCGGAAAGTGATTCCAGGAATAGATGATGCACAACGGCACGATGAGCAACGTGAGGGCAATCATCGGCAGCGAGATGCCGTCGATGCCCACGATGTACCGACTGTTAATGATCGGAATCCATGCCTTGTCGATGACGAACTGCAAGCGACCGCTCGCGTCGTAGTCGAAGTTGGTCATGAGCAGGATTCCAATGAACCCGACCACGAGGCTTGCCGCGAGTGCGACCACCTTGTGGAACTGCTCTTTGGCCTTAGGCACGACCAACATGGCGAGCGCTCCCACAAGGGGGAGGAACACCATAAGGCTGATACCCCAACTGTTCAGGAAATCTTTCATCGAATTGTCCTGGGCTCCTAGACGACGAACACGAGTACACCGGCGAGGACTACCGCACCGGCAAAGAGAATCGAGGCGTACTGCTGGACCTTGCCGGTCTGGATCTTGCGAAGCAGTTGACCTGCTCCTTCAGAACCCTGACCAGATCCGTTTACTGCACCATCGATGATGAGCTGATCGGCAACTACGTACACCACTGCGGCGATCTTTCGAGCGCCAAGACCGATGCCATTAATAATGCCATCGAGAATATTTTGATTGAACCAATTTGCAGCACGAGCGAGTGGGCCCTTGGTGCTGCCGGCAACAACGCCGGTATAGAGGTCGTCGAGGTAGTACTTGTTCTCAAGGAACGTGTAACCAGCCAATGCAACCTTGTTACGCGAGGTCAGGCCATGCGGGCCACGGTTCTTTTCGTAGTACTGGTAAGCAAGAAATAGACCGGATGCCGCGAGGATCGTCGACACAACCGCGAGCCACGGAGTGAACTCGGCATGTTGCAGCGGCGGGAAGGCAAATGTCGGCTCAACAAAATGTTCAAACCTCGTTGTAACTCCGCTCGGAAGATGAATTCCGAAAAAGTTGCCTGGGAAGTTTGTGAAGCCGAAGAGAATCGCGCAGCCCGCAAGAATCATGAGCGGGACGGTGATGACCTTGGGTGATTCATGAGGCTTGGCATGACCGCGATAATCGCCCCAGAACGTGAGCCAGTAGGCGCGTCCCATATAAGCGGCAGTAAGAAATGCGGTAATCAGACCGAAGATCAGCATGATCGTGTAGGCGTTCTGCTGTCCGCTTGATGCCCCGGCGAGGATTTCGTCCTTCGACCAGAAACCAGCCAGCGGGAAGATGCCAGCGAGCGCAAGCGTGGCGATCAAGAACGTGGCGTGTGTGATCGGCATCTTCTTTCGAAGCCCGCCCATCTCACGCATATCAAAGGTGTGGTGACAGGCATGACTGACAGAACCAGCCCCGAGGAACAAGCAGGCCTTAAAGAACGCGTGCGTGAAGAGATGGAAGACGCCTGCGGTCCAGGCACCGACGCCGAGGGCCATGACCATGTAGCCGAGCTGCGAGATCGTTGAGTACGCCAGCACCTTCTTGAGGTCGGTCTGCACGAATGCCAACAATCCACCGATGATGGTGGTGAAGCCACCGATAAACGCGACGTAGTGGAACGTACTGCTGCCGATTGCCAAACCCGAGAAGAACACGCCGTAGAGGCGGGCAATCAAATACACACCAGCCACAACCATGGTGGCGGCATGGATGAGCGCCGAAACAGGCGTGGGGCCAGCCATGGCGTCGGGCAACCACGTGTGCAGCGGGAACTGGCCCGACTTCGAGGTGACGCCACCGAAGAGACACAGCGCTCCTACAAGAAGCAGTGTCGTGTTCGCGCTCTGTGAAAGCGCGTACTCGTTGATGTGAAGAACGTTGAAGCTTGTTCCGCCTGCAGCAAAGAACGTGATGATGACGCCCAGTATGAGGCCGATATCGCCGACACGGTTCGTGAGGAACGCCTTAAGGGCAGCATCGGTGTTCTTCTTCTCTTCCCACCAATGACCAATCAGCCCAAATGAACACACGCCAACGAGTTCCCAGCCCACAAGCATCTGCAATGTGTTCGAGCTCAGGACGTAGAAGAGCATCGACGCGGTGAACAGCGACAGGAATGCGTAGTAATGAGTGAAGCGCACATCACCGTGCAGATACTCAGTCGAGTAGATGTGCACGAGCAACGAAATGATACAAACCGTGATGAGCATCATTGCGGCGAGGCCGTCGACCAACGTGCCCATTTCGAATTCAATACCACCGATTTGGAACCAGGTGACCGCCCGAACAACCGGCGGAACTGATTCGTGTTCGGCACCATGCTCCGAAGCTGATGCGTCGGTATGGGCGGATTCGCTCATGGTCGCGTGTGAACCAGCAGCAACGGTCTCGCCGGAATCGTGAGTTGCTGCGTTGACTTCCCCGGCGATGTTCTCGCCTGTTTGCGGAGTGAGGCCATTGGCCTGAAGAACGTCAGCAGCTAACGCAGCCCCGGTCGGCGGGTGATTCACGCGACTGATCCAGTTGCCGGCAACGATCACCGAAAGTAAAAGACAGATTGAAACAGCAGCGATACCAATGCCAGCGGTGGCGCGGGTGCCCCAACGCTTGCCGAAGAAAAGGATCACGAGGAACGACGACGCCATCAGGGCGGGGATGATCCAAACCTTGTCGATCATGTTGAACACGCTGATCAGCCCTTCAGCATGTCGACATCATCGATGTCGATGCTCTGTCGGTTTCGGTAGATGAGAAGTACAAGTGCAAGGCCGACTCCGACCTCGGCCGCCGCAACAGCAATCACAAACAGGGCGAACACCTGACCTGAGACATTCGTGTTGTCGGTGGCATTCCAATAGGCGCCGAACGCAACCAGGTTGATGTTCACGGCGTTGAGAATGAGTTCAATCGACATGAGAACGAGCACGCCATTCTTGCGAGCAAGTACGCCGTAGACGCCGATGCAAAAAAGGATCGCGGCAAGGAGAAGGAACTGGTTCAGAAACATCAGTCACGCCTCGCAAGCACGATGGCTCCGATCAGGGCTGCAAGCAGCAAAATCGACAGAACCTCGAATGGGAGCAAATAGGTGGAGAAGATCGAATCGCTCACCTGGGAGGTGCGCTGCACCATCAGGTTGCCAAACTCGGTGTCTTTGAAACCGTCGATGAGCGAGTAGCCCATCAGACCAAGCAGCAGGACCGCGATTCCGCCGCCAATGAATTTCGCTGACTTCTTGTTGTCGAGATCGTCATCAGTGCCGGTCTTAGCTCGAGTGAGCATGATGCCGAACAGGAACAGCACGATGATCGCGCCCAAGTACACCAGGACCTGTGTGATGGCAACGAACTCTGAAGCCAGAAGGATGTACTGCGCGGCCGCGCCGGCCAGAACCAGTACTAGCCACAACGCGGCATGCATCAGGTTCTTGCACGTAACAACGCGCAAAGCACCCACCACCATCAGCGCGGCGATGATGTAGAACGCGATGTTCTGAGCGACGAGAAGGGCGAGCATCAGCGCGGCACCTTCTTGACCTTGGTTTCAGCGCCAGCTTCGTAGGGTTCGAACTCCGGAACGGTCTGCATCCACTGATCGAGACGAGTCTTGTCGTGAAGAAGATCGGCAATACGGATTTCGGAGTATTCGTGTTCCGGACTCCAGAACAGCGCGTCGAACGGACAGACCTCAACACAGATTCCGCAGTACATGCAGAGTGAAAAGTCGATGTCGAAGCGGTCAAGTTCGTTCTTCTGACGGGGCTTGCCACCCTCGCGCCGAGGTGGTGCAAGGTACTTATGCGCCTCAATGAAGATGCACCAATCGGGACACTCGCGTGCGCACAACATGCATGAGGTGCAGTTCTCTTCGTGCAGGGCAATGACTCCGCGAGCACGCGGCGCGACTTCTTCACGCTCGTGCGGATACCGAGTTGTCTGCGGACCGTCTTTGAGGGTTTTCACCATCTCGCCGAACGTGACGCCAAGACCCTTTATGAGGCCTGGAACCTTGGGCTTGGGAGGCATCAGAGCACCACCTTCAGCACAGCAGTGACCACAATGTTTACGAGGGCCAACGGGATAAGGACTTTCCAAGCGAGGCTCTGGAGCTGATCCTCACGGAAACGTGGGTAGGTGAAACGCACCCAGAAGATGATGAAGGAAACGATCATCACCTTCGCGAACAGAACCATCGGGCCGAGCACGTAATACCAATCACTTGCGGTGGGAAGCCACGGGACAGCCCAACCGCCGAGGAACAACACTGCTGCGATCGCAGCAAAGGCGAAGGCAGTTGCGAATTCGGCCAAGAAGAAGATGAGGAAACGGAAACCGGTGTACTCAACCTGATAACCGGAAACAATTTCTGATTCAGCAACGGGCATATCGAACGGAGGCTGCGTGAGTTCGGCCTGCACCGCGGCGATGAAGATAAAGAAGCCAAGGAACTGGGTGAGGATGTAGGGGAACCCGATGCCGCCCCAACCGAAGATTGAACCGTTGTTCTGAGCAAGAACAATGCCATTCAGGCTCATCGTGCCCGCTTGGATGACCACGCCGATGACGGCGAGCACCATTGGAAGTTCATACGCAATGAGCTGACCAGCAGCACGCAGCGCGCCCATGAGCGAGTACTTGTTCGCCGATGACCAACCGGCCATGAGCACGCCAATGACAGATAACGACGCAATGGCCAGCACAAAGAACACGCCTACGTCGAGGTCAGCGACAACAAGATGCATTGATGCCGGCAACGCCACATAGAGAAGGAGCGTTGACATCAGTACAACGAGCGGGGCGACCTTGAAGACCCAAAGATCGGCACCATTCGGCGCGATGTCTTCCTTCTGAAGGAACTTCACTCCATCAGCAAGGAGCTGCAAGGTTCCGCGCGGGCCTGCTTCTTGCGGACCAAGACGACTCTGCATCCACGACATGATCTTGAACAAGAAGACCATGCCCAGAATCAGCGCAGTGGTGGGCACGACCGCGCTGATGACGAGGACCTTGATGAGGGTCGAAAGCCAATACGGCGGCGCGAACGAAGCAAGGAGGAGTGTCATCGGTCGATGTCACCCAAAATGAAATACAGACTGCCGAGGATCGAGATGAGATCGGGAACATACGCGCCCCGGGCCACCCACGGCAGCACGGAAATGTTGTTGAACGACGCCGAACGGATCTTCACACGGAAGGGAACGAGGTCGCCCTTCGACACGACGTAGTAACCCATCTCGCCAAGAGGATTCTCGGTCGCTACGTACGCTTCGCCCGCAGGCACCTTGATAATGCGCGGAACCTTGGCCATAACCGGACCACTCGGGATGGTGTCGAGCAACTGCTTCACGATCTTTGCTGCTTCGCGAGTTTCCTGAAGACGGACCCAGGTACGAGCGAAACAATCGCCGTCGGGATGTGTCCAGACTTTCCAGTCGGCCTTGTCGTAGACGAGTCCAGGCGGGCAATTGTCACGACGAAGATCCCAATCGACTCCGGAGGCGCGAAGGTTGGCGCCGGAAAGGCCATAGGAAAGCGCGATCTCGGCAGGAATGACACCGATACCGCGGGTCCGGCCTTGGAAAATTTCGTTGCCCACGAGAAGGTCTTCCATCTCGTCGCAGAAAGCGAGGAGCTTGTCCATCGCCGTATGTGACTCTTCGATCCAGCCCTTGGGCAGATCGTCTTTCAGACCACCGATGCGATCGAAGTTCGGGTGGAACCGACCACCAGTTGCAGATTCGATCTGGTTGAGCACCCATTCGCGATCACGGAATGCATAGAAACCAGCGGTCATGCCGCCAAGCTGCAAGCCAAAGTCGCCGAGGAAGAGCGAGATATTCGCAACACGCGACATTTCGAAAAGAATTGTGCGGATCCACTGAGCGCGAGGCGGTGCCTCAACATCCATCAACTTTTCTGCAGCGAGGATGAACGGAACCTCGTTGGCGAAACTGCCAAGCCAGTCGATGCGATTAATAAGCGCGTTGATCTGCGGATAGGTACGAACCTCGGTGAGTTTTTCGTAACCTCGATGCATGTAGCCACACATCGGTTCCGCGGAAATCACCTGCTCGCCATCGAGGCGAGCGATGATGCGGAGTGTTCCGTGGGTTGCAGGATGCTGCGGACCCATGTTGAGGGTCATTCCCTCGGTTTCGAAATCGAGGTTCACACGGTTGTCGTTTGCTTCAGCAACGAGGGCAGCAACGGATTGCGGATCACTAACAGTGGTCATTCGCCCTCTCCTTCCTCATCGGCAACACCGGGCATCGGTTCAACGTCAACGATGCCGGGCCACGGGCGAACCCGACGAGCCAGCAACGGAAAGTCCTTACGAAGTGGATTACCCACAAAATCGGCAGGCAAGTACATGTTGATCATGTTTGGATGGCCGTCGAACGAGAAGCCAAACATTTCGCGCGCTTCACGCTCGTGCCAGTTCGCACCGGCAAACACGTTTGACCAAGTCGGCGCAGAGAGATCGTCGTCGGGAAGATCGCACTTGAAGGTGATGCCCATTCCCGCGCTGATTGAGTAGAGACGAGCAAGAAGTTGGAAACGAGTGTCGCCACCGGCGTAACCCTGGACCATTGCTTCAGGTTCCTTGGCAGGAGTACCAGCAACAACGAGGTCTTCCTGTGCGTCCATATCGCGACCGAATGGCGAAGGAAGCCAATCGATTGCGGAAAGAAAATCAAAGAACCGGTAGCCCATCGACTTCGCGACCTCGGCCGCTTCGAGCCAATGGGCGCGATCGACGCGAATCCAAAGATCGTCGCCGACGCGAATATGCGATCCAACAACACCGTCACCGAGGCGCGATGTGAATTCAGCCAAAACGGCTTCTCGCGCGTCGTCAGTTGCGGGCGCTGCCTCTTCGGGCGTTTCAGTGTCAGCTGATGACAATTGGCTCACCCTTCCAACGCGCGGCCATGTCCTCGTGAGCTATGCGTTCTTGAAGGAGGATGATTCCTTCAAGCAATGCTTCTGGACGTGGCGGGCAGCCAGGAACGTAAACGTCAACCGGAATCAACTGATCGACACCCTTGGTGACTGAGTAGCTATCCCAGTATGGACCGCCGCAGTTGGCACATGAACCCATTGAGATGACGTACTTCGGGTCGGGCATCTGCTCGTAAAGACGCACAACGGCGGGAGCAAGTTTGTCGGTCACTGTGCCAGCGATCACGACAAGGTCGGCTTGGCGAGGGCTTGCAGGGAACGGGATCACGCCGAGGCGCATGACGTCATAACGCGGCGATGCAAACGCAGCACCCATTTCGATCGCGCAACAGGCAAGGCCCCATTGGTAGGCCCAAATCGAATACTTGCGGGAAATATTAAGGAGTTTGGCGAGCGGCTTGGGCAGCTTGCCACTTTCAACTAAGCCCATCGGAGCACCTTCTTCCGCCAGGCGTAGAGCAGACCAAGCGCCAAGATCGCCACAAAAAGCAGCATCTCGACCAAACCGAAGACGCCATAGGCCTCGAGTTGTGTGGCCCATGGAAACATGAAGACTGCTTCAACATCGAACATAACGAAGAGAAGCGCGTAGATGTAATAACGGATCTGGCTTTGCGACCAGCCCGTACCGACCGGATCGACGCCTGATTCGTAGACAAGATACTTCTGCTCTTGAGGACGAGTGGGTCGGAAGATCTTGCCAATGCCAAGCAGACCAGCACCAAGACCAATACCAACGCCCGCGAAAATGACGACGGTGAGGTACTGCCTGACGAAATCGGAGTACTCAGTCATTGTTCCCGGACACTACAGAAAGGCCTAACACGGCATGAAATCCTTGTCGCATAGAGAGAGCGGTTCAATCTTGTGTGATCAGCCACCGGCGGTGGTGGACCCTGCGGAGACGGGACGCTCGAACTGAACCGCAGCCGGAGTGGCCGCGCGAGCGTTGTGAAGAAGTAGGTCTGGGAACAGACCGTAAACGACCGAAACAAGAACACAGATTCCGATGGCCAGTCCGGCCGCCATTGGAACCCGGAGCCGGTTTGCGTGGGGAACATCCTCGAGTCCGTCGTCGCCACCTGACATGAACATGGCCACGATGATCCGGAGATAAAGGAATGCCGAAATGACGGCCGAAACCATGGCCACCAGCGCCAATGGAACTGCGTGAGCATCGGCGGCGGCGGTGATTGCGAGGAACTTGGCAAAGAAGCCAGCAGTGAATGGCACACCGGCTTGGGCTAACAGCAACAGGATGAATGAGCCCGCCAACCATGGATTCGAGCGAACCAGGCCCTGGTAATCGGACAGTTCATGGTTGCCGTCGCCTTTGCGTCCGACAATGGTCGCCACACCAAAGGAGCCCGCAACCATGAAGGTGTAGACGGCGACGTAGAAGGCCGCTGCGGTGATGCCGTTTCCGCTATTCGCCTGAACCGCCATGAGAATGAAACCGGCATGGCTGATCGAGGAATACGCCAACATCCGCTTCACGTTGCTCTGAACAATGGCAAGTGAAGCGCCGACCACCATCGACAGGATGGCCAGGACGTACATGATGGGTTTCCAGGTCGAGGCGTAATTCGAGAACGTCAGCATGAAGACCCGAACCAACCCTGCAACAGCTGCAGCTTTTACGCCAGCTGCCATCCACGCCGTTGCTGGAGTGGGAGCGCCGTCATAAACATCGGGGCTCCATGCGTGAAATGGCACGGCAGAGATCTTGAATGCCAGGCCAACAAGCACGAGAACGAGTCCCATAAGCAGCAATCCGTTGTGGATCGGGACAACGCTCGCCATGAACTCGCGAATGTCGACAAAGTTCGTAGAACCGGTTGCTCCGTAGAGCATCGCGATGCCGTA
Source organism: Actinomycetota bacterium (assembly GCA_009700115.1). Lineage (GTDB taxonomy): Bacteria > Actinomycetota > Acidimicrobiia > Acidimicrobiales > Acidimicrobilacustridaceae > Acidimicrobilacustris. Next base: position 16,946 of record WLMU01000016.1, read on the forward strand.
GAGCAAGAAGGCAGAAGAGAACGCACCAAGAATGAAGTACTTGAGGCCTGATTCCTGAGATTGCACCCGACGCAGGTTCATACCGGCGAGCACATAAACGGCAATCGACAACGTTTCGAGACCGATGAAGAGAACGATCAGATCGTTCGACATCGCCATGATGACACCGCCGACCGCCGACAGAAGCAGCAGGACGTAGAACTCCGGACCACTCATCGATTCGCGTCGAAGGAAATCATCGGCAAGCAGGGCAGCAAGAACAACGCCGATACAGAGCACCACAGTGATGAACAACGAGAAGCCGTCGATACCAACCGCTCCCCCAGCCGTACTAAACGGCCCGGTTTGCGCTTGGTCGAGGTTCCACCACATCAGTGAGTTCCAACCCTGAACTCGCGCCCACATCGGAACGGCACTGATCGCTGCACCGACAGCGATCGCAACGGTGGTCCAGGTAAAGAGACCCTTTGGCGCACGACCCTTCAGGAAGGAGGAGAACGTGAGCGTGAGGAGGGCGCCTACCAACAAGATCAGCAGTGGCAGTAGAGCCAGCCAATCAATAGAAGGTCCAGCGACGTGGACGATTCCATTTTCAGTTGTCGCTGACGTGACAGCGGCTTGAGCGAAGAGAGAAGCGATCACTGGTTCGCCCCCTGTCCGTTCGTTGCGACACCAAGACCATGTTCACCATTCATTGTGTGCGATGACTCGGTGATGTGGAGCAAATCAGCGCCGTTGCGCGTTACTGGTTCGTGGAAGCCTTGGACTTCAACTTCGAGCCGAGTTACCACTCGCTTCACCGACGGGGCAATGCGATCGAGGACCGGCTTCGGATAGATACCAAGGAAGATGATGAGACCAATGAGCGGGACCATGACAAGTTTCTCGGAGATCTTGAGATCCGGGAATGACTTGTTTGCTTCGTCTGGCTCGCCTTGGAACACGCGCTGGTAGGCCCAGAGCAGATACAACGCCGCGATGATCACGCCGGTCGCAGCCACGACGGCCCACCAACGATGAGCCATAAACGTGCCGAGAAGAACCAGGAACTCGCCAACGAATCCGTTGAGGCCAGGAACACCGATTGAGGAAAGCATCACGAGAGTGAAGATGCCAGCAAACACCGGTGCGACCTTGCCGATGCCCTTGAGTTGAGAGATCTCGTAGGTGTGGCGACGGGTGTAGAGGAATCCGAGAAGGATGAACAGGGCACCAGTTGAGATGCCGTGGTTGATCATCTGCAGCACAGAACCTTCGATGCCTTCGACGTTCAGTGCGAACAGACCCATAAGCGCAAAGCCCATATGCGCGACCGATGAATACGCAATCAATCGCTTGAGGTTGCGTTGCATCGCCGCGACGATGCCGCCATAGACCACACCGATCGTGGCCAAGGTCAACATCACTGGCGCAAACCACACCGTCGCTTCGGGGAACAGTTCAAGCCCGTAACGAAGGAATCCGTAGGTGCCAAGTTTCAGAAGGATGCCGGCAAGATCGATTGAGCCTGCGGTGGGCGCTTCAGTGTGCGCATCGGGCAACCACGTATGGAATGGGAACGATGGCACCTTCACTGCAAACGCAATAGCCATTCCCAAGAACAACCAGCGACCGGTGCTCGTTGCCAAGTTGTGAGTGGCAATGATCTTGGTGAAGTCGAACGACACGCCGCCTTTGTCGCCAGCTCCGGCAACAACCGCCAGAGTGACGATGGAAACCAGCATGAACGCTGAACCAAGCATTGTGTAAAGGAAGAACTTTGTTGCGGCGTAGACCCGACGACCGTGGCCCCACTTGCCAATGAGCATGTAGAGCGGAACCAGGGTGACTTCGAACATCAAGAAGAACAGGAAAAGGTCGAGCGAAAGGAACGCACCCATGCAGCCCGCCATGAGCAGCGTGAGCCATGCGTAGTAACCCTTCGGGCTGTGTTCTGGCTTCGCTGCGAAAAGCGCGATCGGGAACAAGATGCCAGTGAGCACAACGAGGAACAACGAGATGCCATCGACGCCAAGGAAGAACTTGATGTCGAGCGACTGCACCCAGGTTTGCTGAACCACGAACTGGAATCCGGCGTCGCCGGTCTTGAACTCAACCAACAACGCAATACTCAGAACGCCAGTTAGGAGTCCCGTGATGATTGCCATCTGTCGCGAAAGTTCGGGACGCGACTTCGGCATGAGCGCAATAAGGACCGCACCGATGAGCGGTACAAAGATCAGTGCCGGAAGAATGGGGAACGTCGCTGCGCCTTCAGAGGCGAACACGGTGGAAAGGATGGAAGCGCTCATCAGAAGCTCACCTGCGTCATTGCGAAGGCGACGAGGAGAACGGCACCAACGCCGATCATGAGTGCATACCAGCGCACATAACCATTCTCGATGGATCGGAGTCGGGAGGCACCGCCACGAGTAGCTCGACCAACACCATTAACGGCGCCATCGATAACCACCTTGTCGAACATCGCGATGAGTTCAAATCCCTTGCGACCAACGCCGCCCATGAACTTCGTGATGCTTTGATCGATATACCAACCGTTGGCGAAGAACGGAAGTTCAATACGTCGAGGATCGACCTTGTGTTTCAGATACACGAGGTAGGCAGCAATGATGCCGACGATCGCGATCGTCGTTGAAAGCAACAGTTCGATGGTGAGCTGCACCCCGCCGAGCGAAAGATGTGCTTGATTCTCGCCAACAACTGGTTCGAGCCATCGATTGAGGAATTCAAGGTGCTCGGTGAACGGAAGGTTCAGCACGCCCGCAATTGCGGCAAAGAAAGCCAGAACAATGAGCGGTACCAACATTGGCCACTTCGATTCGTGCGGATGCATAGCTCCGTGACCAGAGTCAGCGTGAGCATCATCATGGGCGTCACCGTGAGCAGCGGCATCAGCGTCGACAGCATCGGTTGCGGTGTGAGCATTGAGGTTGGCGAGTTCTGCCTCGGCGGATTCGCCCCATCGGGCATCGCCATAGAAGATTCGGAACACCAGGCGGCTCATGTAGAACGCGGTGAGCAACGCAGTGATCAGACCGAAGATGTAAAGGATCACGCTCTTATGGAGGGCGTAGGCGAGGATGTCGTCCTTTGACCAGAAGCCCGAAAATGGCGGGACACCGGCGATGGCCAACCAGCCCACAATGAACGTGACCGCGGTGACGGGCATGATTTTGCGCAATGCGCCCATACGTCGCATGTCTTGTTCATCGTGCATGCCATGAATCACAGAACCAGCGCCAAGGAACAACAATGCCTTGAAGAAGGCGTGCGTGATCATGTGGAAGATCGCTGCGCTGTAGCCGCCAACGCCAACGGCCAAGAACATGTAGCCAAGCTGGCTGACGGTCGAATACGCGAGAACTTTCTTAATGTCCTGCTGCGCAAGAGCGATCGTTGCTGCAAGGAACGCAGTGGCACAACCAACGATGGCGATCATCCATGGGATCCATGAAGCCGATGCAGCGAGGATCGGGTTGACTCGAACCAGCAAATAAACCCCGGCCGTCACCATGGTTGCCGCGTGGATTAGCGCAGACACTGGAGTGGGGCCAGCCATAGCATCGGGCAGCCAGATGAACAACGGAATCTGTGCCGACTTACCAATGGCGCCGACGAACAGCATTAGGGCGATGAAGGTTGCAGTGGTCTGTGCCAACCCAGGAGCCATCGGAAGGAACTGGGTGTAGGTGACCGTGCCGAAGGCAAAGAAGGTCATGAAGATTGCGATCATGAAACCCCAGTCACCAACGCGGTTGGTGATGAAGGCTTTCTTGCCGGCACTGGCGTTTTCTTCCTTCTCGAACCAGAAGGCAATGAGGAAGTAGGAGCACGCACCCACGCCTTCCCAACCGAGAAAGGTGAGCACCATGTTGTTTCCCAATACGAGCACAAGCATCGAGAACACAAACAAGTTCAGATAGGTAAAGAAACGCGGGAATCGACTATCGCCGTGCATGTACCCGATTGAGTACAAGTGGATCAACGAAGCGATGCCTGTGATGAACAGCGCCATCGACATCGACAGCGGATCAAGAAGGATGCCGATGTCGACGTTGAAGTGACCGGCGGGAATCCACTGGAACAGGGAAAGCTCGTAGGTGTGTTCCGGCTCTCCCCAGAGCCCAGCGAACACAAGGCAGGCGGTGACAAACGCGAGCGCAACTGCACCCGTGCCGATCCACCCGGAACGTGGTTCATCAATGCGCTTGCCGAAAAACACCAACAGCAAGAACCCAGCCAAGGGAAGCGCAGGAATTAACCAGACCAATCCGACCATGTCCCTTATCCCCTCAATGTCCGAAGGTCATCGGCGGTAGCGCCGGGACGACGTCGTGCCATCGCCACAATCAAGGCGAGGCCAATCACAACTTCAGCTGCAGCGACGACCATCACGAAGAACACGATGATCTGACCAGAGATGTCATTCAGCATCTTTCCGAACGTCACGAACGTAAGGTTCACGGCGTTGAGCATGAGTTCGACACACATGATCATGACAAGCGGATTACGTCGAATGAGTACGCCGACGCCGCCGATCACAAAGAGGATCGCCGAGAGCATCAGATACGCCAACGAAAGGTTTGAGCCCATCAGTGCGCTCCTTCCTCGGGGATGGCGGTAAGAGGTTCGTCGCCCATATCGACCATGGATTCGGGTTCCGGAATCGGTGCAAGATCATTTGGGCGTCGAGAAAGAACAACAGCGCCCACAACAGCGATCGTGAGAAGACCAGCGGTGACTTCGAGAGGGAAGACGTAGGTCGTGAACAGTGCAGTACCGATTTGCGAGATGTTGGCAATCGTCGGCGAGATCGCTCCGGTTACTGAATGCGAACCCGTCACGATGGCGTCCTTGCCAATGATGATGATGGCGAGAATCGCACCCAGGAAAAGAAGTCCAATAAGACCGGCGAGAAGGCGCTGCCCGACCAATGGCTCTGTTTCGAGGTCCTCTTCGCGATCAACGCCGAGCAACATCATGACGAACAGAATCAGAACGACGATTGCCCCGGTATAAACGATGACCTGGACAACGGCGAGTAGTTGGGCTCCGAGGTTGAGGAACAACACTGCTATTCCGAACAGCGTGGCGATAAGACTGAGCGCGGCATGCACAGGATTACGCGACGAAACAACTCCGAGACCACCGGCAAGCACAATCAGTGCGCTCACAATAAAGACGACGGTTTCCATGATCAGAGATCACCGCCCCTTTCATCGTCAGCATGATCGTCGTGCCCGGGCGAAACATGTTCGGCGGTTCCTGGGGCGTGGTCGTCGTGTCCGTGGCCATGCTCGTCGATCATGTCGAGCGGCGTCGAGATCGAATCCTTGATCTCCTGTGCGGCTTCCGGAGCGCGAATGCCATAACCAAGTTCTCCGGACCAGCCGACAACGCCCTCGAACTCTGCTGATCCGGACGGCGAGGTTGCGCGCATCCAAGCTGATGTCGGAAGGTCTTCGCCTTCACGCCAGTCTTCCCATGGCATCTTCTGCGGCATGCCATCGTCGTCAACCACAAGTTCCGCTTTGGTATAGATCGCGTCGGCCCGGTTGGTAAACGAGAACTCGAACATCTTGGTCTCGGTAATTGCTTCGGTCGGGCAAGCCTCGACACAAAGATCGCAATGGATGCACCGGAGATAATTGATCTCGTAGATGTACCCAAAACGCTCACCGGGAGAAACGGGATCGTCAATCGGGTTATCGGCACCACGAACAAAGATGCACTTTGCGGGGCAAACACCAGCGCAGAGTTCGCAGCCGATGCACTTTTCCATTCCGTCTTCGTAACGATTGAGAACATGACGCCCGTGCACACGGATCGGCTTTGGTGCCTTTTCTTTCGGGTACTGGGTCGTTACTCGTTGCTTGCGACCAATCTGGCGCAGGCTGACGAGGAAACCTCCGAGGTATCCCATCAGTCCACCACCCCTTCGAGTCGACGTGCTTTAGAGGTTGCAATCGCGCCTTTGAGGAGCCCGTAACCGGTAAGCCCAACCACGGCACCAAGTGCAACTGTCACGAATCCGTTCCAGTGCTGATCACGAGCAACCCAGAACGTGGCGAGGAGAAGCAACCATCCGAGAGAAAGCGGAATGAGCACCTTCCAGCCGAGGTCCATCAGTTGGTCGTAGCGAACTCGCGGAAGTGTGCTGCGAACCCAGACAAACAAGAACAGGAACGCAGTCATCTTGAGCAGGAACCAGATAATTCCCCACAGCCAGCCTGGACCAAGAAGTGCGGGGCCGGCAGGGCCGCCCAAGAAAAGGGTGACGATGATGGCCGCCATCGTGACCGAATTCATGAACTCGGCAACAAAGAAAAGAGCGAAACGGATAGACGAATACTCGGTGTGATAACTGCCAACGAGTTCTTGCTCGGCTTCAACAAGATCGAACGGCGGACGATTGAGTTCCGCTTGGCTCGCAAGCAAGAACACGACGAACGGAACGAAACCGGCTGCGATCAAGTTCCAATGAGGAATGAATCCGCCCCAACCGCTGCCAGCCTGAGCGACCACGATGCCGTGAGTGCTGAGAGTGCCCGTGGTGAGCACGACTGCGCAGACCGAAAGGCCGAGAGCAGCTTCGTAGGACACCATCTGCGCTGAAGCGCGCACGGATCCGAGAAGCGGATACTTCGAGCCTGACGACCATCCGGCGAGCATCACGCCGTAAACAGCGATCGACGACATGGCGAGCGCAAAGAGGATGCCGATCGCCGGGTCTGCCAACTGCAGGTAGGTGGTGTGGCCAAACAATTCCACCGAACCATCGTGGCCGTTACTGAAATCGCCACCGAAGGGAACGATCGTGAACAACAAAAACGCAGGAACAACAGTAAGGAGCGGCGCAAGGATGAAGACGCGTCGTTCCGCCCTGTCGGGAATGAGATCTTCTTTGAAAAAGAACTTGATGCCATCGGCGAGTGTTTGAAGGATGCCAAATGGACCAGCCGTATTCGGACCAACACGATTCTGAAAGTCGCTAACGACCTTTCGTTCGAACCAAATCATGAGCATGGTCGCCACCAGAAGGAACGCAAAGACGGCGACGACCTTGAGCAAGACAATAAGTACGACAGCGAGATCGATATGCCCAGAAAGAAGCGGATCACCACTAAGCATTTGCGGCACCTCCACTGAACAGATTCATGACAACGAGGTTCGAGTTCATGAAGCGGTCTCGATTCTGACCTCGGCAACAAGCTCATCGACAGAAACAAGATCGCTCACGCGACCTTCAGCTTGGTTCACGATCATTGCGGCAACGCCACGGGGCACGCCGGCATCGGATCGCACGACGACCTTCACAGAAGCCTTTGCGGTGCGAACAACAGCGCGGCCGCCTTCGGCAACGCCCAATCGATCGAATTCCCACGGATTGAGAGAAACCGTCGAACCAGGAGCAAGCGGAGCAAGAGCGGGGGCGGACTGCACGAGGGTGCCTTGGTCGTAAAGCTTTCGGGTTGCAACAAGTCGGAACCCGTAAGAATCGACGGGAGGCGTCGCAATATTTGTGACCGGGGCGAACTGCACGAACGGCGGCAATGAACCGGCGACATCAGAATCGTCGGCGATCAGTTCGATGAGTCCTTCGGTATCGCCGGCAACTTCCAGAGCATCTTCTGCAACATCAGCGGTGACAGTTTCGTCAACGATCACAATGTCATCGTCGTCTTCATCGATGATCACAACAACATCGAGTGGGAGCAGAATGCCATCGGGCGAACCCTCGGCGATGGCCTGATCGAGTGCAAGGTATGCCGGAGCGACTGCTGAGATCTCGGCGAGCACATCGGTGAAGTTCTCGAAACCGAGGTCAGTGCCAAGTCGTGAAGAAACTTCAGCGGCGAGCATCCAGTCGGCACGAGCCGTGCCGGGCGGAGTGACGCGTTGCGAAAGCGTGCTGACGCGACCCTCGATATTGGTTGTCGTGCCCGCTTTCTCGGCAAAGCCTGCGGCGGCAAGCACGACATCGGCTCGTTTGCTTGACGCATTGAGTGCAGTGTCGACCGCAAGCACTGTCCGAGCACCAGTGAGACCGCGCTCGGCTAAGTCGGCATCGGGGAAATCGGAGAGGGGGTCAGCGCCAAGAAGAACAAGGACATCGATGCGTCCGTCGGCAGCCGCGCGAAGAATGCCTTCGGTATCGAGACCCTCGGTAACCGGAAGTGCAGGCCAGATCTCGGAATACCACTCACGAGCATCGTCGAGGGTGACGCGCCCGGGAAGCAGCCCCGGAGCAAGACCCATGTCGAGAGCGCCTCGCACATTGGAACGTCGAAGCGCCGAAAGGAACGTGGTGTCGGGACGAGCGGCAAGAACTGCTGATGCCGCAGCGACCGTCACGCTCGCTGACTCTGCCAACGACGCTCGCCCAAGGACAACGGTGATCGGCCCAGTGGCTGCGTTCAGAAGATTGCGCGCCGCTTCGAGATCGGCGATGGAAATCCCGGCAATTTCACGATCGATTGCTGCCGAACCCACGAGTGCAGCCACAACATCGGCGGTTTCGCCGGGGCGCGGGTGGATCGATGCTTTTGTGAGTGAGGTGAGGCCTGACGATCGTGGCGAGACTTCAACGAGCGTGACGCGATCTTCAACTGCAGCGTGCCGGAGTCGAAGGAAAAGAACCGGAAGTTCTTCCTTTACGTCGGGGCCAAGAAGCAGCACCGTGCCACCCGGAGCACACACTTCATCGATCGTGGCAGCTGGAAGACCAAGAACCGCGTGGGCAGGAAGACCATCGCCCAGTTGTGCATCGACATTGTCAGTAGCGAGAACACCCTTGAAGAGTTTTGACCAGGCGTAGGCGTCTTCATTGGTTAGACGTGAACCACCAATAACGCCGATCGACTGCGCCGATGAAGCATTACCGAGGGCGCTTGCGAACCGGTTCAGTGCATCGGACCACTTGGCGGCGACAAGGTTGGAACCGTCGCGCACGAGCGGTTCGGAGAGTCGAGCGTCTGAAGTAACAACTTGGCTTGAGAAACGACCCTTGTCGCAGAGCCAGCCCCAGTTGACCGGATCGATATCGACACCGGCAAAACGTTGGACCTGATCGCGTGAGGAATCGATCGAGATACGACAGCCAACCGAACAGGTTTGGCATGTGGATTCGGTGGTCTCAAGATCCCAAGGACGGGCCTTGAAGCGATAGGTCGAGGCCGTGAGCGCACCCACCGGGCAAATCTGCACGGTGTTGCCGCTGAAGTACGACGCAAATGGTTCATCGGGGAAGGTGTTGACTTCGGTGTTGTTGCCGCGATGAATGAAGTGAATGAGCGGATCACCAGCAACGTCTTTGGCAAAGCGCGTGCAGCGATCGCAGAGGATGCAACGTTCGCGATCAAGCAAAACAAGATCGCTAATCGGAATTGGCTTTTCGTTGTGTCGCTTCTCTTCAATGAAGCGACTCTCGCCAGGCCCATAAGCCATCGTCTGATCTTGGAGCGGACATTCGCCGCCCTTATCGCAAACCGGACAATCGAGCGGGTGGTTCGCGAGGAGGAACTCAAGAACACCGTCTTGAGCCTTCTTTGTTACTGCAGATTCGGTGTCGGCTTTCATCCCCGGCGTGCACTCGATCATGCAGCTGGGTTGAAGCGCAGGACCGCGACCGGTATCGACCTCGACCAAACACATGCGGCACATGCCGACCGGCTTCATACGCTCGTGGTAACAGAAGCGCGGGATGTACGTACCCGTGCGCTCGGCAGCGTCGATAAGGAGTTCGCCCTTACGAGCGATGACCTCGACGCCATTGATTTCCACGGCGACGCCGTCGATTGCGGTCACGTCAGAATCAGCCATGCGAAGACGCCTTCGTGAAGTTCACTGGGACCGAGTGACGAGCTTCTTCGGCTTGTGCGATGCGCGCCTCGAACTCGGGACGGAATCGCTGCATTGCCGAAGCAATCGGCGAGACCGCTGATGGTCCAAGCGGGCAGATCGTGGTCTGCTTCGGTGGCCAAGTAATTCCGGGTGAAATGTTGTCAGAAACATCCATCAGCAAATCAAGATCGGTGGGACGGCCGTATCCGTCCTGAATTCGTTGAAGAATATTTTGCAGCCACGTCGTACCTTCACGACACGGTGTGCATTTGCCGCAGGATTCGCGAGCGAAGAACCGAACGACGCGCAGGCAGGCCTTGACCGCGTCGGTGGTTTCATCCATCACAATGACGGCTCCGGAACCAAGCATTGATCCAGCTCGGTCAACGGTGACTTTCTCGAGCGGCAGATCGAGATGTTCGTCGAAGAACCATGGAGCTGACGCGCCACCCGGAATAAATGCCTTGAGGGCGCGATCGCCGAGGATGCCGCCCGCATATTGGGGAGCAAAGATGAGATCGCGGAACGTTGTGACGCCGTATTCAACTTCGAAGACACCTGGGTTCTTCACGTGACCCGAGACTGCGAACATGCGGGTACCGCGAGACGTTTCGGCACCAAGTGCAGCAAATGCTTCGCCGCCATTGGTGACGATCCAAGGGAGATTAGAAAGAGTCTCGACGTTGTTCACAATTGTGGGTTGCATGTACAGACCCTTGGCCGCCGGAAAAAACGGGGGCTTAAGGCGAGGCATTCCACGATTGCCTTCAAGACTTTCAATGAGCGCGGTTTCTTCGCCCACGATGTAAGCGCCAGCGCCCCATGTGAGTACGACATCAACGGAGAAATCTGAACCGAGAATATTTTTGCCTATATAGCCAGCGGCATAGGCGTCGTTCAATGCAGTGGCAATGCGTTCTTGAGCAAGCGCCATTTCGCCGCGGACATAAAGGAAGGCCTGACCACAACCGACGGCGTAGCTCGCAAGGAGCACACCCTCAATAAGTTGGTGAGGATCGCGCTCCATGAGGAGACGGTCTTTGTAGGTACCGGGTTCGGATTCATCGCCATTGACGACGAGGTAACGCGGCCACACATTTTCTGGAGCGAGGCCCCACTTCACGCCTGCCGGGAAACCGGCGCCACCGCGTCCGAGAAGGGTTGCGGTCTTGACCTCGTCGGCAACTGCGGCCGGGCCCATAGAGAGTGCTTTTCGCAACGCCTGATATCCACCGGTGGCTTCGTAACCAGCAAGCGTGTGGCTGTCGGCTTTATCGAATCGCGACGTGATGATCTGAGGAGCGTCAGTAATCATTTCCCGCCCTCCCCCGCTGCTGCGATCCAGTCCGGAGTTGCCGTGTCTTCAGGGCTGACATTGCCTGCACGCCGATCGGCCGGGATGTGCTGACGAATTTCGGCGAGCACTCCATGAGAGGGGATGTCAGAACGACGACCATCGCGCAGATCACTCACAAGTTGATCAAAACCTTCGTTGGAAATGCGATGTTCGTAGCGATAGTTGACCTGCAAACACGGAGCTTCGGTGCAGGCAGCGATGCACTCAACATCTTCAAGGGTGAAAAGCCCGTCGGCGGTGGTTTGACCTGGACGAATCCCAAGTGTCTTTTCGGCATGCGCAAGGAGCTCCTCGCCGCCGCGCAACTGACAAGAAATGTTGGTGCAAATGTTCACCATGTAACGACCGACTGGTTCCATCTTGAACATTTCGTAGAACGACGCCGTTCCGAGAACCTCGGCAGACGAAACGCCAACAAGTTCACCGATATGAGCCATTGCTTCGTCGGTGAGGTGCCCGTCTTGTTCTTGCGCGAGATGCAACAGCGGAATGAGCGCAGACTTTGGTCGCGGATAGCGGCCAATGATCTCGCGCGCGAGTTCAATATTGTCGTTTGTGAGGCGAGCCATCAGCGATCGACCTCCCCAAGAATGGGGTCGACACTCGAGATGATGGCGACAGCATCGGCCACGAGACTGCCGTGCATGAGGTGCGGAAGGCTCTGCAGGTTCACGAAACTTGGCGCACGAACGTGCATGCGGTACGGCTTCGAAGAACCGTCGCTCACGATGTAGCAGCCAAGTTCGCCGCGAGGCGACTCGATTGCAACATAGGCCTCGCCTTCAGGAACTTTGAAGCCTTCAGTGAAGATCTTGAAGTGATGAATAAGCGCTTCCATGGACTCGTCGATACGCGCACGCGGCGGCGGAGTGACTTTCTTGTCCTGAATGCGGTAGTCGCCCTTTGGCATCTTCTCGAGACACTGACGCACGATCTTCATTGACTCATGAATTTCAGCAAGCCGAATTGCGTAACGATCGAAACAGTCACCGTATGAACCGACAACGACATCGAATTCAATCTGATCGAACGCGAGATAGGGCATGTCTCGACGGAGATCCCAGTCGTAACCCGTTGAACGAAGCATTGGTCCCGTAACGCCGAGAGCAAGGCATTCCTCTGCGGTGATCGCTCCGACGCCCTGCAAACGTTCACGCCAAATCGGCTGTTGGTTCATCAGCGTGTCGTATTCCGCAAGGCGCGGAGGGAGCATGTCGAGAAGACGCAGCACACCATCGCGCCAACCATCGGGAAGGTCAGCAGCAACGCCTCCGGGACGGATGTAATTGTGATTCATCCGCAGGCCGGTTACTTCTTGAAGGAAGCGAAGCGCTTCTTCTCGCTCGCGCCAGCCGTAGAGCATCATGGAAACGGCACCGAGATCCATGCCGTTTGTCGCCATAAAAAGTAAGTGTGACGAGATGCGATTCATCTCGGTCATGAGCATGCGGATCCAGATCGCACGCTCGGGAACTTCGATATCGAGAAGCTTTTCGACGGTAAGCGAAAATGCCAACTCGGTGAACAACGGCGCGGCGTAGTCCATACGCGTCACGTTGGTGGGGCCTTGCAGATAGGTGAGTTCTTCACCAGTGCGTTCCATACCGGTATGGAGGTAGCCAATGATCGGCTTACACCGGAGAACGGTTTCGCCCTGGAGCTCAAGCATGAGACGCAACACGCCATGAGTCGATGGGTGCTGTGGACCCATGTTGATGATCATGGTTTCGTCGTCAGAAACTTGTTCGCGCTCGGCAAGGAGTGCGTCGTTTTCTGAAAGTCGAAGGACTGCGCCCAACTCGCGCAACCGCTCCCCTGCAGCAACAACGCCGGCGGAGGTCAGTTCCTGAGCGCCTTCGGAGGTCTGGTTCACGTTTGTTGGAAGTTCGTGCGTCGCGGTCATGAGATCAACGATTCGCCGGAGCACCCTTGAACTGCACCGGGATACGACCAATGTCGTAGTCCTTGCGCAGCGGGTGACCAATCCAATCCTCGGGCATGAGGATGCGGGTGAGATCGGGATGTCCATCGAACACGATGCCGAACATGTCGAAGGTTTCGCGTTCCATTGCTTCAGACCCTGCGTAGAGCCCAAACGCAGTTGGAAGTACTGGATCGGATTCAGGTATCTGGACACGCAGTCGCAAACGAGAATGTTCGCGATGGTTGATGAGATTCACGACGACTTCAAAACGCTCAGGCGTAATGCCCGGAGGAAGTTCACGTGAGAAATTGGTGAGGTAATCAACGCCGCACAAATCGATGATCGAGTGATAGCCATCGGCCTGCAAGGTCGCCAACAATCCGGCGTACTCCTCGCGAATTGGATGCAGCACAAGTTGCCCGTGCGAACGAGTCAGCAACGTTCCGAAAAGTGTCTCGGGTGCGATCTCGGTCGGGGTGTCAGCCTCGCCGTCTTGGGCGTCGACATCGGTCATGGTCAGCCCTGACCCAAGGTGA